>NZ_JBQENW010000002.1:82509-540882 GCF_052044835.1 Bacillus sp. 22475 | reverse complement strand
TAAGGCAAAATTAAAAATGAGCCCGGTACAATACCGGACTCACTTTTATCAAGCTGCCTAATGAAATAACCGTGTCTAACTTTTAGGGGTCACTTCAGTTACACCAACTCTTTTTTGTATATGTATGCTTCGGTACTACTTTGTAAATTTATAGTGTTTACTTAAATACTCTTGCACTTCTGGAGAAATGTTAAAGTTATTAGGACTTTTATATTCGATAGTAAACTCTCCGTCTCGACTTGTTTCAAAGGAGATCGCATAGCTATTCATTTTAGCATCGTAAGAAGTATTTTTGACTGCCGCATCTAAATCGAAGTATTTTGTAATATATTCTTTTGATTCCGTAATTGCTGTTTGTTTCCCCCAAGGGGTACCATAATAGGTGAAATAAAGAGATACACTAATAACTCCAATAATAGAAGTTAGTAAAAGAGTTCCCATAGTTATTTTTTTGTTTTTTTTATTCAATTTGGTTGCCCCTCCTCATAATATGTATTTATTTTAACTTGTTTTTTCCATAAAACAACCATTTAACAAAAAATAGTTTCACATGAAACAAGTTACAGAAAAAGACAAGATGTGTAAACACCTTGTCTTTTTTGTCGTTACATTTTAGGAGCTTCCATTCCAGCCGCAGCCCACTCTTCTTTTGCGGGACCGTACACACCAGGAACTGTTAAGCCGGCTTGTCGCATTAAAACCGTCATTTGCCCGCGATGGTGATTTTGATGATTAATAAGTGTCATTAAAAATATAGAATTCGGCATAGGGCGACCAAAGAAGTCGTTAATAGTAGCTAAGTCTTTATCAGTCCATTTACTTTGAAGTGTTTTAACAAAAGCCGCGTTCACTTTACGGTATTCATCTGCAATTGTTTTTGCAGAAGTTGGAACAGGATAATCTTTCGTTTCTCCTTCAAACTTTAGCCCTGTGCCAGATAGTATAATAGGAACTGCTGTCACGATGTGCCAAGCAACTCTACCTAACGTCCAGTGCCCAGGTGCAATTTCCTGTGATAAAGATGCATCGGTTAATGAATCAAGCATTTTCTGAGTAGACTCAGCCTCGTATGTCCATGATTGTAAAAAGCCTTCAATTGTTTGGTACATAGTTATCCCTCCTATTTTTGTTCATAGATTAAATTCGTGAGAGATAATATAATCCCTGTTCCACAAGAAATAATTAATTAAGCATTGCTACAATATGAAAACAATTAGAAAATATTTGTAAAAGTGTCAGGAAACGAATGTGCCCATTCGTATATATAATGAATAAAGAATGGGATAAAGAGTGGTGATAAGGGTGAAGGATATCGAAATAGTAGAAGGTCTTCGAAAACAAGATATGTTAGCATTACATACAGCAATTGATCGATATGGAGATTTAATTTATAAGGTAGTTCATAGTATTTTAGATACGGCACAGAGTAAGGTGTTAGTGGATGAATGTGTTGACGATATTTTATTAATCGTTTGGTACAACATTAGTAGTTATGATGAAAATCGTGGGAAGTTTAGAAACTGGCTTATATCTGTCGCTAAGTTTAAAGCCATTGATTATAAACGAAAAAGTAATAAGGCTTATCAATTACAAGAGTTTCAGCAAGAAAGATATGAAGATAGAAAAAATGTCAATTTAACAAAAGAAGAGAGAGATTATAATTTTTACGTTTTAATTAAAGAATTGAATGAAGAAGATAAGAAAATTTTTATAAAAAGGTATTTAGATGAATATAGCGTACAAGAAATAGCGCTTGAATTCGGTATGACACGAGATACGGTATATAGCAGGCTGTCAAGAGGGAGAAAGAAATTGAAGAAGCTGTTGGGGGGGAAAAGGAATGAATAAAGAAAAGTTACTTCAGGAATTAAATAACTTACAGTATAGCGATAATTTTGTAGATGATTATAGAAATGATGAGAAAATAGATAAAACGAAAATAGATCGTACAAAAGAAGCTGTAACCAAAACAATTTTAATGAAACGTTGTTATGAGGTTGTACAAGAAGAGTTACAGGGAAGCGAAGAGATTTTATATAGTATGCTTGCCGAAAATCATCATGTGAAAAATTGGCAGACAGGCACAGCCATGACATTAGGGGTAGGCGTTCTTGCAATGAACTTCGGTATTAATAATGTGTTAATCGTTACAAATAAACGGTTGTATGTGTTTTTTATGGATCGTTATTATAATGAAGTTGATTTAAAGGTATGTGTATTGAATGAAGTAGCTTATATGAAAACAATATTAGACCGTAAAGGTGGAAGCGAGTTTCTGCATATAAAGTATAAAAATGATAAGGAATACGTATTATTGGGAAATGCTGATGATTACAGAGAGTTATTTCAAATAGTAGGTAGGTTGAAAATAGCAAATGGAATAGAATTGAGATTACAAGATAAGAAATTAAAGAGAAAGTTAACTTTAAAACGAAGTGTATTTAATATAATCATGTATTCACTTGTTATATATATTATGTACAAAGCCTATATTAATTTTCTGCCATAATAGGAAAAGACGGCTTCACATATATGAAGCCGTCTTTTAATTAACTTTCTTCCTACTCTTCCTCATCAACCATAAGAAATAAGGCGCTCCAAGTACAGCAACTTTTTTTGCTGGTTTATCTAATTTTATTTCCCATTCAGCATGTTTAATTGTTATAGCTTGCTTTTTATCGTCTGTCGTAGTTACCATTTTCTCCTCTTTTTGCTGTCTACATTCAACAGGGAATCGAAGAACAACCATGAAAATACTAAGAATTTTCTTCATCTTCTGTCCCAAAATAAGTTTTTTATTCGTAATTATATTTTTAAAATTTTGATGAAAAATAACGAATTATACGGATATTTTTATGTAAGATTAAAATCCATATGTGTATGAAGAATTTAGAAAAGGAATTTCATTTAACCAGAGAGGCGAAAGTACAAGCAAAAGGAGATAGTATCGCATGTAATAATTATTAGAATGTACGGGATAAATCTATATTTATCGCCACTGAATAAAGCTTTCGGTCTAATTTGATAAATGTTTTTTAATTTCTTACTTGTACTTATAAGATTGAATTTGAAGGAAGGGATCAACATGTCTTCATGGCTCAATAACACAAATGGATATTGTAGTTGTAATAATCGAAATGGTGTACATGTTGATTCGTGTTGTTTTAGTTGTGATGGGACAGTCCCTAAGCTTGGTCCAACAGGAGCAACAGGTTCAACAGGTCCAACGGGAGCGACAGGTTCAACAGGTCCGACGGGAGCAACAGGAGCGACAGGCTCAACAGGTCCAACGGGAGCGACAGGTTCAACAGGTTCAACAGGTTCAACAGGTTCAACAGGTTCAACGGGAGCGACAGGTTCAACAGGTTCAACAGGTCCAACGGGAGCGACAGGTTCAACAGGCCCAACAGGCCCAACAGGAGCGACAGGTTCAACAGGCCCAACGGGAGCGACAGGCTCAACAGGTCCAACAGGAGCGACAGGAATAACAGGAGCAACGGGTTCAACAGGTCCAACGGGAGCGACGGGAATAACAGGAGCAACGGGTTCAACAGGCCCAACAGGCTCAACAGGTCCAACGGGAGCAACGGGTCCAACAGGAGCGACAGGAATAACAGGAGCAACGGGTTCAACAGGTCCAACGGGAGCAACGGGTCCAACAGGAGCGACAGGAATAACAGGAGCAACGGGTTCAACAGGTCCAACGGGAGCGACGGGAATAACAGGAGCGACGGGAATAACAGGAGCAACGGGTTCAACAGGCCCAACAGGAGCGACAGGTTCAACAGGCCCAACGGGAGCGACAGGCTCAACAGGTCCAACAGGAGCGACAGGAATAACAGGAGCAACAGGCTCAACAGGTCCAACGGGAGCGACAGGAATAACAGGAGCAACAGGTCCAACGGGAGCGGCAGGAATAACAGGAGCAACGGGTCCAACGGGTCCAACAGGAGCGACAGGAATAACAGGAGCGACAGGAATAACAGGAGCAACAGGCTCAACCGGGGCTACAGGTACAAGTATCACGGCGACATATGCATTTGCAAATAATACGTCGGGAACAGCGATATCGGTAGTTCTTGGTGGAACGAATGTCCCGCTTCCAAATAATCAAAACATCGGTCCAGGAATTACTGTTTCTGGTGGAAACACAGTATTTACGGTTGCAAATGCTGGTAATTATTATATTTCATATACAATTAATATAACGGCTTCATTATTAGTCAGTTCACGGATTACAATTAATGGAGGGGCACTTGCTGGGACGATCAATGCTCCTGCGGTAGCAACCACATCATTTAGTGCAACAATTATTACAACTCTTGCAGCAGGAGATGCTATTAGCTTACAATTATTTGGTTTGTTAGCTGTCGCAACATTATCAACAACTACTCCAGGAGCAGTGTTAACGATAATAAGATTGAGCTAAGCCATAACTCTCTTAAGATTAGGAGAGTTTCTACATATAATAAGAAGTTAATGAAGTAAAGCATAGTTATATAAAAGTCAGAATATTATGATTGTAACGTTATGGTGACTATAATATAATGAAAATAACCATCATGAATGAACATTCATTTATTTTTTATGTATTTGAAGGGGGAATGAAGGTGGAAAAACCATGGTTGAAAAATTATCCAGAGGAAATTCCTAGTACGATTTCTTATGATATTCAGCCGCTTCATAGATATGTAGAACAGATGGCTTCTCGCTACCCAGAAAAGAAAGCGCTTCACTTTTTAGGGAAGGATATTACGTTTTCGGACTTCCATGATAAGGTGAAGCGGTTTGCAAATTATCTTCAAAAGCTCGGTGTGGAAAAGGGTGATCGAGTTGCTATTATGTTGCCGAATTGTCCGCAAGCTGTAATTGGTTATTACGGTACATTACTTGCGGGAGGTATCGTAGTACAAACCAATCCACTGTATACAGAAAGGGAATTAGAATATCAGCTTCATGACTCGGGAGCAAAAGTAATTCTTTGTCTCGATTTAGTGTTTCCAAGAGTAACGAATGTTCAATCTGCTACAAAAATTGAGCATATTATCGTAACTCGTATTGCAGACTTTTTACCATTCCCTAAAAATCTATTGTATCCATTTGTGCAGAAAAAACAGTCGAATTTAGTTGTGAAAGTATCAGAGAGTGAAACGATTCATCTTTGGAATTCAGTAGAAAAAGAAGTGAATACGAATGTTGAGGTGCCTTGTGATCCTGAAAATGATCTAGCTCTTTTACAGTACACAGGAGGAACAACCGGTTTTCCGAAAGGAGTTATGTTAACGCATAAAAACCTCGTCTCTAACACGTTAATGGGAGTTCAATGGTTATATAATTGCAAAGAAGGAGAAGAAGTCGTTCTTGGGGTTCTTCCATTTTTCCACGTGTACGGCATGACGGCTGTTATGAATTTGAGTGTTATGCAAGGATATAAAATGGTCCTTATTCCAAAGTTTGATATGAAAATGGTTTTTGAAGCGATTAAGAAGCATAAAGTGACATTGTTTCCAGGGGCACCAACTATTTATATCGCTCTTTTAAATAGTCCGCTTTTAAAAGAATACGATATTTCTTCTATTCGTGCTTGTATTAGTGGATCAGCACCACTGCCAGTAGAAGTACAGGAAAAGTTCGAAACAGTTACAGGTGGTAAACTAGTAGAGGGATATGGTTTAACAGAATCCTCTCCGGTTACACATAGTAATTTTTTATGGGAAAAGCGAGTGCCAGGTAGCATCGGAGTTCCGTGGCCAGATACAGAAGCAATCATTATGTCGCTTGAAACTGGTGAGGCATTACCGCCAGGAGAAATAGGTGAAATTGTAGTGAAAGGCCCTCAAATTATGAAAGGATATTGGAATAAGCCAGAGGAAACAGCGGCTGTATTGCAAGATGGCTGGCTCCATACAGGTGATGTTGGCTACATGGATGAAGATGGATTTTTCTATGTAAAAGATCGCAAGAAAGATATGATTGTCGCGAGTGGATTTAATGTGTATCCTCGTGAAGTTGAAGAAGTATTATATGAGCATGAAAAAGTGCAAGAAGTAGTGACAATTGGAGTTCCAGATCCGTACCGAGGAGAGACAGTTAAAGCATTTGTTGTGTTAAAAGAAGGTACGGAATGCTCTGAGGAAGAATTAAATCAGTTTGCACGTAAATATTTAGCGGCTTATAAAGTGCCGAAAGTATATGAGTTTAGAGATGAATTGCCGAAAACGACAGTAGGGAAAATTTTGCGCCGTGTTCTAATAGATGAAGAGAAGAGAAAGAATGAGGATGAGCAAACGGGCTAAGGCCCTTTCTTTTTGAAAAAATAGGATTGACACTTTTCTAAATAGTCAGTATTATAAGAATATGAATGACTATTCATTCAGTCATCTTCTTGAAGGGGACAGTAAAGTGAAGAAAAATAGACCGAAATACAATCAAATTATTGATGCGGCAGTCATTGTGATTGCGGAGAATGGGTACCACCAAGCGCAAGTTTCTAAAATCGCAAAGCAAGCTGGGGTAGCTGATGGCACGATTTATTTATATTTTAAAAATAAAGAAGATATATTAATATCCTTATTCCAAGAGAAGATGGGAGAATTTGTCGAAACAATTCGTCAAAAAACAGCAGGAATTGAAAGCGCTGTATCGAAGTTATTCATGTTGGTAGAAACGCACTTCTTGCTGTTGTCGCAAAATGATCCTCTTGCTATCGTTACGCAATTAGAGCTGAGGCAGTCCAATCAAGACTTGCGCCTTAAAATAAATGAAGTATTAAAAGGCTACTTACAAGTTATGGATGAGATTTTAGAGACGGGTATAAAACAAGGTGAATTTCAAGCAGATTTAAATGTTCGCGTGGCAAGACAAATGATCTTTGGAACAGTAGATGAAGTTGTGACCAATTGGGTAATGAGCGATCATAAGTATGATCTGGTCGCACTTTCAAAAACGGTACATGGGCTACTTATTGCAGCTTGTGGTTATCGTCAATAATGGGAGGGATCATGTTGAAATTCCTATCTGTAAGAGTTGAAGATCATATCGCGGTGGCGACATTAAATCACGCACCAGCGAATGCGATGTCTTCACAAGTTATGCATGACGTTACTGAATTAATTGATCAAGTGGAAAAGGATGATAACATTCGTGTTGTTGTTATTCACGGTGAAGGACGTTTCTTCTCAGCGGGAGCAGATATTAAAGAATTTACATCTGTTACTGAAGCGAAGCAAGCAACAGAATTAGCACAGCTTGGACAAGTTACGTTTGAGCGTGTTGAAAAATGTTCAAAACCAGTTATTGCGGCAATTCATGGAGCGGCACTGGGCGGCGGCCTTGAGTTTGCTATGTCTTGCCACATGCGCTTTGCAACTGAAAGTGCAAAACTTGGTTTACCTGAATTAACACTTGGATTAATTCCTGGCTTTGCAGGTACACAGCGCTTACCACGTTATGTTGGGAAAGCGAAAGCTTGTGAAATGATGTTAACAAGTACACCAATTACTGGTGCAGAAGCATTAAAGTGGGGACTTGTTAACGGATTGTTCTCTGAAGAATCTCTTTTAGATGATACGCTTAAAGTTGCAAAACAAATTGCTGGAAAAAGTCCAGCAACAACTCGTGCTGTACTAGAGTTATTGCAAACGACAAAATCGTCTCATTACTATGAAGGTGTACAACGTGAATCACAGATTTTTGGTGAAGTATTTACGAGTGAAGATGGAAGAGAAGGTGTAGCTGCATTTTTAGAAAAGCGTAAACCTTCATTTAGTGGCAGGTAGTTCAATTATTTTTTTAATATAAATTAACAGAAAATTAAAATTGATAGAATCTTTCTGAAAAACAAGGGGGTAAATGGAATGAACATCTACGTACTCATGAAACGAACATTTGATACAGAAGAAAAAATCGTAATTAAAAACGGTGCAATTTACGATGGCGAAGCGGAATTCATCATCAACCCTTACGATGAATATGCAATTGAAGAAGCAATTCAAGTAAGAGACGCACAAGGTGGAGAAGTTACAGTTGTAACAGTTGGTGGCGAAGATAGTGAGAAAGAACTTCGTACTGCATTAGCAATGGGCTGTGATAAAGCTGTATTAATTAATATTGAAGATGATGTAGAAAATGGTGACCAGTTCACGACAGCAAAAGTGCTTGCTGAATATTTAAAAGATAAAGATGCAGATTTAATTTTAGGCGGAAACGTTGCAATTGATGGTGCATCTGGACAAGTAGGACCACGCGTAGCTGAAGCGTTAAATATTCCGTATGTAACGACAATTACAAAACTTGAAATTGACGGTACAAATGTGAAGATTGAGCGTGATGTTGAAGGTGATACAGAAGTGATTGCAACTTCATTACCAGTTTTAGTAACAGCACAGCAAGGTTTAAATGAACCGCGTTATCCATCGCTTCCAGGTATTATGAAAGCGAAGAAAAAGCCGCTAGAAGAATTAGAATTAGATGATTTAGATTTAGAAGAAGATGATGTGGAAGCAAAGACAAAAACAATTGAAATCTATTTGCCTCCTAAGAAAGATGCAGGAAAAGTGTTACAAGGCGAGCTGCAAGATCAAGTAAAAGAACTTGTATCGTTGCTCCATACAGAAGCGAAAGTAATCTAATAAAATACGAAATTATATATGCAGGAGGGAAAATCTATGGCTCGTAAAGTATTAGTAATGGGTGAAGTTCGTGATGGATCGCTACGTAACGTTTCGTTTGAAGCGGTAGCAGCAGCAAAAACAATTGCAGAAGGCGGTGAAGTAGTAGGTCTTCTAATTGGAGACAGCGTTGCCTCTTTTGCAAATGAATTGATTCATTACGGTGCAGATCGCGTTGTGACAGTTGAAAATGATAAATTAAAATCATATACATCTGATGGTTATGCACAAGCGTTTTTAGCTGTACATGCTGAAGAAAATCCAGAAGGTATTGTCTTTGGACATACGGCACTTGGTAAAGATTTATCACCAAAATTAGCAGCGAAGCTTGAAGCTGGTTTAGTTTCTGACGTAACTGCTTTAGAGGTTGAAGGTGGAAATGTTATCTTCACTCGTCCAATTTACTCTGGTAAAGCATTCGAGAAGAAGATTGTAACAGACGGCATCTTATTTGCGACAGTGCGTCCAAATAACATTGCAACTCTGGAAAAAGATGAGTCTCGCAGCGGTGACGTATCTTCTATTACAGTTGATGTGAAAGATTTACGTACAATTATTCAGGATGTTGTCCGTAAAACAGCAGAAGGTGTGGATCTTTCTGAAGCGAAAGTTATTATCGCTGGCGGACGCGGTGTGAAGAGTGAAGAAGGATTTAAACCATTAAAAGAGTTAGCTGACGTACTAGGCGGCGCTGTTGGGGCATCTCGTGGTGCTTGTGACGCTGAATACTGTGAGTACTCATTACAAATTGGTCAAACTGGTAAAGTTGTTACGCCAGACCTATACATTGCATGTGGTATTTCTGGTGCGATTCAGCATTTAGCAGGTATGTCTAACTCAAAAATAATCGTTGCGATTAATAAAGATCCAGAAGCAAGTATCTTCAAAGTAGCTGACTACGGTATTGTTGGTGACTTGTTCGAAGTTGTACCTCTTTTAACAGAAGAGTTTAAAAAGTTAAAAGTACATTCATGATTTAAGTACCCTTGAGTTCCAAGTGAAGTACCCCTATATATAGAAAAAGGTGAGAGATCCCCTGTCTCTCATCTTTTTAGTATTTAATCCATATTTTTATATAGTATAAAGGAACATTTTTTTGTTACAATACATAACGATACATATTATTCGCCACGTATATAAGTTAATGATATACTCTTGGTAGAATATACTTGAAGGAGGAAATAAAATGGCAATTGTAAACGCAAATGACCAAAGCTTCGCAGCTGAAACTAGCGAAGGTGTTGTATTATTAGATTTCTGGGCACCTTGGTGTGGACCTTGTAAAATGATCGCTCCTGTATTAGAGGAAATCGATGCAGAACTAGGCGAAAAAGTAAAAGTAGTAAAAGTAGATGTTGATGAGAACCAAGAAACTGCTCGTCAATTCGAAGTAATGAGCATTCCAGCTCTTTTCGTATTAAAAGACGGTAAAGTAGTTGATCAAACGTTAGGTTACAAACCGAAAGAAGCGTTAGTAGAATTAGTTTCTAAACATTTCTAAAATAAAAAAGCTACCAGTTGGTAGCTTTTTTTATTTTCTTTTTTACAGTCTTTCCGTTACAATAAAAGAACGTATGTTGGGTGTTTGAGCATAGTATGTTTTCAAGGGAAAATAAAGATGCTAAGTATGTAGAAATGGAGGGAGACGAGTGCACGAACATTTGAAAGAGAAGTTGGCTATTTTACCAGATCAACCTGGTTGTTATTTGATGAAAGATAAGCAAGGAACGGTTATATATGTTGGAAAGGCAAAAGTGCTTAAAAATCGTGTGCGCTCGTACTTTACTGGTTCACATGATGGGAAAACACTGCGGCTTGTAGGAGAAATTGTTGATTTTGAATATATTGTAACCTCTTCGAATTTAGAAGCACTTATTTTAGAGTTAAATCTAATTAAAAAATATGATCCGAAATATAATATTCAATTAAAAGATGATAAAACATATCCTTTTATTAAAATTACGGCGGAGAAGCAACCGCGTTTACTCATTACTCGAAATGTAAAAAAGGATAAAGGAAAGTATTTTGGTCCTTATCCAAATGCACAATCTGCTCATGAAACGAAAAAACTGCTAGATCGTATGTATCCACTTCGGAAATGTACGAATATGCCAGATAAAGTTTGTTTGTATTATCATATGGGTCAATGCTTAGCGCCGTGTGTGAAAGAAGTGACGGAAGAACAAAATAAAGAAATTGTAGATGAAATTATTAAGTTTTTAAATGGTGGACATAAAGAAGTTCGTTCAGAATTAGAAGTAAAAATGTATGAGGCCTCAGAGAAACTAGAGTTTGAACGTGCAAAAGAGTTGCGTGATCAAATTGCTCATATTGATGCGATTATGGAGAAACAAAAGATGATTATGAGTGACTTAGTGGATCGTGATGTGTTTGGATATGCAGTGGATAAAGGATGGATGTGTGTTCAAGTTTTCTTCGTTCGAAAAGGAAAGCTAATTGAACGTGATGTTTCTATGTTTCCAATTTACGATGAACCAGAAGAGGGCTTTTTAACGTTTATCGGCCAATTTTATGAAAACAGTAGTCATTTTAAGCCGAAGGAAATTGTCGTTCCAGGAAGTATAGACTCGGAATTAGTAGAGCGCTTTTTAGAAGTAGAAGCGACACAGCCGAAACGTGGTAAGAAAAAAGACCTTGTAGAATTAGCAAATAAAAACGCAAAAATTGCTCTTGAAGAGAAGTTTTACTTAATTGAACGTGATGAAGAACGAACGATTAAAGCAGTAGATCATTTAGGGAAGCAGCTTGGGATTGAAACGCCGTATCGTATTGAAGCGTTTGATAACTCAAATATTCAAGGAACAAATCCTGTTTCTGCAATGATTGCTTTTATCGATGGGAAACCGGCGAAGAAAGAGTATCGAAAATATAAAATTAAAACGGTTCAAGGACCAGACGATTATGAGTCTATGAGAGAAGTTGTGAGGCGCCGTTATACAAGGGCACTTAAAGAAAATTCACCTTTACCTGATTTGATTATTATTGATGGAGGAAAAGGCCATCTAGCGGCTGCAAGTGATATTCTAGAGAATGAGCTCGGATTATATATTCCGATGGCAGGTCTTGTGAAAGATGATAAACATAAAACCTCCCATTTAATTATTGGGGACCCACCGGAACCTGTGATGCTTGAGAGAAATAGCCAAGAATTTTATTTATTGCAGCGTATTCAAGATGAGGTGCATCGATTTGCGATTACATTCCATCGTCAATTACATGGGAAATCTGTCATTCAATCAGCATTGGATGACATTCCAGGAATAGGTGATAAACGGAAAAAGGTATTGTTAAAACATTTTGGTTCATTAAAGAAGATGAAAGAAGCTTCTATAGAGGATTTTGTCGAAGCGAGTATGCCGAAAAATGTCGCGGAGACGATTTATACGTATTTAACAGATAAGAAGACGTTGTAGTTTACAACGTCTTCTGTTTTTTGGTATAATTTCTGAAGATTTAAAATAAATGCATCTGAATGAAAATACAAAAAAGTCAACTAAACTGATATGTCTAGTTGACTGTAGGTAATGCTTACACTTCAATGAGATCTTTTATATCCCATTTTACAAGAAATGTAATAGAGTCAGAACGTTTTTTCTTTTCTTCGTATGACTCTGCAACGACGTTCCGTTGCTTTTGAATTTGTTCAGCGATGAATCCAGCTTCTAGTTGATAAGAAGAATGTCGTTTTTGTTTTTGACGTTCTGCAATGAGTGTGCCTTTAAGTTGGAACTGCATTTCACGACGCTTATGTTCAATAATGCTTAAAGTGCCCCAGCCAGCTTTTTCAAAGAACTGAATGACTTCTTCAATTGTTTCTAGCGGATATTTTCTTGCAAGGTTTCTACCAGACCAGTATAAAATACCATCTAAATCGTTGCCGATTAAATCAGGTAGTAATTCTTCACGTAGCAATTCATAAGCGAAGGCGTTCAATGAAACATCTTCTAAAGATGTTATATCGATTGTATTTTTACTCACAATATTCCCCTCTTTCTATAGGGATTATTATATAACATTTTTCATTTATAAAAACAGATTTTTCTTTAGGGAAATCTGAATATCTAAGAAGAAAAAAAGAATTGGCAAATTATATGCAAATTATGTATACGTTTTCTTGACGCTTCGACAAAAATAGGGGTAAAATGAACTTGTTATCAAATTATGCTGAAATATTTCGAATAATTTTTTCAGTTTTTCTTATGCCAATAGTGAAAAAACATTATTGTTATAAATTAATCTGAAAACAGCAGTCAAACATTCAAGGGGGTAATGGGGACATGAAAGGCCGCGAGTATACGTTTCGTAAGTGGCACTCATTAATGGGGGTCATCCCGGTTGGTGTCTTTTTGACGCAACATCTAATTGTAAACAACTTTGCAACAAGAGGAGCAGAGGCTTTTAACAAAGCTGCAGGCTTTATGGAGCTCCTTCCATTCCGGTATGCGCTAGAAATTTTCATCATCTTTTTACCGATACTGTACCATGCTATATATGGCTTATATATTGCATTTACAGCTAAGAACAATGCGGTTTCTTACGGTTATTTCCGTAACTGGATGTTCGTTTTCCAAAGAATTTCAGGTATCGTTACGCTGATTTTCATTTCTTGGCACGTCTGGGAAACTCGTATTCAAGCAATGTTAGGTAAAGAGGTAAACTATGATATGATGGCAGATATTTTAAACAATCCAGCTATGTTTGCATTCTACTTAGTTGGTGTTGTTTCAACAATTTTCCACTTTGCAAATGGACTATGGACATTCTGCATCAGCTGGGGAATTACAGTATCTCCACGTTCACAAAGAATCTCTACTTATGTAACATTAGCTATTTTCTTAGGTCTATCTTATGTAGGTGTGAGTGCATTATTAGCGTTCATCGATCCACAGCTAGCAAATCAGTAAGGAGTGGGAGAGCATGAAAGGGAAACTTATAGTAGTCGGCGGTGGCTTGGCTGGCTTAATGGCAACGATTAAAGCGGCAGAAGCAGGAGTAAATGTTGAACTGTTTTCTTTAGTACCAGTAAAACGTTCACATTCTGTATGTGCTCAGGGCGGAATTAACGGTGCCGTAAATACGAAAGGTGAAGGGGATTCTCCATGGATCCACTTTGACGATACAATTTATGGTGGGGACTTCTTAGCGAACCAACCACCAGTTAAAGCAATGTGTGAAGCAGCACCTGGTATCATTCATTTAATGGACCGTATGGGTGTTATGTTCAACCGTACGGAAGAAGGACTTCTTGATTTCCGTCGATTTGGTGGAACGCAACATCACCGTACAGCATTTGCTGGTGCAACAACTGGACAGCAATTACTTTACGCATTAGATGAGCAAGTACGTCGTCACGAAGTAGCAGGACTTGTAACGAAATATGAAGGTTGGGATTTCTTACGAGCTGTTGTTGATGATGAAGGTGTGTGCCGAGGAATCGTTGCACAAGACTTACAAACTATGGAGATTAAAAGTTTCGGAGCAGATGCCGTGATTATGGCAACAGGGGGCCCTGGTATCATTTTCGGAAAATCAACAAACTCCATTATTAATACAGGTACAGCAGCTTCTGCTGTATATCAACAAGGCGCATATTATGCAAATGGTGAGTTCATTCAAATTCACCCAACGGCAATTCCTGGAGACGATAAATTACGTCTTATGAGTGAATCTGCACGTGGTGAAGGTGGACGTGTTTGGACATATAAAGATGGTAAACCATGGTACTTCTTAGAAGAAAAATATCCGGCTTACGGAAACCTTGTACCTCGTGATATCGCAACGCGTGAAATCTTTGATGTTTGCGTAGAGCAAAAACTAGGTATTAACGGTGAAAACATGGTGTACTTAGATCTTTCTCATAAAGATCCGAAAGAACTAGATATTAAACTTGGTGGAATTATTGAAATCTATGAGAAATTTACAGGGGATGATCCTCGTAAACTACCAATGAAAATCTTCCCAGCTGTTCACTATTCAATGGGTGGACTATGGGTTGACTATAAGCAAATGACTAGTATTCCAGGTTTATTTGCAGCAGGTGAGTGTGATTATTCTATGCACGGTGGTAACCGCCTTGGTGCAAACTCACTATTATCAGCAATTTACGGTGGTATGGTAGCAGGACCAAACGCAATTGAATATATGAAAGGTCTTTCTAAATCATCAGATGCTGTTTCATCTACTGTATATGAGCAAAATGAATTAATCGAAACAGAAAAATTTAACAATATTTTAACGATGGATGGTAATGAAAATGCATATGTTCTTCATAAAGAGCTTGGAGAATGGATGACAGATAACGTTACAGTAGTTCGTGAAAATAAAAAGTTATTAGAAACAGATGCGAAAATTGAAGAGTTAATGGATCGTTACAAACGTATTAACATTAACGATACAGCGAGATGGAGTAACCAAGGTGCTTCATTTACACGTCAACTTGCAAATATGTTTGAGTTAGCACGTGTTATTACAATTGGCGCATATAACCGTAATGAGAGCCGCGGGGCGCATTACAAACCTGAATTCCCAAATCGTGATGATGCAAACTTCTTAAAAACTACTATGGCAAAATTTGAAGGAGAAGGAAATGCACCAGCATTCCATTACGAAGACGTTGATGTTTCATTAATTAAACCACGTAAACGTGATTATTCTTCAAAACATGATGTAGCTGCTAAGGGTGAAGAGAAGGGGGATAAACAACATGTCTGAGAAAACAATCCGCCTCATCATTACGAGACAAGATGGACCAGATGCACAAGAGTTTGACCAAGAGTTTGAAATTCCATATCGTCCTAATATGAATATTATTTCGGCGCTTATGGAAATTCGTCGTAATCCTGTTGATTCAAAAGGAAACCAAACAACTCCGATTGCATGGGATATGAACTGTTTAGAGGAAGTATGCGGTGCATGTTCGATGGTTATTAACGGAAAGCCACGTCAATCATGTACGGCTCTTATTGACCAATTAGAACAGCCAATTCGCTTAAAGCCGATGAAGACATTCCCAGTTGTACGTGATTTACAAGTTGACCGCAGTCGCATGTTTAATGCTCTAAAACGCGTTAAAGCTTGGATTCCAATTGATGGTACGTATGACTTAGGTCCAGGACCAAGAATGCCTGAGAAAAAGCGTCAATGGGCTTATGAGCTTTCAAAATGTATGACATGTGGTGTTTGCTTAGAATCATGTCCAAACGTAAACAGTAAGTCTGACTTTATTGGACCAGCGCCGTTATCACAAGCTCGTTTATTCAACTCACATCCAACGGGTGAAATGCATAAAGCAGATCGCTTACGTGCAATTATGGGAGATGGAGGACTAGCAAACTGTGGTAACTCTCAAAACTGTGTGCAATCATGTCCGAAGGGTATTCCTTTAACAACTTCAATTGCGGCATTAAACCGTGATACAACAATTCAATCGTTCAAAGATTTCTTTGGTAGCGATAATAACTATTAATAAATATTGCCTCTTCATTTTGAAGGGGCAATATTTATAACTGTATTTTTCAGTTTATTCTGTTTTTTTTTTGAGTAGGAAGGGGAGATAGCGTTGAAGAGAATTTCTTATATTGAAGACTTCGAGAAATGGGAAAGTGGTTTTTCATTTTACAATCCTGTAAAGGTTCGTTTTGGTGAAGTAGATATGTTTGGACATGTAAATAATGTCGTTGCTTTTACTTATTTTGAAGAAGCTCGTATCGCGTTGTTTAAAGAACTTGGATTTATGCAAGAGTGGACACATGCATCATCAGAAACGATGATTGTTGTTGCGGATTTACAATGTAATTTTATTAAGCAAATATATTTTGATGAACAGTTGAAGGTGTATGTAAAGGCAGGATCGGTTGGGAACTCTTCTTTAGATCTACATTATATGGTGAAGAATGCAGAAGGAGAGGTTTGTTTAGTAGGTCGTGGAATGATGGTTCAAGCGTCGAAAAAAACAGGAAGAGGCGAACCATGGCCTGAAGAATGGAAGAAGAAATTACTACAATGATAGAGTGAAAGAAAAATAAGAGAGCAATTTGCTCTCTTATTTTTTGTCTTCCATCGCTTCTTCTAATGTTAAGTGATGTTTATATAGGTATGTAGCGTATGGATTACCAACGTAGCGTAAGTGCCATGGTTCATATGCATATTCTGTTGTATCTGTTTTATCTTCTAAGTAACGAATGACAAAGCCGAATTCATGAGCGTGTTCCGCGACCCATTTTCCTTCTGCTGTCTCTCCGAAGATAGGCTCTAATTGAAATTTAGCTGTTTTTGAACTAATATCCATTGCTAAACCCGTTTGGTGTTCACTCGTACCAGGAATTGCGCTTACTGAATTAGCCTCAGCTTTTCCTTGACGTCTAACGTATGTATCATGCAACGATTTTTGGCGTTTGTATGAACGATAACCAGATACAGCTGTAAGATCAAGCCCTTCTTTTTTCGCAGCTTTGAACATGTTTTCAAGTGCCTCTGCAGCATCTTTGCGTAGCAATGTTTTTTCTTTATCTTTTGGACTAGCAAATGGTACGTTTGGTCTCGTTAAGTCTTCAGGAATGTATCCATCTGGTAGTTTTCGATGTTTATTAATTAAGACAAGATTAGATTTTGGATTTGTTACAACTGAAAAGTCATTGTCTATTTTCTTTGCATTATGATCAGCTTTTGGAAAAGCAGGAATCTCTTCTTTTGGGTGGTTAGTATGTTTTTGACTTTCGACAGCTTTCGCTTCATTATGTAGTGGTGATTTAGAACCAAAGTAAGTGAAAGATGTGATACCGATTACAATAGTAGTGGCAGAAATAATTATTATCTTTTTCATAATGCCTTGTAATCACAGTCCCTTCTTAATAAAATGTGTATCGTTTTTTTATTATAAGTCTAGTTTGTTGGAAAAGGAATATAAGAGTCATAACGTAATAGAAATGCAAAGAAAATGTCAGAAAATGTGTGAATTTGTAGTATTTTTTTATATAATTCATTTCTTATCTTTCATGAATTGCATTTTTTATGTAATATATATACATAAGAAGATGTAGCGATTATCGAGAATAAAGAACTTCTTGTATAGACTAGGAGTGAATGGGAATGGATTTTGCAACAATTATTGGACTTGTTTTAGGATTTTTAGCAGTGGTAGTAGGGATGGTCGTCAAGGGCGCTGACGTAACATCCTTATTAAATCCTGCCGCAGCATTAATTATTTTTATCGGTACATTTGCTGCAGTATGTATTGCATTTCCGATGAATCAACTAAAAAGGGTTCCAAAACTATTTAAAGTTCTTTTTGGTTCAAATAAAAAGGATTTAAGTTATGAACAGTTGCTAGAATTATTTGTTCATTGGACATCTGAAAGTAGAAAATACGGTATTTTGTCTTTAGAGCAACAATTAGACAAAATTCAAGATGAATTTCTTTTGCGCGGTATGAAATTTGTGATTGATGGCGTATCCGCAGAAGATTTAGAGCAGATTTTGGAATCTGAATTAGAGGCAATTGAAGAAAGACATGCAAAGGGAGCTGCTATTTTTTCACAAGCTGGTACGTATGCACCGACATTAGGAGTTTTAGGTGCTGTTATCGGTCTTGTAGCTGCGCTTGGTAACTTAACTGATATTGAAAAGTTAGGTCATGCTATTTCGGGTGCGTTTATTGCAACGATTTTTGGTATTTTTTCAGGTTATGTATTATGGCATCCATTTGCAAATAAGTTAAAGCAAAAATCTTCAGCTGAAATTGAGAAAAAACGTTTAATCATTGATTGTTTATTAATGTTACAAGAAGGTACATATCCGTTTATTATGAAGAACCGCATTTTAGGTGCACTTTCTGCAACTGAGCGTAAAAAGCTAGAAAAAGGAGCAGAAAAAAATGCGGAGTAAGAAAAATAGAAGAGGCAAAAAGAAAAAACATGATGAGCATATCGATGAAACGTGGTTAATTCCATATTCTGATATGTTAACGTTGTTATTTGCATTGTTTATCGTTTTATTCGCAATGAGTAGTATAGATGCTGCGAAGTTTAAACAGATGGCAGTTGCTTTTCGAAGTGAATTAGCTGGGGGAACAGGTAACAAAGAATTTTTAAGTGATCAAAAGCCAAATGAGGAAAAAGAATTATCAGCAAGTAGCCTTGAGGCAGAACAAGCAAAAAAACAAGAAGAAGCTAGAGCTAAAGAAAAAAAAGAGATGGATGAATTGAAAGCATTACAAAAAAAGATTGATCAATATATTAATGAAAAACAATTATCCTCTTCTTTTCAAACTAAATTAACTGAAAAGGGATTAATGGTGACAATATTAGAAAATATACTGTTTGATTCGGGGAAAGCAGATGTGAAATTAGAATCTTTAGGGATTGCGAAAGAGATGTCTAGCTTACTTGTTTCAGCGTCACCTCGTGAAATTACAGTATCGGGTCATACGGATAATGTCCCTATTGCCAATGCGCAGTTTGCGTCGAATTGGGAATTAAGTACGCAGCGGGCAGTTAATTTTATGCAAGTATTACTGCAAAATAAAGAATTACAACCAGAAAAATTTAGTGCGATTGGATACGGAGAATACCGTTCAATTGCTCCAAACGATACACAAGAAGGAAAGGCAAAGAATAGACGTGTGGAAGTGTTTATCTTGCCTTTAACAGAGAAAGTAAAATAAAGAGGATGGCGAATGCCATCCTCTTTTATTTTACTTCAAATGATTTTAAGTTGTCGCGACGGATTTTATCTTTTTCTGCATCTGATTTTTTGAAATCATAATCATATAAAGCGCCTTCCCAATCGCCATACATTGGATTCGGGAAAATAATGAATTTCTCACCAAATTGTGCTTTTGAATCTTCTACTGTTTGGTTACGATCTTTTACAGATTTTCCATCAAAACCTGTGAAATCAGATAAGTTATCACCGAAGAATAAGACAATATCATGAGTTTGAGAAACGAGTTCACGGCGTTTTTCTTTTCCTTTTTCTTTCGGATCTTGTAGTAATATATGTTCTTTCGTTGCTTGAGGAGCACCTACACGCTCAAGATTTTTAATTGTTGCATCTAGTTGGTTCGTTTTACGATTTGAGATGTAGTAAATATCTACACCTTTAGACTCTGTATATTTTAAGAAATCAATTGCGCCTGGAAGGGCTTCAGCCTCAGCTTTATTAATCCAATCATCCCATTTGTAAGGATAGCCTTTGCCTGTTTTTACGCTCATTGCTTGATGAGGACTGTTATCTAAAACAGTTTCGTCTAAATCAAGTACGATAGCAGGTTTTTTCTCTGTCCCTTTTGCAAGAACTGCATCAAGCTTTAATTGACCGATATTGTACCCTTGGTAGTAAAGTGCTTTCGTTTCGCCAGCTGTTTGATACCATAAATCAGCCATTAATTGCTGTTCTGTTAATTTTACTTTCTCTTCTTTCGCCACTGTTTTCTCTGGTGTTCCTGAACATGCTACAAGTGATGTAGATAGAACCGCTACAGATAATAGAGTGGTAATGCCCCTCTTCATCTTCATATGTACCCTCCTTGATGTTAGAAAATCATTTTATATTATATATTAAAATATAATATTTTTATATGAACATTTGCATATTGTCTTTTGTATATATAGTAGTATGTCCTATATTAGAAAGATGAGTAAAATAATAATAGTTATTTTGACAAGTTTTATTGTCGGAATGACAATTATAATTGACAAAAAGAGTTTTGTTATTTACAATTTTAACTAAATAGAACAAATGATGGATTAATGACGGTGTTTACATATAAGAGGATGAAGTGTAGTGCTATATTTTTTCTTGAATAAACATAGTCTTTGAAAGAGAGTACGAATGATACTAAAGGGGAGGCTTTATACTTTGAGTTTACAAATTCAAAACTTAACGAAACAATTTGGGGAATCAAAAGCAGTTAACGGTTTGCAAATTTCGTTACCAAAAGGTGAAGTACTAGGATTACTTGGACGAAATGGTGCAGGGAAAACAACAACAATCAAAATGCTTCTCGGATTATTAACGCCTAATGAAGGTACGATTACGTGGGATGGAAAAGCATTTGGGGATAGTGGCGTAACAATTGGGTATTTACCAGAAGAAAGAGGTTTATATACAAAAAGTAGAGTAATAGATCAGCTGCGATATTTTGGTAGATTAGAAGGAATGTCGAAGAAAGAAGTAGATCACGCTATTGATCATTGGTTAGAGCGTTTAGCGATACCAGAATATAAATTTAAAACGGCTGGAGAGCTTTCAAAAGGGAATCAGCAAAAAATCCAATTAATTGCTGCTCTTCTTCATAATCCGGAACTTCTCATTTTAGATGAACCATTCAGCGGCCTTGATCCAGTTAATGCCGGGATGTTAGCTAGTATTATTGAAGAACAAGTACAGAGCGGAAAGACGATTATTTTATCAAGTCATCGTATGGAACAAGTAGAGGCTTTTTGCCAACATGTATGTATTTTGAAAAAAGGTGAAGCAGTCGTCAAAGGACAGCTAAGTGATATTAAGAAAGAATACGGTTTCCGTAATTTAACGATTGAAGATACAGTAGAGAATGAAAAGGGATTAGAGGCTATACATGTATCGTATGAAAAACAACAAGGCCTTCTTTATGTGAAAGTACAAGACGATGCGGAAGCTCTCAAGATTTTGCAACAGTTGCAAGAACAAGGTGTTAGCTTACGACAATTCAAAATGTTAGAGCCGACGTTAAATGAAATCTTTGTAGAGAGGGCGAAATAACGATGCGTAAATTTTCTCACGTATTTTCATTTTATTTTAGGGAAGCATTTTTATCTAAAAAATCATTAATTACGAGTGCCATTTTATTTTTAGTTGTGTTTGGGATTTTTGCATTTAATCATTTTACTTCAGGCGATGATAAAAATAAGGATAAAGATAAAATTGCAGTTGTAGTAGAGAGTTCCACATATAAAGTACAAAAAGATGAGCTAAATAAGCTATTGCCATCAGCAAAAATAACACTTGGTTCAAAGGATGATTTTGATAAACTGCATAAGCAAGTAGAAGAAGGCGATTTAGATGGTCTATTCCATGTGACGGAAAAGGGTGGGGCTCCATCGATTACATATATGTATAATGGATTTCCAAGCCAAGCAACTTCTGCAATTATGGCAGGATATTTAAAGCAACAATATACGATGGTGACAATTGCCAAAAATAATGTTTCACCAGAAATTGCACAGCAATTACAAACAGAAATTCAAGTAAAGCAAGAAGCGATAAAAGATCGTACATCTTCTTTCGGAATTGCCTATTTCTTTACATTTGCTTTATATATGTTTATTGTAGCGTTCGGAAATACAATCGCAATGAATATCGCATCTGAGAAGGCGTCACGTGTAATGGAAGTAATGCTTCCGAAAGTGAAACCTCTTACGATGATGTATGCGAAAATTTTAGCGGTTGTTTCAACGGCTTTATTGCAACTTGTCATATTGGCGTGTGGTTATCTTATTCCATATTTGTTAGGTTGGGTCGATTTAGAAAGTGCCTCACTATTTGGTATTCCAATTGACTTTACGAAATTAGATGCAAAGGTTGTAAGCATGTTTCTTGTTTATTTCATTACGGGATATTTACTTTATGCAATGATGTATGCTGCTGCTGGAGCTGTCGTGTCTAAGACGGAGGATTTACAAGCTGTATCTTTCCCGGTAATGATTTTAATTATGGCTGCATTCTTCATTAGTATTAAATCATTAAGTGATCCGAATAGTACTATCGTTGTTGTAAGTTCTTACGTTCCATTTTTTACACCGATGGTTACCTTCTCGCGTATTGTAGCTGGTGAAGCAGGTATGCTAGAAATTACGATAACATTAGCAGTCTTATTGGCGACAATTGCGATATTAAATGCTGTTACAAGCCGCATTTACGTAAATGGCGTAATGAATTACTCAGATAAAGTGAAATTTAAAGATTTAGCGAAATTTATAAAGCGTCAATAATGAGAGAAAAGCATGATTTCCTATTGAAATCATGCTTTTTCTTTATGTATAAATTAAAAATAGTATATAATAATAAGAGTCGTCTTTTAATAGAATGAATAAAAAGGAGGGTGTGCAGATGGGGATTAGTAGTCGTTTTACAGTAGGTGTTCATATGCTGACATTACTTGCGATAGATCGAAACTCTCGCTGTACCTCTGAATGGATTGCCGGTAGTGTGAATACAAATCCAGTTGTGATTCGTCGCATTACAGGAATGTTGAAGAGAGCAGGACTTGTTGATGTACAAGCTGGTAAAGGTGGTACGACACTTGCTCGAGATTTAGAAGAAATTACATTACTTGATGTATATAAAGCAGTGGAAGTTGTAGAAGAAGGACAGCTATTTTCCTTCCATGAAAATCCCAACATTGAATGTCCAGTAGGAGCTAATATTCAATCAGTATTAGAAATTATTTTAATGCAAGCGCAAGAAGCGATGGAAAACGTGCTTGCAAATGTAACGGTAGATCAATTAGTTACAAATTTAAAGTCTAAAATGAAAGAATAAAAAAGCGAGCTTCCTCATAATGAGGGCTCGCTTTTTTTTATTCAGAAATATTGAAAATTTTATTTTTCAGTATTTAAAATGAATTTACCTACGATAGCTGCGAAGATACCACCAAGAATTGGTGCTACGATGAATACCCATAGTTGAGAAAGTGCTTCTCCACCAACAAATAAAGCTGGTGCGATACTACGAGCTGGGTTAACAGATGTTCCAGTTAACGGAATTCCTAATAAGTGGATTAAAACTAATGTGAAACCAATTACTAGTCCAGCTAAAGAAGAACTTCCTTTTTTACCTGTTACAGCGACAATAACTAAAATAAATACGAAAGTTAAAATGAACTCAACTAAAAATGCTCCAGATAAACCAAGAGTTCCGAAACCATTTTGTCCTAAATTATCTAAAGGTGTTTTAGCAGATTTTAAAATTGTTACTAACGTTGCAGTTCCTAATAAACCACCTAAAATTTGAGCTAATACATAATAACAAAGTTCCATAGCGTCCATTCGTTTGTTGATGAACATAGCTACTGATACTGCTGGGTTAATGTGACATCCAGAAATTGTTCCGATGCTATATGCCATAGCTACAATAGATAAGCCGAAAGCCATAGCGATTCCTAATGTTCCAATTCCTTCGATTCCGCCGCCAGTGACAGCTACTCCAGTTCCGAATAATACAAGTACAAAGGTACCAATAAATTCAGCGATTGCTTTTTTTAACATAATTTACCTCCTATTAATGCGCATGAAACGTATTATAACATACGTTTTAGTATAAACAGCCAATGAAATACTATTCTGATAAGGCGAAATAGGGGGACAATAAAAAAGAGTATGGTTCATCTCTATAGAACCATACTCTTTTTTTATGCTGATTTTTTCTGTTTAACGGCTGGAATAGATCGGTTTAAAATACTATTTGCAACCATTCCTAACATAATAATAATCATTCCAAGTAGGGAAAGCCCGCCAGGAAACGAACCATTCAAGAAAACAATTTCTCCAAGTACGGTAAAGACCATCGTTCCAGCTTGTGTTGCTTCAACAGCTCCAAGTAAAGCCAGGTTATCTTTTGCTAAGTCAGTAGCAAAGAAAAATGTCATCGTTGCAATAACGCCGGAACATAATGCTAACAAAAATCCTTGAAGCATTTGGCTAGATGTTGGAATACCCGTAGTAGAAAATCCATATACACCAAGCAAAATTGTTATAGGAAGACTTCCAATTGCCATTCCTAATACACGTTGGAACGTATCAAGGCGTCCGCCAACAAGCTCCATCATTTTTCGGTTACCGAACGGATATAAGAAAGCGGCTAATACGACAGGTAAAAAACCTGAAATGAACTGAGTCATTGTAATATGGCCTGCGGCAGTTGCTTGCATACAAATTACACCAAGTAAAATAAATAAAGCAACATATAAGCTACGAAGTGGAATTTTTCCACGTACAAGTTTCGTACCTGATTTTGTTTCTATTTTCACAAAAAATAGTGGTGATAGTAGTAAACCAGCTAAAATCGTAACTTGCCAAGTTCCAGCAACGAGCCAAGCTGGAGAAAAGACAGCTGCGAAACTTAATAAAGAATAAAAACCAATACCGGCAACAGAACCCCATCCGATCCATGCCAATGGATGTTTTTTTAACTCTTTCCATAATCCCCTAAAGTTTTTGCGAAATAAAACGATAAGGAATAAAATAGGGAGAGCAAATAAAAAACGGAAGGAAGCTGTCCAAGCCCAGCTCGTTCCAGATATATTCATTGCTCTATTAATAATAAAGGTTGCAGAAAAAAAGGCCGATGATAAAAGACCTAATAAAATTGCGCGCATGAAGTATAGCACTCCTTTCGGAAATAAATAATTATGTATAGTATGATATACTTTAATTGAATAAAAGTAAACTATTTTATACTTTAAGGTGGTTTTATATATGAAAGAAAATGAAGATATGCAAACGAAAGAAGTCATTCAACAAGTTGGACAGTTATTGAGACAAATTCGAAATGAACAGAAATTAAGTTTAGAAGAATTAGCTCATAAAACAGGAGTTAGTAAATTAACATTAGGAAAGATCGAAAGAGGGGAAACAAATCCGACGCTAGCTGTCATTTGGAAAATAACGAAAGGGTTATCAATTCCTTTATCTAGATTAATGGTTTTTGGAGAACCAGTAGCCGTTGCGCGCTGTGGAGAAGGATTTGCAGTAGATGTAGGACAAGCATGGCATTTAGAAACGATGTTCCGTTATACGAAAGAAACAGGGATGGAAATGCACCGTGCTTGTTTACGATCAAATAGTATATATGAACCAGAAGCTCATCATGAAGGTGCGATTGAGCTTGTAACGGTAATGAAAGGGAAAGTGTCTATTCAAGTGGAGAATGATGTATATGAATTAAATGAGTTTGATTCCATTCAATTTGAAGCGAATAAGAAGCATATTTATAAAAATGAAGAAAAAGAAGTGGCGGTATTACATTTAACGATGAAATATTCTTCATGAAAAAATCCCCTATAGAAAAATCTATAGGGGATTTTGTATACACTATGCTCAAATATATGAAAGAATGTTATTAGTAAGAGCGTGGCATAAGTAATAAACAAATAAAATAAACTAAAAACCCCGTCCCAAAACATAAAACTGCAATGACCCAAAGTATGCGAATGAGAGTAGAGCTAATATCAAAATATTCTCCTAAACCACCGCATATACCAAATAGCATTTTATCAGTTTCGGATTTACATAATCTTTTTGACATCTTCCAATACACTCCTTTTTATAGCAAACTCTATACTTCTATTCTATATGGAAATCTATGAGGAGACTATGAGGTTGTATGACATTTTTTTAGGGAACAGTCATATTAATTGTCTTAATTTTCAGTTGATATTAAAATTATAGTAAGAGGTAACTTTTAATAAAGGGTGGGGAAATAGAGATGACGGTATATTGGTTGACTAATGTAACGCTTGAATCGGGGTATACATATGAAGAGGGGAGAATTTCAAAAACAGAAACAGAGTTATGTAGTTTACTTATTGAAGAGGGACGAATTAAAAAAATTATAGCAGGGACTGTTCAAGAGGAAGGGGTACTCATTCTTGATGCTAATCGTTTATTAATTTTGCCCGCTTTCGAAGAGATGCATATTCACATTGATAAGACATATTATAGTGGTCCTTGGAAAGCTTGTATGCCAGCAGAAAGTATTTTTACACGTTTTAATGAAGAAGAAAAAATTTTACCAAAGCAATTAGCAACTGCCCAAAATAGAGCGGAAAATATGCTAGAGTTACTACTGCAAAATGGTGCAACGAATATTAGAACGCATTGTAATGTTGATCCAATTATTGGGCTTGGTAATTTGGAGGCGACGTTAGGGGCATTAGAAACATATAAAAATCGAGTGTCTAGTAGAATTGTTGCGTTTCCGCAACATGGATTATTGCGCAGTAATTCTGTGCAACTCGTGAAAGATGCGATGCGTATGGGGGCTCATCTAGTCGGAGGTGTAGATCCAGCTACAGTGGATAATGACATTGAAAAATCATTACATACAATTATGGATATCGCAGTAGAATTTAATGCGAATGTTGATATTCATTTGCACGATGCGAATAATCTTGGAAGCTTTACGATGAAGAGATTGGCAAGTTTAACAGAAGAAGCAGGATGGCAAGGTCGTGTAACAATTAGTCATGCACTTGGACTTGGTGGTGTTACTGATAAAGAGGCTGAAGAAGTGGCAGAGAGACTCGCAAATGTAAATATTGATATTACTTCAACGGTACCAATTGGTAAACAAGTAATCCCAATTCCGTTATTAGATAAAAAAGGTGTTAAGGTTTCATTAGGAAATGATAGTATTACAGATCATTGGTCACCGTTTGGAACAGGTGATATGCTTCAAAAGGCGAATCGATTAGCAGAGCGTTTTGGGTGGAGTGACGAAAGGTCTTTAGGAAAAGCACTTCGCTTTATTACAGGAGGAAAAGAAACGTTAAATAATGAAGGGAAGCGAGTATGGCCGAATGTAGGGGATGAAGCGAGTTTTGTTTTGACAAATGCGACATGCGCTGCTGAAGCAGTAGCGCGTCAAACAGAAAAACGTTTAGTTGTGTATAAAGGAAATATTGTTGTTGGAAGTTTAAATGAGGTGGAATTAAATAATCTTGTGTAGAAGAATCGTTTAAATATTTTGAGGGGGGTTCTAATGGTAAGTCTAGAACTCTTCTTTTTTATTCTTACAATATATTTTTTATAGGAAAGCTAGAAGGGATGAAAATTTTGGACAATCAACATAACCAAAATCATATTATGGGAACTTTGCAATGGTTTATATTTTTATTAGCAAATTCAATCGCACTACCAATTGTCGTTGGCGGATTATTTCATCTTACGACGGAAGAAATATTTTATTTAATGCAGCGTACGTTTTTTGTAGTTGGTATATCTTCTTTTTTACAAGGCTGGCTTGGGCATAGACTGCCAATTGCGGATGGGCCGGCTGGATCTTGGGTTGGTGTATTTACCGTACTTGCTTACGCAACGGCCGGACAGGATCAATTACATAGTACACTGCAAATTTTAGAATTAGGAATGATAATCTCCGGTGTTATTTTAATAGGATTAGGAGTAACTGGTTTTATAGGACGTATTTTATTTTTATTTACGCCGCTTGTGACAGGGACGTTTTTACTTTTATTATGTTTACAATTAAGTGGTGTATTTTTAAAAGGAATGTTAGGAATTACAGCTACTATTTCTCAAATCGACGGATTTACAGCAATGATCGCGTTTAGTATATTTTTGTTCGTTATTATACTATCTAATTTCGGAAAAGGCTTTGTCAAAAGTTATGCAGTTTTAATAGGATTAATTAGTGGGTGGATTATTTTTCTTATTGCAGGAAAAGTGACAATCCCATCTCAAGTAACTCATTTTGTGCAACTTCCACATATATTTGCTTGGGGACTTCCAAAATGGAATACAGGTATGGCTGTATCAAGTTTCGTTATGGTATGTATTTTAGTTTCGAATACGGTGGCAGCTATTATAGCAATTAATCAAGCAACTATTCATAAAGCGACTATTGAACAAAAACAGTTGAAAGATGGAACATGGGTTGGGGGGATTTCACATATCATCTCTTCTGTATTTTCAACTGTAGGTGTCGTTCCGTTACCAGCAACGGCAGGATTTATACGTTTAACAAAACAAAAGTATATACGATCGTTCTTAATGGCATGTGCGTTACTAGTCGTAATGTCTCTTTTTCCAAGTATTATTCGTTACTTAGCATCTTTACCATCTGCTGTCGCATCGGCTGTTTTAATGGCTTCGTTCGTACAGTTAATTGGAATTGGATTTAATAATATAAAACAAGTGCCGATGAGTGAAAGGAATGTAACGATTTTAGGCGTTGCAGTATTATTTGGCAGCGGCGTTATGTTTTTACCGTCTGGAGCACTCCAATCCTTGCCGTCTGTTATGCAATATATATTCGGTAATGGTTTATTTGTAGGTACAGTTGTAAGTATATTGCTAGAACAAATATGGCGCGTTGGAAAGTAAGTGGATAAAAAGAGTGTACGCACTGTATAAAAGTCTAAAATAACATAGGAAATAAAGCCCATTTTCATTCACCACCTGCACATTTCGTTCATACAATATCTTGACTAAATAAACACCCAACTTACACATACACAGCTCTGGCTTAAGCAAGGAGGGTTATACCAGTTGAAGGAAAAAGCGTATCAATCTAAACCTTTACTCACAAAGAGAGAAAGAGAAGTATTTGAATTACTGGTTCAAGATAAAACAACGAAGGAAATTGCAGGTGAACTTTTTATAAGTGAAAAGACAGTTCGCAACCACATCTCAAACGCAATGCAAAAGCTAGGGGTTAAAGGACGTTCACAAGCAGTTGTGGAGCTTCTTCGTATGGGAGAGCTCGAACTATAAGAAAGCAGCCGACTTTTATACAAAGAGTCGGCTATTTTTTTGTTTGCTTCACTTGCTATATGAATGATAAGAACACTCCATACATAAATAGGTAATAAGGAGGGGATATGTTGAAAAGGATACTGTTAGTTTCAACAAGTGCTCATGATATGAATGGACACCCGACTGGTTTGTGGCTTGAAGAGCTCGCAGCTCCTTATCATGTATTTAAAAAGGCTAAGTTTGATGTTGATATTGTGTCAATAAAAGGCGGGAGAGTACCTATAGATAGAGTGTCTATTCCGAATGGTATACCTCGCGAATTCAAGCATGTAGCTTCTTTATTACAAAATACGAGGCCGATTTCAAATGTTCATTTCTCGGATTATGATGCGGTTTTATTTGGTGGTGGGCACGGGGCGATTGTAGATTTTCCAGGCAATCCATATGTAGCAAATTTGATTGAGAACATGTATAACAATAACCGGATTGTAGCGGCTGTTTGTCACGGAGTAAGCTCCTTAGTCGGTGTGAAAAATAAGGATAGCTCGTTTTTTGTTGCCGGTAAGCGTATAACAGGTTATACAAACGATGAAGAAAAAGCTGTACATTTAGAAAAGCGCGTTCCGTTTTTGTTAGAAAGTAAGTTGAAAGAAGAAGGAGCTTTGTTTTATGTAGCCCCCAATTTTACGCCGCATGTAGTAGTAGATGGTCATTTAATTACAGGACAAAATCCACAGTCTAGCGTGGAAATAGGTAAGGCGATAAAAAGGGCTGTAAATAAATTATCGTCATTTTAATTTCTGCTCATTTCTTCTTATTAATGGGAATGTCTTTTTTCCGAAAAAAGAAGGAGCAATAAATACGCGCTTTATATAGAAGAAACCGACTTTCATATAGAAGGTCGGTTATTTTTCTGTCTTGCAAATTATGAAAAAAAGGAGCAAAATAAAAAAGTCCTAGTCTATACAGGTACAAATGAAAATTTTCATACAGAAGCAGTTTAAGTGAGCGAACTTAAAGTGTGTAAAATATAATGATAAACATAAAAGATGATGAATGAGAAAACGGGTGATGAAGTTGAATAGAGCAATCGGTGTTATCGATTCAGGAGTTGGCGGTTTAACAGTAGCGAAGGAATTAATTCGTCAGTTGCCGAAAGAGCGTATCATATATTTAGGAGATACAGCACGTTGTCCTTATGGTCCACGTTCTCGAGAAGAAGTGCGTCAATTTACGTGGGAAATGACGGAGCATTTACTAGATTTAAATATTAAAATGTTAGTTATTGCGTGTAATACAGCAACTGCAGTTGTATTAGAAGAGATGCAAAAACAATTACCAATTCCAGTAGTAGGAGTTATTCACCCAGGATCACGTACAGCTTTAAAAGTGACAAACACGTATCACGTTGGGATTATTGGAACGATTGGAACGGTGAAAAGTGGTGCATACGAAGAGGCGTTAAAGTCTATTAATAACCGTGTTATGGTAGAAAGTTTAGCTTGTCCACCGTTCGTTGAACTTGTAGAGAGTGGGAATTTCGAAAGTGAAATGGCGTATGAAGTTGTAAGAGAAACGCTGCAACCACTGAAAAGTACCGATATTGATACACTTATATTAGGGTGTACACACTATCCAATTTTAGGACCTGTTATTAAAAAAGTAATGGGAAATAAAGTACAACTAATTAGTTCTGGTGATGAAACAGCACGTGAAGTAAGTACAATCTTATATCATAGTAAAATGTTGAATGAAGGAGAAGAACAAAGCGATCATCTCTTCTTAACAACGGGAAAAATAGGCTTGTTTAAAGAAATTGCATCAAAATGGTTCGGTCAACCGATTGAAAATGTGAAGCATATTCATTTAGAAAAAGAATAATAGTAGAATTCATATAGGTGAGCTCCTGAGAAATCAGGAGTTTTTTGTTTTATCTTGCTATTTGCTGGGCAGTTAGACCCTCCACTGATTAAAGTTTCACTTTATAAGAGGCACAGCTTGTTCTAAAATGTGAAACGGCTCGTATACATAATAGTACAAACTTAGATTTTAGGGGGGAATGGCATGCCTAAATCCACTTTTAAATGGGTTGTTGGTGCTACTGTGAGCGCTGTTTTACTAACAGGGTGTGGCTTTATAAATCAGGAGAAAGCAACTGAACAAATTGATCCGCCAAAACAAGTTACGTATACAGAGGGTGGGAAGAAAGAAGTAGCTAAAAAAGATAAGCAAGGGCAAATGGTAAATAGAGAACTATACCTTGTTGATAAAAATGGTTATGTTGTACCACAAACGTTAGCTATACCTACTCCGAAAGCAAATGAGACTGTGAAGCAAACGTTAGAATACCTTGTGAAAGATGGACCGGTAACGAATTTATTACCGAATGGGTTTCGTGCAGTCATTCCGGCGAATACAACGATGACTTTAGATTTGAAAAAGGACGGGACGGCAGTTATTGATTTCTCTAAAGAAATGAAAAACTATGCGAAAGAAGAAGAGCGTCAAATCATTGAATCTATAGCGTGGACGTTGACGCAATTTACAGAGATAAAACAAGTGCAGTTCCAAATAAATGGTGAGAAATTGGCGAAGATGCCGGTTGCTGGTACACCGCTTGGTGAAGGAGTGAGCCGTGCAAATGGTATTAACTTCGATGATGAACAAGTAGCAGATGTAACGAATACAAAACCAGTCACACTATATTTCATGGCGCAAAATAATAATAAACAGCAATACTACGTACCAGTCACACGCCGCGTTGCGGAAGGAAAAGAAAATGATTATGCAGCAATTATAGATGAACTTGTAAAAGGTCCGATTCATCAATCGCTCCTGAATGATTTTAATCCAGGCGTTAAGCTTATTACGAATCCGAAATTACAAGACGGAAATCTTACATTAAACTTTAATGAAAATATATTTGTAAACCCAGATAAAAATATGATCTCAAATTACGTATTGAAGTCGTTAGTTTTATCTTTAACAGAAAAGAAAGGTGTGAAAAATATTTCTATTGAAGTGAATGGAAAAGCAAATCTTATAGATGAAAAGGGCGGAAAGTTAATAAAACCTGTAGATCGTCCAGAAAACGTGAATACAGGTAGTTTTTAATCTTGAATAATTTGATATACTTAAGTAAGAAAGGAGAATTGCTTTTTGGGTTCTCCTTCTTTTATTGTATACATATCATACATTTAAATTTGGCTATACTAACGAGTAGTAATTAAGAGGAGGTTATTTTTATGCGAGTAGATGGTAGAGAGAAAACAGAATTACGCCATATACATATTCATACGAATTATTTAAAACATCCAGAGGGATCTGTATTAATTGAAGTTGGGGATACAAAGGTGATTTGCTCAGCAACAATTGAAGAGCGTGTACCACCGTTTATGCGTGGAGAAGGAAAAGGATGGGTAACAGCTGAATACGCGATGATTCCGCGTGCAACAGAACAACGTACAATTAGGGAGTCAAGCAAAGGGAAAGTAACAGGACGTACAATGGAAATTCAACGTCTAATTGGACGAGCATTACGTGCGGTAGTTGATTTAGAAGCGCTTGGCGAGAGAACAGTTTGGATTGACTGTGATGTTATCCAAGCAGATGGTGGAACGAGAACAGCGTCTATTACAGGTGCATATGTAGCGATGGTATTAGCTTTCGAGAAATTATTACAAGCAGAAAAAGTATCTAAAATTCCAGTAAAAGATTATTTAGCAGCAACGTCAGTAGGAATTGTTGAAGAGCAAGGTGTTGTTTTAGATTTAAACTATGCAGAAGATTCTAAAGCAGACGTTGATATGAACGTAATTATGACTGGAAAAGGCCAATTTGTTGAAGTGCAAGGAACTGGAGAAGAAGCGACGTTTAGTAGAGCGCAGTTAAATGAACTACTTGATGCTGCGGAAAAAGGCATTTTCCAACTGATTGATATGCAAAAAGAAGCTTTAGGTGACATCGTATCTCATATAGAGTAGAGGTGGAAAGTATGAAACAAGTTGTTGTAGCGACAAAAAATATGGGAAAAGTACGTGAGTTTGCTGAGTTATTTGAGCGATTTGATTTAGAAGTGAAATCATTACACGATTTTCCTCATATTGAAGAAGTCGAAGAAACTGGTGAAACATTTGAAGAAAATGCGATCTTAAAAGCGGATAGTTTGAGTAGACAGTTGAATTCTATCGTAATTGCGGATGATTCGGGTCTTATTGTAGATGCTTTAAATGGAAAACCAGGAGTGTATTCAGCGCGTTTTGCTGGTGAACCGAAAAATGACCAAGCAAATATCGATAAAGTGTTACAAGAATTAAATGACGTTGACTTTGAAAAGCGTAAAGCTCGTTTTTATTGTGCATTAGCAGTTGCTTTCCCTGAAGGTGATAAAAAGCCTGTCATTGTAAATGGGACATGTGAAGGATTTATCTTAGAACAACGCCGCGGAGAAAATGGCTTTGGATACGATCCGATTTTTTATGTGGAAGAATACAAAAAAGCAATGGCGGAATTAAGTTCAGATGAAAAAAATGCTATTAGCCACCGTGGCCGTGCTCTTCGTAAGTTAGAAGAAAAAATCCCGGAATGGTTTTTAGGAGAATAAGGGAGAGAGAATGATGAAAGCTTTAATTGTAAGCGATAGTCATAGCTCTGTGAAGGAATTACAGCAGTTGAAAGAGAAATATGAAGGGAAAGTAGATATCATGATTCATTGCGGTGATTCAGAGCTAACGCCTGCTCATGAAGAACTGCAAGGTTTCCATGTTGTAAAAGGAAACTGTGATTATGCTAACTTTCAAGATGAAATTGTAACTGATGTAGATGGAATTCGCTTCTTAGTTGTGCATGGACATCGCCATAATGTGAAAATGACATTACAAACGCTAGCGTACCATGCTGAAGAAGTGGGAGCGCAAGTTGCATGCTTCGGACATTCTCACGTATTAGGTGCGGAATTAATCGAGGGCGTTTTATTTATTAATCCAGGCAGTATTTTATTACCACGTCAGCGTGTAGAAAAGACATTTGCTTTATTAGAAATGGATGAAAATCAAATGGAAGTTCGTTTTGAAACGTTAGACGGACAACTAGTTGAACAAGCAGTTTTTAAAAGAGGATAAGAAAATTTATCCTCTTTTAAAAAAGGTGTTGACTTTATGTGTGGTTATACATATAATAAATATTGTCGATAGGGCAACGGCGCTAACGAAGAAAAGAAAATAACATATGCGGGTGTAGTTTAGTGGTAAAACAAGAGCCTTCCAAGCTCTGGTCGAGAGTTCGATTCTCTTCACCCGCTCCATGTCCCAGTAGCTCAGCCGGATAGAGCATACGCCTTCTAAGCGTACGGTCGGGAGTTCGAATCTCTCCTGGGACGCTAAAAAAACCTTGTTATCTTTTGATAACAAGGTTTTTTGTTTGTCTACAAATTGATGTATGTGCAAGAAGTGTAAAATATAACGCAATATATGATAATTATTATTTATTATGGATGGAAGTACATTAAGAAAAGAGCGCCATTTATGCGCCCTATTCCTCTTATTTAATTTAAAGAATCAATAGGTTTATGATGGAACTCAAATCCATATCCAGATTCTCCTAATTGTTCACTTACAATATTATAAAACTTTTTCCCGTAAAAACTAGGTTCATTCTGCGAATACACTTGTATAATGAAATGTGTTCTTCCTATTGTACTTGGAACTTTTTCGTAGATTTCATCACTTTCAATGAATCCTAAATATGTATTGATTTTGTCTTGCAAAAGTAAAATGTGTTCATCGTCAAGTTCTTCGCTTTTATTCCACTCTAAAGCATCAAAGATTGTTAAGTATACATTATCTTTATTATCCTCATCTATTAAAACTAAATCGACTTGATCCGTATCATGTAATGCCATATAAAAGCCTCCTTATTCTTCTTTTCTTATTACATTTATTTTCGTTGGTGGGATCTCTTCTAAATGTTCAAATGGTGGTTTGTTCCTACTTTTAACTATTGCACCTGATTCTGCAATTTCAGGGAAGGCTTTTTTCTGATTTTTAGTAAGAGGTGCAGTAGGTGAAGATTTTAACTCTACTAAGTCAATCTTGCCATTTGCGTCCTTGCCTCCTATATCTATACGAGTGTGTACGCCCGATTTTGTTTGTACGGTTATTTGTTCATTCAATTCAGATTTAGGTTTTTGTTGTTTTATAACCTCGAACATTTTTGTTTCGTATTCTTTACCAGCTAAGCTATTAGCTTTTAAAGTTTTCCGTTGTTTTTCTAGTGTGGCTGCTGCATCTATTGCATTGGAAACTTTTTTTGTGCCTTTGACTACTTTTATTCCCTTACCAACAGGCGTAAGCCCCGCAAAAACCATGACACCAGCACCAGTGCGTTCCCAACATGAAAGTTTTTCGCCAGTATCGGGATCAACACCTTCTATAACACGTCGTACATCGTATTCTCCCGATAACTCGCCCACTAGGTCTCTAGTAACTTTCTCTAAACTTTCACCATCTTTTTTCGAAGAAGATGCACCAGGTGATGTGTTGTTATTTTCTGAAGAAGGAGTATTAGCTATAATCTCACTTTCAACTAGATTGCCGTCGTACTCAGCATCTGCCGTGCGGAATTTTTCCGCAACTCTTTCTAATTCGGTAGCTATTTTATCGAATTCCGTTAAAACTGTGAACATTTTTGGTTTAGCTTCGTTAAACATTTGATAGAAATGTTGGCTAGTTGCTCCTGCCCAGTTTGCGGCAATATGTTCTGTTTGATTGTATAAACCATTATGTATTTGTTCTAAGGTGTACCGTACGTTCTTTACCGTCTTGGCTACTTGCTCTAGACGTTCAGGTGTTACTTTTATTTGTACCATCCCTGCTTCTCCTATAATATTTTCACAAGAAAATTATACCATATCTATACATTAGCCAATGTATGTTAAACAAGCCATGAAAGAATCGCTTATATATTGTAGATAATAGGTGGGCCGGAAGTTCGGATCTCTCTTGGGACGCTAAAAATTGATGTTTTGGTGTAAGAGATGGGGGTAGGAATAAAATAGCATAATTAATACGAGTGAAAGATTATCACAAGAAGTGATTACTTATAAGTTTCGCGTCTAGTTTGGGTTATAATTGTAGCTCATGCTTAATATCTGTAACCGTTCCTTCGATATTAAGCAGTTGTATATGTAATTCTTTTTCTTAAATAAAAGGAGCGCCGTTTATGCGCCCTGTTCCTCATAGTATTTAATTTAAAGAATCAATAGGCTTATGATGGAACTCAAATCCATATCCGTATTATCCTAATTTTTTACTTAGAATGTTCTAAAACTTTTTACCATTCTAGTAAGATTGAGCATCGATTGTCGGAACTTATCCCCGGCAGTGTGTTACAATTAATAGAAGCGGAAAACGAGAATCTCCAATTGACTGGACCTGTGATTGGTTAGAGGGTTTAAGAAGGTCGTATAAAAAAGGGAGATGGCGCAAAGATGGCGAGATCAAATGAGAATGATTTAACGGAGAAATTGGCAGAAGGTCACCGGAAATATGGTGATGGCAATTTTACAGTACAGAATATCGGTGATGAAACTAACCCGAATTGGACTGTCGTAAAAAATGTGAGGAAGGGATCGGCAGGCATTCGCGAAGGAGAAGATATATTAAGACTGCGATCCAAATATATAAAATAGTACGGAAATGGGCGGAGCGGGAGTTCGAATCTCTCCTGGGACGCTAAGAAAACCTTGTTATCTTTTGATAACAAGGTTTTTTGTGTATTTTAAATTAGTTGTTAATAAACTTGTCAAAGACAAAACCATAATCTTTCACATTATATTGTTTCTTCGTATCAACAAGCCAGTTAAAGGCAATCTCGTTCATTTCTTTAAATTGCTCTGCTAGGTTTACTTGTGCGTTTGAAATACGGCTAAAGGCATTAGATGCCATATCTAAACTTTTATGTGCATATTGTAATGTAATATCGTTGTCGTATGAAATTTCTTCGATTTTAAGTAAAGCCTTATATAAATCTTTTAATTCTTCAATATGTTTTTTATGAACATCAATTGAGTAATGTTCATCGCCCATTTGAAACTTAATTTCTACATCTAAATCAATCGTTCCTGCAGTTTCAAGTGCTACGTTTTTAATTTGATATTTGCTATAACTAAAGCGGCGTAGTGTACGTTTTTTACTTGTTGCGCTTGTACCGTCTAAGTGAATTAACCCTTTGTTTGTGAAGCAATATTCATCTGATTTGGATTTAATTAGAAAGTAAATTTTCTCCCCATCTTCATGCATCACATAATCATCAGCATCGACCTTATCATAGTCTTTAGGTGTAATGACAGAACCTACATCGCTTAGTCCTAATACATCTGCCGCCATTTTTTTAAACATATATAATCCCCCTTGTAAATTAAATTCTTAATTGTACAAAAATATATTAACACGATTTTCACCAGTTGTTTTCTTGTAATACGAAAATATCTGAAAGTAAGTTAAGAAAAGTAACGAATAATTATTTTGATTCTAAATTATTTAGTAAATCTATTAGTTTAAGAGTCGATTCGTCCAAAAATAACTAAAAGAAACAAGTTGATTTTACAAGTGATTATAGAGAAATTCCGTGAAAGCACCTCAAGCGATATGAGGTGTTTTTCAATCTCTTTTTGAAATCTTACAATTCTGTAAGGTAACTGTAAGGTAGTTCGATGGTAAGAAATTGCTAATCTTTTATAATGAAGATAACAACGATAAAACGAGGAGGAAGAAATGATGAAAGGATTAGTTGTAACGGGCTTAACGGTTGCTTTTGGATTTGTAGCGTATGAGAAATTAACGTATGTAGTTGATGTTGTGAAACATTTGATCGCTTAGAGAAAACAGCCATGAGAGGGAAAGGGAATGAGTGAATGAATGGAATGGTTATTTGGAATTATAGGTACTTGTAGTGTAGTGTTATTGTTCTTTGTCCCAAGTGGTATACTTAGTTCGACAACAAGTTTGTTCTTCTTAAGTTTGTTTGCTTGTACGATGCTTATTATTATGTTTTTAATGAAGCGAAGTAAACCAATCTTCTATTTTAGCATGATTGTTATGGCAATTATTGTTCTCCAAATTATTACCCTTGTAATATACCCCACAATTATAAAAACTTTCCATTAATGATGAATCCTCTGCGCTTGTTGCTGGGGATTTTTATTTGTACAATTTTAATTTTTAGTAGAAATTTATTCGTATTGGAATGTAAAAATTAAATATTTTCATATTTCAAACAAATAGTTTAGGGATGTTGTGTTCTCATTACGCATTTGATATATTTACTTTGAACATAATTAAAATCAAGAAAAAGAGGCGGACGTATGGATAAAAAAGAAAATACGGTCGTATTGTTTCCACAACTATCAGAGCGCTATATTGATGAAGGTTTTTTAGCGCTGAAAGAGCGGGAATTCGAAGATGCATTGCGTTGCTTTGAAATACTACGTCAGTATAATGCGGAAACGGAACAAACGGAATTAGCTTCAGTTATTTGTTTACTTGAATTAAAACGTATGGAAGAAGCGAAAGACAAATGTGAACAGTTGCTTAAAACAGGAGTTGTCTTATTTGGTGATATTCTTGAAACGTACGTAACTATTTTAGTTCAAACAAATGATTATGAAGGTGTTATTGAAACTGTTGAAAAGGTTTTACAAACGAAAGATATAATGCCTGATCAAAAGGAAAAATTAGCGCAGCTTGCTTTATTTGCAGAAGGTATGCTAAATGAGGGAGACGCATCGCTAGTGGATTCAAATTTTGAATTGGATGAGTTTACTAATGAAATTTTTGGAGAAAACTTTGGACAGAAGCTAAGAGCGATTCAGCGACTTTCGTTAAAAGACTTAGATCTTGCATTACCTGTTTTAAAGAAATTTTTAATAGACGAAGAGCAGCACCCCTATTTGAAAACTTCTATTTTGTATAAAATGATAGAAAGTCAGGTAGAAGAAGAAATAGAGGTAGAAAAGTTTGGAAATACGATTAAGGTGATTCCAGCATTTACAGGTCATAATGAGGAGCAATCCAATAACATTATACATAAATTATCAAGCCGATTAGAGCAAAATTATCCCGATATATTTGAAGCAATGATTACATATTGGAAAGAGTTGCAAATTAGCGTTTTCCCATTCGCTCTATTAATGGATAAAGAAGAGATTTGGTCAGCTGTTTTAGAGAGAATTGGAAGAAAGCGTTTCGGATTGGCTATAGATGAAGAAGAGCTTATGGCAGCATATAATATCGAATTGGAAGAGTTTCATATTGCCTATCAATGGTTATTACGTGTTGAAAGAGAAGGATATTTGCCCGTATAATTATGAAAAAGAATCGTTCAGTTCTTGAAACGAGCATATTCTATGTTATAATGTAAGGGTTGCAAAAGGCAGAAATCTGCCTGTTTGTAAGAGAAGAGAAGTGTAATTCTCTTACTTAATATGTTTCATATTATTCTCGAACAAAATATACCGTAGTTGTCTTCTGGGCAATTAGTAGATTGGAACATTATATCTGAAAGCTTTTGCTAGAGGATTATTTGTGTATTTGTTATTTCAAAAAAGAGATAATGAAGATCTTAATCTATAGAGGTATGTGCATACATTATTATAGTTGGAGGGAAAGAATAAATGTCTACAAAATGGGAAAAATTAGAAGGTAACGTTGGCGTTTTAACAATCGAAGTTGATGCTAAAGAAGTAAACAACTCTATCGACGCTGCGTTCAAAAAAGTAGTAAAAACAATTAACGTACCAGGTTTCCGTAAAGGAAAAATGCCTCGTCCATTATTTGAACAACGCTTTGGTATTGAATCTTTATACCAAGATGCTTTAGATATCATTTTACCAAAAGCATACGGTGAAGCGATCGAAGAAGCTGGTATCTTCCCAGTTGATCATCCTGAAATCGACATCGAGAAGTTCGAAAAAAATGCTAACCTTATCTTCACTGCAAAAGTTACAGTGAAACCTGAAGTTAAATTAGGTGAATACAAAGGTTTAGCAGTAGAAAAAGTTGAAACAACTGTAACTGACGAAGATGTAGAGAACGAATTAAAATCTTTACAAGAGCGTCAAGCAGAACTAGTTGTTAAAGAAGAAGGAACTGTTGAAAACGGTGATACAGCTGTAATCGACTTCGAAGGTTTCGTTGATGGCGAAGCATTTGAAGGCGGAAAAGGCGAAAACTACTCTCTAGCAATCGGTTCTGGTACATTCATCCCAGGTTTCGAAGAGCAAGTAATCGGTCTTAAATCTGGTGAGTCTAAAGACGTTGAAGTATCATTCCCAGAAGAGTACCATGCTGCTGAATTAGCTGGCAAACCAGCAACATTCAAAGTAACAATTCACGAAATCAAAACAAAAGAACTTCCTGAGTTAAACGACGAGTTCGCTAAAGAAGCAGACGAAGCGGTTGCAACTCTTGATGAATTAAAAGCAAAACTTCGCACAAACTTAGAAGAAGGCAAAAAGCACGAAGCTGAGCACAAAGTACGTGACGAAGTAGTAGAATTAGCTGCTGCTAACGCTGAAATCGAAATTCCAGAAGCTATGATCAACACTGAGTTAGATCGTATGGTTCGTGAATTCGAGCAACGTTTAAGCCAACAAGGTATGAACCTTGAGCTTTACTACCAATTCACAGGTACTGACGCTGACAAATTAAAAGAGCAAATGAAAGAAGATGCACAAAAACGTGTAAGAATCAATCTTGTTCTTGAAGCTATCATTGAAGCTGAAAACATCGAAGTTACTGAAGAAGAAGTAACTGCAGAAGTTGAAAAAATGGCTGAAATGTACGGTATGCCAGTAGACGCTATCAAGCAAGCTCTTGGAAGCGTAGACGCTTTAGCTGAAGATCTTAAAGTGCGTAAAGCTGTAGACTTCTTAGTAGAAAACGCTGCATAATAAAATAACAAGGCACGATTTTAATCGTGCCTTGTTTTATAAATATAGAAATATATTTATAAAACTTTTCGATGGAGAAGGAAAAGTTCCTTTACAAGTCGAATATACATATTTCAAAAGTTTTAAAATTTTTTTATTTGTACATAACTAGTCATATTATTTGTATTTCTCGCCACGTAGTGACATAATATGTATTTACATACGATACATTTATCGTGTACATACGAAGGCAAGAGGTTAGCACTTTGTAAGGGGTGTGAAAATATGTTTAAATTTAATGATGAAAAAGGGCAATTAAAATGTTCTTTCTGTGGTAAAACACAAACGCAAGTTCGAAAGTTAGTGGCAGGTCCAGGTGTTTACATTTGTGACGAGTGTATCGAACTTTGTACTGAAATTGTACAAGAGGAGCTTGCGAAGGACGAAGAAGTAGAATTCAAAGATGTACCGAAACCGGTAGAAATTCGTGAAATCTTAGATGAGTATGTCATCGGGCAAGATAGCGCGAAAAAAGCACTAGCGGTAGCGGTATATAACCATTACAAACGCATTAATTCTAACAGCAAAATTGATGATGTAGAATTAGCGAAGAGTAATATCGCACTTATCGGGCCAACAGGTAGTGGTAAAACATTACTGGCACAAACGTTAGCGCGTATTTTAAATGTTCCATTTGCAATCGCGGACGCAACATCTTTAACAGAAGCTGGATATGTTGGGGAAGATGTAGAAAATATCTTACTAAAATTAATTCAAGCAGCTGATTATGATGTAGAGAAAGCGGAAAAAGGAATCATTTATATTGATGAGATTGATAAAGTGGCACGTAAGTCCGAAAATCCATCAATTACACGTGATGTATCTGGTGAAGGTGTGCAGCAGGCACTTCTGAAAATTTTAGAAGGTACTGTAGCAAGCGTTCCACCTCAAGGTGGTCGTAAGCATCCGCACCAAGAGTTTATTCAAATTGATACAACGAACATCTTATTCATTTGTGGTGGAGCGTTTGATGGCATTGAGCCGATTATTAAACGTCGCCTTGGTGAGAAGGTAATTGGATTTGGTTCTGAGAAGAAAAATGCTGATGTAAATGAGAAGCATGTTTTATCTCACGTATTACCAGAGGATCTTTTAAGATTTGGTTTAATTCCAGAGTTTATCGGTCGTCTTCCAGTTATTGCGAACCTAGAGCCACTTGATGAAGATGCTCTTGTTGATATTTTAACGAAACCGAAAAATGCACTTGTTAAGCAATTCCAAAAACTATTGGAGCTTGACGATGTTGAGTTAGAGTTTGAAGAAGGTGCACTAATCGAAATTGCGAAAAAAGCAATTGAACGTAAAACGGGTGCTCGTGGACTTCGTTCTATTATTGAAGGCTTAATGCTTGATGTAATGTTCGAACTTCCATCTCGTAAAGATATCGAGAAGTGTATTCTTACAAAAGAAACAGTAGCTGATAATGAACCGCCAAAATTGGTGTTACAAGACGGTACTGTACTTGATACAAAAACATCTGCATAATGCGAAAGGGAAACAGCAATTTTTATAATTGCTGTTTTTCTTTATGTTTAGCTACGTTCCTCCGCGGAAATACTAAGAGATAAAATATTGCGGGAGGAAATAAATAATGAGCTGGACAAATATATTTTTAGTTGTTCAACTTGTTTTTGGTGTAATTGTCGGATTATATTTCTGGCATTTACTTCGAAATCAACGAACACAAAAAGTTTCAATTGATCGAGAATCGAAAAAAGAATTAGAACAGCTTCGTAAAATGCGTGAGATTTCTTTAACAGAGCCGCTAGCAGAAAAGGTGCGTCCTACAACCTTTTTAGATATTGTAGGGCAAGAGGACGGGATTAAGTCCTTAAAAGCGGCTCTTTGTGGTCCGAATCCGCAACATGTAATCATATATGGCCCGCCAGGTGTTGGGAAAACAGCGGCAGCACGTCTTGTATTAGAAGAAGCGAAACGAAATCCTAAATCTCCATTTCGTACGAATGCAACATTTATTGAACTTGATGCGACGACAGCTCGGTTTGATGAACGTGGTATCGCAGACCCTTTAATTGGTTCGGTGCATGATCCGATTTATCAAGGTGCTGGGGCGATGGGGCAAGCAGGTATTCCGCAACCGAAAAAAGGTGCTGTAACAGATGCGCATGGTGGTATTTTGTTTATTGATGAGATTGGCGAACTCCATCCGATTCAAATGAACAAAATGTTAAAGGTGTTAGAAGATCGAAAAGTATTTTTAGAAAGTGCGTACTATAGTGAAGAAAATACGATGATCCCAACATATATACATGATATTTTCCAAAAAGGCTTACCGGCAGATTTTCGCTTAGTTGGAGCAACGACACGTTCGCCAGAGGAAATTCCTCCTGCTATTCGGTCACGTTGCTTAGAAGTATTTTTCCGCGAATTAGATACGGAAGAGGTTCAAAAAGTAGCGAAAAACGCCGCGGAAAAAGTGGAAATGCAAATAGGTGAAAATGGTATTGAAATGATTGGGATGTATGCAAGAAATGGACGAGAGGCGATTAATCTCGTACAAATTTCTGCTGGTATGGCGATAAATGAAGAACGTTCTTTCATTAAAGATGAAGATATAGAGTGGGTTGTTCACTCAAGTCAGCTTACACCGAAATACGAAAAGCACATTTATCCGATTCCAAGGATTGGTCTTGTAAATGGTCTTGCTGTATACGGACCAAATACAGGTGCGTTATTAGAAATTGAAGTAACAGCAATTCCGGCGAAAGATAAAGGATCGGTAAATGTTACCGGAATTGTAGAAGAAGAAAGTATTGGTAGTCAAACGAAATCGATTCGCCGTAAAAGTATGGCAAAAGGCTCTGTTGATAATGTATTAACAGTACTTCGTTCTTTAGATGTGTTGCCAGAAGGATACGATATACATATTAATTTTCCAGGTGGTATCCCAATTGATGGACCTTCTGCAGGAATCGCTATGGCAACAGGTGTATATTCTGCGGTGCATCGCACATATGTAAATAATGAAGTAGCGATGACAGGTGAAATAAGTATACACGGAGAAGTAAAGCCTATTGGTGGCGTGTACGCAAAAATAAAAGCTGCGAAAAAAGCGGGAGCTAAGAAAGTCATTATTCCTGCTGAAAATATGCAACCATTTTTGTATACGATAAAGGGAATCGAAATTATTCCTGTCCGTAAATTAAAAGAAGTATTTGAGTTAACGTTTATGCAAGAAAATATGCATAGAGAGCTAGATGTACATACTAACGTAGACGAAACAGATGCACAATCTATGTAAAAATAAACAATAATAAAATTTGCCAGACTTCGTTTAAGTTTGTATGCTTAATCGGAGTCTTTTTTCTTTTCGTGAGGTAGAAAAACAAGCTATTTACAATTGCGAGGAATCTCAGCAATTGCATCTAGGTGTATTGTAATATAAAATAGTTGAACAGGAGTTTAATTTATTATGGAGGTGCTATGTCTAGTATGAATACGAACGAAAGAATCGTGCCCCTCCTACCATTAAGAGGCGTTCTCGTATATCCAACGATGGTTTTGCATCTTGATGTAGGACGTGATAAATCGATACAAGCACTAGAGCAGGCGGCAATGGATGAAAATATCATCTTTTTAGCAATGCAAAAAGAAATGAATATCGATGATCCGAAAGAAGATGACATATATAGTGTAGGTACAGTGGCGAAAGTAAAGCAAATGCTAAAATTGCCGAACGGTACGCTTCGTGTCCTTGTGGAAGGTTTACATAGAGCAGAAGTAATAGAGTTTATCGAAGAAGAAAATGTAGTACAAGTGTCTATTAAAACGGTAACTGAAGAAGTAGAAGATGATTTAGAAGAGAAAGCTCTTATGCGTACGTTACTGGAGCATTTCGAACAATATATTAAAGTTTCGAAAAAAGTTTCAAATGAAACATTTGCAACGGTAGCTGATGTAGAGGAACCAGGGAGATTAGCTGATTTAATTGCTTCTCACTTGCCGATTAAAACGAAGCAGAAACAAGAGATTCTAGAGATTGTATCTGTAAAAGAACGATTACATACACTTATTTCAATTATTCAAGATGAACAAGAGTTACTTAGCCTAGAAAAGAAAATTGGGCAACAAGTGAAACGTTCAATGGAGCGCACGCAAAAAGAATATTTCTTACGTGAGCAAATGAAGGCGATTCAAACTGAACTTGGCGACAAAGAAGGTAAGGGCGGAGAAGTAGAAGAACTTCGTGAAAAAATTGAACAGTCAGGTATGCCTGAAGAAACAATGAAGGCTGCGCTGAAAGAATTAGATCGTTATGAAAAGTTACCAGCAAGTTCTGCGGAGAGTGGTGTTATTCGCAATTATATTGATTGGTTATTAGCGCTTCCGTGGACAGAGGCAACAGAAGATATAATTGATCTTGCTCATTCGGAAGAGATTTTAAATAACGATCATTACGGTCTTGAAAAAGTGAAAGAGCGTGTACTTGAATATTTAGCTGTACAGAAGTTAACGAATTCATTAAAAGGACCTATCCTTTGTTTAGTAGGCCCTCCTGGGGTCGGAAAAACTTCGTTAGCGCGTTCAATTGCAACATCATTGAATCGTAACTTTGTCCGTGTATCTCTTGGTGGTGTGCGTGATGAATCTGAAATTCGTGGTCACCGCCGTACATATGTTGGAGCAATGCCAGGACGCATTATTCAAGGTATGAAAAAGGCGAAAACAGTTAATCCAGTCTTCTTATTAGATGAGATTGATAAAATGTCTAACGATTTCCGTGGAGATCCATCAGCAGCATTACTTGAAGTATTAGATCCAGAACAAAACCATAACTTCAGTGATCATTACATTGAAGAACCATATGATCTATCGAAAGTTATGTTTGTAGCAACTGCTAATACACTTTCAAGTATTCCAGGTCCATTACTTGACCGTATGGAAATCATTTCGATTGCTGGCTATACAGAACTTGAAAAAGTACACATTGCTCGTGAGCATTTATTGCCGAAACAATTAAAAGAGCATGGCTTACGAAAAGGTAATTTACAAGTACGTGATGAAGCGCTTCTTGAAATTATTCGTTATTATACACGTGAGGCTGGTGTTCGTATGCTAGAACGCCAAATTGCAAAAGTTTGCCGTAAAGTAGCGAAAATTATCGTTACAGCAGAACGTAAACGTATCGTTGTGACAGAGAAAAAGATTGTTGATTTACTTGGTAAACACATATTCCGTTATGGGCAAGCTGAAAAAACAGACCAAGTTGGTATGGCAACAGGTCTAGCTTACACAGCAGCAGGCGGCGATACACTTGCAATTGAAGTTTCTGTAGCGCCAGGAAAAGGGAAACTAATTTTAACAGGGAAACTTGGGGATGTTATGAAAGAATCAGCACAAGCTGCGTTTAGTTATATACGTTCTCGTGCAGAAGAGCTTCAGATTGATCCGAATTTCCATGAGAAAAATGATATTCATATTCATGTTCCAGAAGGAGCAGTTCCGAAAGATGGACCGTCAGCAGGTATTACGATGGCAACGGCACTTATTTCTGCATTAACAGGTATTCCTGTAAGTAAAGAAGTAGGTATGACAGGTGAAATTACACTTCGTGGTCGTGTATTACCAATTGGTGGCTTAAAAGAAAAAACATTAAGTGCTCACCGCGCAGGCTTAACAAAAATTATTTTGCCAGCAGAAAACGAGAAAGATTTAGATGATATTCCAGAGAGCGTAAAAGAAAACCTTACGTTTGTGCTTGCATCTCATTTAGATGAAGTATTGGAGCACGCATTAGTAGGAGTGAAACAATGAAAGTAACAAAAGCAGATATTGTAATTAGTGCTGTTAAACCAGAACAATATCCAGACAGTGATTTACCAGAAATTGCATTAGCAGGTCGTTCAAATGTCGGGAAGTCTTCCTTTATTAATAAAATTTTAAATCGTAAAAAGTTAGTGCGTATTTCTTCTAAACCAGGAAAAACGCAAACACTGAACTTTTTCTTAATCAATGAGATGATGCATTTTGTTGACGTTCCAGGTTATGGATATGCGAAAGTGTCTAAATCGGAGCGCGCGGCATGGGGGAAAATGATTGAAACGTACTTTACAACGCGTAAGCAATTAGACGCAGCTGTATTAGTAGTTGATTTACGTCACCAGCCAACAAGTGATGACGTGATGATGTATGATTTCTTAAAGCATTATGAAATCCCAACAATTATTATTGCGACGAAAGCCGATAAAATCCCGAAAGGGAAATGGCAAAAGCATTTAAAAGTTGTAAAAGAAACGCTTGCTGTTGAAATTGGCGATGAAATCGTTCTATTCTCTTCTGAAACAGGACTTGGGAAAGAAGAAGCGTGGAAGGCAATTCATAAAATGACAAAAACAAAAAACGCGTGACGAATGTCGCGCGTTTTTTTCTTTATATAAGCTGTTAACGTACGTTTAATGTAACTTCAATATTACCTCGTGTTGCTTTAGAGTAAGGACATACACCGTGAGCCGCTTCTACAAGTTCTTGTGCTTCGCTATGTGAAACGCCAGCGACATGTACATCAAGCACGGCAGATAGGCCAAAACCACCATCTGTATCTTTTCCGATAGAAACGTGAGCGGTTACTTCTGTACTTTCTACTTTCATACGTTTTGTACGAATGACAAGTTGTAATGCACTATCGAAACAAGCTGCATAACCAGCTGCAAATAGTTGTTCTGGATTTGTTGCTTCTCCACCTGCACCACCTAGTGCTTTCGGCATTTTCACATCAAGATTTAATATGCCATCATCTGAAACTACTTTCCCATTTCTTCCACCTGTTGCTGTTACTGAAGCAGTATATAATTTATCCATATTTATTCCCCTTTTCCATCATTAATTGTTTTCATTGTTTCAATTAGTTTATTTAGTTGAATTAATAAAGAGCGATATTCTTGCTCTGTAATTCCTAAGTTTGTAGCCATTGTTGTCGGTAATGAACAAGCCTTTTCCTTTAAATTTTTGCCTTGTTCTGTTAATTCAATACAAACTTTTCGCTCGTCTTCTTTGGAACGAACACGTTTTACAAGTGTTAATGATTCCATTCGTTTTAACATAGGTGTTAACGTACCGGAATCTAAAAATAGACGTTCTCCAATTTCTTTTACTGTTAGTCCATCTTGCTCCCATAGTACGAGTAAAGTAATGTACTGGGGATACGTAATACCCATCTCTTCTAAATAAGGTCGATAAAAACGAGTAACCTCTCTAGAACAGGCATAAATAGAAAAACAAAGTTGGTTATCTAGATGCAAAGAGTCCTCTGTCATACATAACTCCCTTCTTATTAAGTTGTGCACAATTTAATTTTGTAAAATCAATATAACGAAAAAGAAATAAAATGTCAAATACATTGTATTGAGAAAGTGTTTGCTACATTTTGGAACAATCATACATATTTTCCTTCATGATGAAAGAAGATAGGAAAGATGATGTTATAATTTATATGGAATAGTTTCCATCACTTGATTATGAGGACTTTTTTTGGTAACGTACAAATAGAGTTATTAATTTATAATCATTATAAAGTAGAAGTTTTTTTATTAGTTTGCTGAATCTCCTTTATTACATACGGAGAATAATTAAAAAATAATCGGTTGTTCACACGATTGTCAGATTCATAAGAGGAAAGTTGTATTATGATAGTAGATAAAGTGATAAAACGGGTGAAGGGGGACATGCTGCGTGCATATTCTTGTTGTTAGTGTAAATTATCGAACAGCCCCTGTAGAATTTCGTGAGAAACTCACATTTCAGGCAGCAGAGCTAGAGCGAGCGATGACTACATTACAAAATCAAAAGAGCGTGTTAGAGAATGTCATTGTATCAACTTGTAATCGCACTGAGATTTATGCTGTTGTCGATCAATTACACACGGGACGGTATTATATTAAGAAATTTTTAGCTGATTGGTTTCAGCTTGAAATAGAAGAAGTCGCACCATATTTAACTATTTTTGAACAAGATGGTGCAATAGACCATTTATTCCGCGTAACGTGCGGTTTAGATTCTATGGTAGTGGGAGAAACACAGATTTTAGGCCAAATAAAAGATAGCTTTTTAGAAGCACAACAAGTTAAAGCAACAGGCACAATTTTTAATGAATTGTTTAAGCAAGTCATTACATTAGCAAAACGTGCCCACTCAGAAACAACAATTGGTGAAAGTGCGATGTCTGTTAGTTATGCTGCTGTTGAGCTTGGAAAGAAAATATTTGGCGAGTTAACAGATTGTCATGTGCTTATTCTTGGTGCTGGTAAAATGGGCGAACTTGCACTACAAAACTTATATGGAAGTGGTGCTCGTAAAGTAACAGTTATGAATAGGACGCTTTCGAAAGCAGAAGTAATGGCTGAGAAATATATGGGACATGCAAAATCATTAAGCGAATTACAATGTGCATTATTAGAAGCAGATATTTTAATTAGTTCAACTGGTGCATCTGAGTATGTCATTACAAAAGAGATGATGACAAAGGTGGAGAAAATGCGTTGTGGTCGTCCTTTGTTTATGGTTGACATTGCAGTGCCACGTGATATTGATCCAGCGATTGATGAGCTAGAAGGTTCTTTCTTGTATGATATTGATGATTTACAAGGAGTAGTGGAGGCAAACCGTGCTGAGCGTTTGAAAGAAGCAGAGAAAATTCAATTTATGATTGAAGAGGAAATTGTTCTATTTAAAACGTGGTTAAGTACACTTGGTGTTGTTCCATTAATATCAGCTCTTCGTGATAAGGCACTTGCAATCCAAAGTGAAACGATGGTAAGCCTAGAGCGAAAAATACCAAACCTTAGTGATCGTGAGAAAAAAGTTATTAGTAAGCATACGAAAAGTATTATTAATCAATTATTAAAAGACCCAATTTTAGTAGCAAAAGAAATAGCTGCTGAAGAGGGAGCGAGCGAAAAACTAGCGTTATTTGCAAAGATTTTCGATTTAGAAACGGAAGAAGTAGAGAGTCGTGCGGAAGAAGTAGAACATAAAAGAGTGTGGACACCATCCGTTCCATCTTTATAATTTGGAAGGATGATCGGATGAGTTTTTTAAATAACAGTATTATTTATCATATTGCAATTATTTTATATGCTTGTAGCATTAGTTTATATTTTATAGATTATTTCCAAAGTAACCGAAAGGCGAACCGATTTGCTTTTTGGTTACTTTCGATTGTATGGGTATTGCAGTCTATTTTTATGTTGCTTAGGGCGACAGATTCAGAAACGAATCCCATTTTAACTTTATTATCAGGGATTTATTTTTATGTTTGGTTATTGATTACGATGTCGTTAGTCATAAATCGATTTATGCGCGTTGACTTTTTAGTCTTCTTTACAAATGTTGTTGCATTTGGCGTAAGCGCTTTTTCTATTTTTACACCGCTCGGAAAGATGTCGCCAGTACTTGCAAAGCAATTAGTTTCAGAACTTGTATACGTGCATGTTGGAATGGCAATTATTTCTTATGCAACGTTTACGGTATCGTTTATTTTTTCTATTATGTATTTACTGCAATATCGCCTATTAAAAAAGAAAAAGTGGAATGCGAGATTAAGAAGGTTAGGGAATTTACCGAAGCTTGAATCTACGTCTTACGGATTAAATTTATTTTCTGTTCCGTTTTTCTTACTAGCAATTTTATTGGGGTGTATATGGGGATATACAAAATTGGACAATTTCCATTGGTATGATACGAAAGTAATCGGATCTTTTGTCGTTCTATTTGTGTATTGCACAGGTTTATATTTACGAGCGGCAGATGTGTTGCAAGGTAAGAAAATTGTACAGTGGAATATCGGATCGTTTCTCGTAATGCTAGTAAACATTTTTCTATTAAGCAGTTTATCCAATTTCCACTTTTGGTATTTATAATGAGGAGAGAGAATTATGCGTAAAATTATTGTAGGGTCACGAAAGAGTAAACTAGCATTAACGCAAACAAACTGGTTTATTGATCAGTTAAAAGCGCTAGGTCTACCATATGAATTTGAAGTGAAAGAAATTGTCACAAAAGGTGATGTTATTTTAGATGTTACTCTTTCAAAAGTAGGCGGAAAAGGCTTGTTCGTTAAAGAAATTGAGCATGCGTTACTTACGAAAGAAATCGATATGGCTGTACATAGTATGAAAGATATGCCGGCCGTACTTCCAGAAGGTTTAATGATTGGCTGTACACCGAAGCGTGTTGACCCTCGTGATGCTTTTATCTCAAAAAGCGGAGCATCGTTTAAAGAGTTAGCAGAAGGCGCTATTTTAGGTACGAGTAGTTTAAGACGTAGTGCACAGCTACTCGCTGCGAGACCAGATTTACAAGTGAAGTGGATTCGCGGGAATATCGATACACGTTTACGTAAATTAAAAGAAGAAGATTACGATGCGATTATTTTAGCGACAGCTGGATTACAAAGAATGGGCTGGGATGATGAAGTTATTACAGAACATTTAGATGAAACGTTATGTGTACCTGCTGTAGGACAAGGTGCATTAGCGATTGAATGTCGTGAGGATGATAAGGATTTATTGCAATTGTTAGCGCATATTAATGATGCGATAACAGAAAGAACAGTGGCAGCGGAGCGAGTATTTCTTCATAAACTTGAAGGTGGATGCCAAGTTCCAATCGCTGGATATGCAACCCTTACAGAAAACGATGCAATCGAATTAACAGCTCTTGTCGGCTCTATGGATGGCTCTGTTTTATTAAAAGAGACAGTAGTGGGTACTAATCCTGAAGAAGTAGGATTAGAGGCCGCGGACCGTTTAATTAAACAAGGCGCCAAAGAACTCATTCTTGCTGCAAATAAGGAGCAACAATAAATATGAACGCTCTCGCTGGAAAAACGGTATTGATTACACGTGCCCAGCATCAAGCGAAACAAATGAGTGTAGCAGTGAAAGAAAAGAGCGGAATTCCATTGGAAATTCCGCTTTTGCGTATGGAAGGTATGTCTCATAGGCAAATTCAACATATTGAAGAGCAGCTACATTCATACGACTGGGTTATTTTTACGAGCAGAAATGGTGTAGCTTTTTTTCTAGATAGTTTAAAAAAGAAACTACCACTAACCATTAAAATCGCTGCGGTAGGTGTGAAAACAAAATTAGAGTTAGAAAAAAGGGGCTATCAAGTTCATTTTGTTCCGACTTCATTTGTTGCAGAAGCATTTGCCGAAGAGTTTCTAAAAGAATTAAATGGAAACGAACGTATTTTATTTCCAAAAGGCAATTTAGCAAGAGATGTAATACCAGTTAAACTGCGTGAAATTGGTGTTTCTCTAGATGAGTTGATCGTATACGGTACGAAAGTGAATGTAGAAAAAAAGCAAGAGCTTATAGCAGCGTTGAAGTTAGGAGAAGTAGACATTATTACATTTACGAGTCCTTCAACTGTTACTAGTTTTGTTCGTTTACTTGAGGGTGCAAACTGGAGAGAATGGACAAAAAAATGTACAATTGCTTGTATAGGACCTATTACGGAAAAAGAGGCAAGTCGTTATTTTCCGTCTGTTATTGTGCCGAAAGAGTACACTGTAGAAGCATTACTACAATGTGTTTGTGAATCTATAAAATGAAAGAATGGGGATAGAAATCTATGAACTCTTTACAATTTAATCGTCATCGTCGTTTAAGACAAAGCGGGGGCATGCGTGCGCTTGTGCGTGAAACGTTTTTACATACGGAAGATTTTATTTACCCTATTTTTGTATTAGAAGGTGAAAATGTTCGTAATGAAGTTCCTTCTATGCCAGGCGTATATCAAATGTCTTTAGATTTATTGCAAGCTGAAATGCAAGAAGTTGTTGATTTAGGTATTCGTTCTGTTATTGTATTTGGTTTACCTGCTGAAAAGGATGAAGTTGGATCATCAGCATATTGTGATCATGGAATTGTACAACGTGCTATTCAGCAAATTAAAGGTGATTTCCCTGAGCTAGTAGTAGTTGCAGACACATGTTTATGTCAATTTACAAGCCATGGTCATTGCGGTGTAATTGAAGATGGTATTATTTTAAATGACGAGTCTCTTACAGTTCTTGCGAAAACAGCTGTAAGTCAAGCGAAAGCAGGAGCGGACATTATTGCGCCATCAAACATGATGGACGGCTTCGTAACAGCAATTCGCCATGCATTAGACGAAAATGGTTTTGGACACGTGCCAGTTATGTCGTACGCTGTGAAATATTCATCAGCATTTTATGGACCATTCCGTGATGCTGCGCACGGTGCACCGCAATTTGGTGACCGTAAAACATATCAAATGGATCCGGCAAACCGTATGGAAGCATTCCGTGAAGCAGAATCAGATGTAATGGAAGGTGCAGATTTCTTAATCGTAAAACCAGCTCTTTCTTACTTAGATATCGTTCGTGATGTGAAAAATAACTTTAATTTACCAGTTGTCGCTTATAATGTAAGTGGTGAATATTCGATGATTAAAGCGGCAGCGCAAAATGGCTGGATTAATGAAAAAGAAGTTGTTCTTGAAAAATTAATTAGTATGAAACGTGCAGGAGCAGACTTAATTATTACGTATCATGCGAAAGATGCAGCAAAATGGTTACAAGAAGGAGGCGCTAAATAATGAAAAAGTTTGATAAATCGATTGCGGCGTTTGAAGAGGCACAAGACTTAATGCCTGGTGGCGTAAATAGCCCGGTTCGTGCTTTTAAATCTGTTGGGATGAATCCGTTGTTTATGGAGCGTGGAAAAGGCTCTAAAGTATATGATATTGATGGGAATGAATACATCGACTACGTATTATCATGGGGGCCTTTAATTCATGGTCATGCAAATGATCGTGTTGTAGAAGCGTTAAAATCTGTTGCTGAAAGAGGTACAAGCTTCGGTGCACCAACAGAAATTGAAAATAAATTAGCAAAACTTGTTATTGAGCGCGTGCCATCAATTGAGATTGTGCGTATGGTTAACTCTGGAACGGAAGCAACAATGAGTGCACTACGTTTAGCTCGTGGTTATACAGGTCGTAATAAAATCTTGAAATTTATTGGTTGTTACCACGGTCATGGTGATTCGCTATTAATTAAAGCTGGTTCTGGTGTGGCGACTTTAGGTTTACCAGATAGTCCTGGTGTACCAGAAGGTGTAGCGAAAAATACGATTACAGTAGCTTATAACGATTTAGAAAGCGTAAAATACGCGTTTGAACAATTCGGTGATGATATTGCTTGTGTAATTGTAGAACCAGTAGCAGGAAATATGGGGGTTGTTCCTCCGCAGCCTGGATTTTTAGAAGGTCTTCGTGAAGTAACAGAACAAAACGGTGCATTGCTTATTTTTGATGAAGTAATGACAGGGTTCCGAGTAGCTTATAATTGTGGCCAAGGTTATTATGGCGTAACACCTGATTTAACATGCTTAGGTAAAGTAATCGGTGGTGGTTTACCAGTAGGAGCATACGGTGGTAAAGCAGAAATTATGCGCCAAGTTGCACCAAGCGGACCGATTTATCAAGCTGGTACTTTATCGGGTAACCCACTTGCAATGGCAGCAGGTTATGAAACGTTAGTACAGTTAACGCCAGAATCATATGTAGAATTTGAGCGTAAAGCTGAAATGTTGGAAGCTGGATTACGTAAAGCAGCTGAAAAACATGGCATTCCACATCATATTAACCGTGCAGGTTCTATGATTGGTATTTTCTTTACAGATGAGCCCGTTATTAATTACGATGCAGCAAAATCTTCAAACTTAGAATTCTTTGCGGCTTACTATCGTGAAATGGTAGAACAAGGTGTATTCTTACCGCCATCTCAATTCGAAGGTTTATTCTTATCGACAGCACATAGTGACGCAGATATTGAGGCGACGATTGCAGCAGCTGAAATTGCAATGTCAAAATTAAAATAATGTATTAGAGAAAAATCGCTCTCCATAAGGGGAGCGATTTTTTTTATTCATAAAGTAAGCTTTCCCTACATAAATCTGTAATGACATATAGTTTGGGAGGGGGAAAAGAAGTGGCTGCAGATCATTCGTTACGATTTTCATTAAAAGAATCTGTTTGGTTCCAAAAGGGACAGGAAGTCGATGAACTTTTGTCAATTTCGTTAGATCCAGACGTTGAGATAGAAGAGCTTGATCATGAAGTAATCGTGAGAGGGCAATTAGATTTAACGGGAGAGTATGTTGCACGAAAAGATGATTCGGCGTATTCATTGAGAGAACTATCGCCAGCAAAGTCAATTGATTATGTAGAAACAAGGGAAGATGGGGTTAATGAACTTGTTCATTCCTTTCCGCTTGAAATATCAATTCCGAGAAATCGAGTGAAAGTAATTGAAGAGCTATATGTATCAATTGAGGAATTTGATTATGAATTAAAGGAAAATGGTTGCTTACAATTATTAGCGGATATATCTATTACAGGTTTATGTGATGAGGAAAGAATCGAGGATGAAGAGGGAGAAACGGCGTATGCGGAGTTAGAAGATGATTCTGCGCAAGAGGATGAACATAGACCGGTGCCACATGTAGAAGAACCAGCATATAAGGAATCAGATGAGTGGGAAGATTACGCATTTGAACCGTTCCAATTAGAAGAAAGAAAAGAGCAGGAATTAGAAGAAGAGAAAATAGAAGAACATGAATTTGTGGAGCGTGAAGAGGAGCAAGAAACGACGCCACAATTTGAATTGTTCGGGCGAAAAGATTTCAAGAAAGAAAAAGCGAAAAAGCAGGAAGAACAAGAAGAAGAGTATTCACAGCGAGATGAAAATGCGCTTTATTTAACAAAAATATTTACGAAAGAACCGGAAGAAGAATTTACAAAGTTAAGAATGTATTTCGTGCAAGAAGGGGACACAATTGAATCTATTGCAGAACGTTATGAAACGTCTGTACAAAATTTATACCGTGTCAATCAAACAGAAGATATATTTTTAAATACGGGGCAAATTATTTATATTCCCGTTTCAAAGGTAAAGGCGAAATAAGGAAGTGAGTGTTTTCACTCGCTTCTCTTCTTAGAGGCTATGTTTTGAATAGAAAGGGTTATTCGTATGGATATTGAATTACGAAATCACTATGAACCTATCGTGAGGCAATATAGATTGGATACGCAGCATGTGGAAGAGCACGGAAGTGTAATGAAAATTTATACGAATCAAGGTCCGTATGCACTCAAGAAAATAGAAGGCAGAAAGTTAGAGCGGAATAACTTTCTGCATCATATTCAATATTTGAAGGAGAAAGGTTTTTCAAATTATGTACCTATATACCACGCGACGGATGGAAATTATATTTTAAGTGACGGGACGTATAATTATTATTTAATGCCTTGGTTAGAACGTGCAGAAGGAAACGGCGAGGATAATGATCAATACCATAAAATGTTTCAGACACTTGGAACGTTGCATCAAAAAACTGTAAAGGAAGAAACATATACGGAAGAAGATTTAGAAAAACATTATACAACTATATCCGATCGCTGGGAAAATGATGGTGAGATGTTAGAAGAGTTTCTCGTAGAATCTGAATCAAAATGGTATATGTCCCCGTTTGAATTACAATATTGTACGTACTATCATCATGTAATGAGAGCGCGTGAATTTGCAACGAAGCAATTAAATGAGTGGAACGATGCGATGAAAGAAAAAGAGAAAACACGTATTACTTTTGTGCATGGTAACGTGTCACTTAATCATTTTTTATTTGACTATGAGCGAAATGGCTATTTTATTAGTTTGGAAAAATCGAAGTTTGCAACGCCTGTGCAAGATATAGTAGGTTTTTATTCACGGTCTTTAAACACATATCCAATCGCAAGAAGTGATCGGTTTGAATGGTTTCAAATGTATCAAAAAAATTTCCCTTTTACGAAAGAAGAGCAACTACTTATGTTTGCGTATATGACGTATCCATCGCAATTTATTCGGCAAATCCAGTCTTATAAGAAAAGAAGAGATAATCGCAACGAGGAAAATGAACTGCGCGGAGTAAAGAGTTTGCAACAATCGCATTGGCTCGTTAGCAATATAGAATATTTCCTGTCACAATTACAAGCTGCCCAGCAAGGGAACGGGTAAAGTAAAACTTTAATCAGCGGGTGGCTCCAACCTAACTTCTTTGCTTCAGCTGAATTTTGAGGTGGGGTCTTATTGCCCGCAAATAGCGGGATAAAGAAGATAAGTAGAGAATGCTACTTATCTTCTTTATATTCACCCGAAAAGTCATAGTTTTAAATTTATCTTGACGAATAAGGTTTCGTTTTTTACACTATTGTATATAATAATTAACAATCATATAAATGCCTTGAAGGGGAAGAGTATAACATGAAACGTCTTCAGAGAGGAGAATCAGTAGCTGGGAGATTCTCTAGATAGTTATGTTAGAAGGTAGCCCTGGAGCATCTTTTCTGAACAGAATAGTTCTCATTAGGAAAAGACGGATTTGTCCGTTATCAAATTAAGAGTATAAGCAAATTATGAATTTGTTTGTAAATAAAGGTGGTACCGCGATGTCCCTCGTCCTTTTTGGATGAGGGACATTTTTTATTTTAAGGAGGGAAAATAATGTCAAACCCGGAAAAGAATTTACCAACTAAATATGATCATATGTCCGTTGAAGAAGGCCTTTATCAATGGTGGCTTGAAGGCAAATATTTTGAAGCAACAGGAGACGAGAAGAAACAACCGTATACAATTGTAATTCCACCTCCGAACGTAACTGGTAAGTTACACTTAGGTCATGCTTGGGATACAACTCTTCAAGATATTTTAACTCGTACGAAGCGTATGCAAGGTTACGATGTGCTATGGCTTCCAGGAATGGACCATGCTGGTATCGCAACACAAGCGAAAGTAGAAGGAAAACTTCGGGAAGAAGGTATTTCACGTTACGATCTTGGCCGTGAGAAATTCCTTGAAAAAGCTTGGGAGTGGAAAGAAGAGTACGCTTCTCACATTCGTCAACAATGGGGGAAAGTTGGTTTAGGACTAGACTATTCTCGCGAACGTTTCACATTAGACGAAGGTTTATCTGATGCGGTTAATAAAGTATTCGTTCAATTATACGAAAAAGGCTTAATTTACCGCGGTGAATATATTATCAACTGGGATCCAGCAACACGCACAGCTCTTTCTGATATTGAAGTAATTCATAAAGAAGTTCAAGGTGCATTCTACCATATGAACTATCCGTTAACAGACGGTTCAGGTCACATTCGCCTTGCTACTACTCGTCCAGAAACGATGCTTGGTGATACAGCGGTAGCAGTTCATCCAGAAGATGATCGTTACAAACATTTAATCGGAAAAACAGTTACACTTCCAATCGTAGGCCGTGAGATTCCGATTATTGCTGATGAGTACGTAGAAAAAGACTTCGGAACAGGCGTTGTAAAAATTACACCAGCTCATGACCCGAACGACTTTGAAGTAGGTAACCGTCATGACTTACCACGCATCTTAGTAATGAACGAAGATGGATCGATGAACGAAAAAGCTGGTAAATATAACGGTATGGATCGTTTCGAATGCCGTAAAGAATTAGTGAAAGACTTACAAGAAGCTGGCGTATTAGTAGAAATCGAGCCACATATGCATTCAGTAGGTCATAGTGAGCGTAGCGGTGCAGTTGTTGAGCCTTACTTATCAACACAATGGTTCGTAAAAATGGCTCCACTTGCTGAAAAAGCAGTAGCGCTTCAACAAAAAGAAGAAGAAAAAGTAACGTTCGTACCAGAGCGTTTTGAAAACACATATTTACGCTGGATGGAAAATATTCATGACTGGTGTATTTCTCGTCAATTATGGTGGGGACACCGTATTCCAGCTTGGTACCATAAAGAAACTGGTGAAGTATACGTAGGTACAGAAGCACCAGCAGATATTGAAAACTGGAATCAAGATAACGACGTACTTGATACATGGTTCAGTTCAGCGTTATGGCCATTCTCAACACTTGGTTGGCCAAATGAAGATTCAGCAGACTTCAAACGTTACTATTCAACAGATGCACTAGTAACGGGTTATGACATCATCTTCTTCTGGGTATCTCGTATGATTTTCCAAGGTTTAGAGTTTACAGGCGAGCGTCCATTTAAAGATGTATTAATTCACGGTTTAGTTCGTGATGAGCAAGGTCGTAAGATGAGTAAATCTCTTGGTAACGGTATTGACCCAATGGATGTTATCGAGAAGTACGGTGCAGATGCAATGCGCTATTTCTTATCAACAGGAAGTGCGCCAGGTCAAGATTTACGTTTCAGCATGGAAAAAGTAGAATCTACTTGGAACTTCATTAATAAAATTTGGAACGCATCACGTTTCGTATTAATGAACATGGATGATATGAAGTATGAAGAAATCGATTTAACTGGTGAAAAATCAGTTGCAGATAAGTGGATCTTAACTCGCTTAAACGAAACAATCGAGAGTGTAACACGTAACATGGATAAATATGAGTTCGGTGAAGCTGGTCGTTCATTATACAACTTCATTTGGGATGATTTCTGTGACTGGTACATTGAAATGGCGAAACTTCCACTATACGGTGAAGATGAAGCAGCTAAGAAAACGACTCGTTCTATTTTAGCTTACGTATTAGATCAAACAATGCGTCTATTACACCCATTCATGCCATTCGTAACAGAGAAAATTTGGCAACATTTACCGCATGAAGGCGAATCTATTACAGTAGCTGCGTGGCCAACAGTTCGCGAAGATTTACAAGATACGGAAGCTGCGGCAGAAATGCACCTTCTAGTTGATATCATTCGCTCTGTTCGTAACATTCGTGCAGAAGTAAATACGCCAATGAGCAAAAAAGTTCAAATGCAAATTAAAGCAAAAGATGAGGCTGTACTTGCTCAACTTACGAAAAATAGCTCTTACATTGAGCGTTTCTGTAACCCAAGCGAATTAACAATTCAAACGGACTTACAAGCGCCAGAAAAAGCAATGACTGCAATCGTATCAGGTGCAGAGTTATTCTTACCGTTAGCTGATCTTATCAATCTTGATGAAGAGAGAGCTCGTCTTGAGAAAGAACTTGAGAAGTTCGATAAAGAAGTAGAACGTGTACAGAAGAAACTTTCTAACCAAGGTTTCGTAGCGAAAGCTCCTGCAGCGGTTATTGAAGGAGAGCGTGCGAAAGAGCAAGATTACCTAGAAAAACGCGAAGCAGTTCGTCAACGTCTAGCAGATCTTGAAAAGTAAAAATATTTTTAGAGACTCACTATATTGGTGAGTCTCTTTTCTTTGCGTATAATAGAACTATGAAAGTTGTCTTTTGAAAGGGGAAAAGCATACGTGATACATACATACGAAGAAGCGATAGGGTGGATTCATAGCCGATTGAAATTTGGTATTAAACCAGGATTAGAAAGAATGAATTGGATGCTAGAAGAGCTCGGAAATCCAGAGCGTCATATAAAATGTGTTCATCTTGCTGGTACAAATGGAAAAGGTTCAACGTTAACATATATGCGTTACATGTTAGAAGGCGCGAAATATAAGGTAGGAACGTTTACCTCTCCTTACATCGAAACATTTAATGAACGCATTAGTGTGAATGGAACACCAATTGCAGATGAAGAGATTACTGAACTCGTAAAGATGGTAAAACCAGTCGTGGAAAAACTAGATGAAACGGATTTAGGGGAAGCGACTGAGTTTGAAATTATTACTGTTATGGCAATTTGCTATTTCGGTAAAGTCAATTTCTGTGATGTTGTTTTATTTGAAACAGGGCTCGGTGGACGTTTTGATTCTACCAATGTTATACACCCTGTTCTCACGATTATTACGAATATCGGTCACGATCATATGCATATTTTAGGGAATACACTAGGAGAAATTGCATATGAAAAGGCGGGGATTATTAAGTCTGGTGTGCCGATAATTACTGGTGTAAAAGATGAAGAAGCTTTGCAAGTCATTCAAAATGTTGCAAAGGAAAACCATGCAAACTTATACGAACTTGGCAAGCATTTTACAGCGTTACATAAACAGTCTAACGAAGATGGGGAACAGTTTGATTTTACTTGTCCTTTTACCGCATTTGAAGATTTGCAAATCTCAATGAAAGGTATTCATCAAGTAGGAAATGCAGCGCTAGCACTTATGGCAGTAATGTATGTAAAAACATATTTATCATTTTTAATTGAGGAAGAGGGAATAAGAACGGGATTACGGGAAGCGTATTGGATTGGGCGCTTTGAAAAGCTACAAAGTAACCCGGATATTATTATAGATGGTGCTCATAATCCAGAAGGTATCGAAAGCCTTGTGAAAACAGTAGAAGCGCATTACAAAGATAAAAATGTAATAGTTTTATTTACTGCCCTTGGTGATAAACAATTGCATAACATGGTAGGCCGATTAGAAACCATTGCAGATGAAATTATTTTTACAACATTCGCCTTTGATCGTGCTATTTCTGCAGACAAGCTTGCATCATATTCGCAAAAAGAATCAAAATTAGTTTTTGAAAATTGGAAAGAGGCAATTGATACAAAAGTTGAAATAATAGGGGAAAATGATGTTTTTATCATAACAGGTTCTCTTTATTTCATTTCTGAAGTTCGAAAATATATTCGAGAGAAAAACTAGATAGTCTTTGCTATCTAGTTTTTTGTTCTACAAATGAAGTCAAATGCATACATATAAGATAAATATATAGGGTTATTTGGCGAATTCCTCTGACAAATATCTCGTTTTTTTGTGAAATGAATATGATATGATGCGGACAACGATAAGAGGTGAGGTGTGAGTGTATGGACAAGCAATCACGAACGATCTCAGTGAAAGTGAATGGAACAGAAGCGAAGTATGAGGAAAAGAAGAAAGATGAATTTGAATGGATGGTAGTAGAAAGTGAACGACCTAAAAATGTTGTTCCGTTTCAAAAAGCGAAATCAGTGTCTGTGGAAAAATACCGAAAGAAGTGGAGTAATACATTAATTGCAATCGTTGCAACCGCAATTATTATCGGTACGGCGTTTGGAATGGGGATGCTTCATTTACTTACTGGACAAGGAACAACAGGAGGAAGTGAAGTAACTGCTTCAAGGCCGACTGGAAATGGGGAATCAAAGGTGGGTGGAACGGCAGAACAAACACCAGCACCGAAAGAAGAAAAACAAAAGGCGCAGACAGGAACGTCATTGGATCCGATGAAATTATTTTTTGTTCAAGGGGGGCTTTATTCTTCTGAAGAAAAGGGACAGGCAGCTCTTGAAGAATGGAAAGGCAATGGGGGCATTGGTGCTTTGAGACCGAGCGGGGATAAGTATGCAATAGTTGTTGGTATTGCTAGCGATGAACAGGCTATAAATCAATTAATGACTAAGTATAAAAATGATGGTGTCTCCGTTTTAAAAAAGAACTGGGATATAACAGATAAAGCATTGCTGAAAGATGATAAAGAAGTAGGAACATTTTTAACAAAAGTGCAGCCATTATACACTCATTTAGCAAAATATGCTTCTAGCGTACAAGTTGGTGGAAAAAGCAGCGCAAAAGATATAGAAGTGATTGAAAAAGAATGGAAAGCGATTGAAAAAGAAGGGAAAAGTATGAAGCGAGAAGAAGCAAAGAAACTGTATATGTATACGTCGGTAGCTGTACAAACAGTAAAAGATGGGAAAATGGATAAGGAATCTTTGGCGAAATTAAATCAAGTTATTATTGATGGCTTACTCTCGTATGAAAAAATTGTTTCGTAGAATGTGAAATGATAGGATAATAAAATGAGTAAGAAAGAAGTACATGTACTTCTTTCTTTTCTTTTGAATTTAGAGCAAAGTGCTTTCTCTATGACAGGAATATAATCGTATGCAATAAAGAAGTGTTATTTTTAGTTAGAGAAATTAATATTTCTTTCATTTGTGGGCAAACTATTCCTTTGATACGATTGATATAAATTGTTCTGCTTCATGTGAGAAAGGAAGGAGAAAAATATGAAAAAAATAATTTTAGCTTCAGGGTCACCTCGGAGGAAGGAATTGCTTGAGTTAGCTAGCGTACCATTTGAAATCGTTGTAAGTGAAGTAGAGGAAACAATCGGTGCATATTCATCGCCTTCTGATATTGTAATGTCGCTTGCCTTGCAAAAAGCATCAGCGGTGGCAGAAAATAATAGTGATCACATTGTGTTAGGTGCAGATACAATTGTTACATATGAATCGCGTATTCTTGGTAAGCCTTCTAATGAGGATGAGGCCAAAGAAATGTTACAATTACTGTCAGGAAAAACACATGAAGTGTATACAGGTGTTGCAATTATAGCAAAAGAAAAAACGGTTACTTTTTATGAGCGTACAGAAGTTACGTTTTGGGAATTAACAGAAGAGGAAATTGATACATACGTTGCGTCGAAGGAACCCCTTGATAAAGCAGGTAGTTATGGGATTCAAGGTAAAGGATCTATTTTCGTTCAACATATTCAAGGGGACTACTATAATGTAGTTGGCTTACCAATTGCACGTCTCGTTCGGGAATTAAAACAATTTGATATTGATGTAACCCATGCGTAAAATTGCATGGGGTTTTCTTTGAGAGAACAAATAAAGGGGTGGAGAGATGAACGGTATTCGTGATGTTGTAAGAGAAGAACAGCCACGGGAGCGTTTATTGTTAGAAGGTGCTGGAAGTTTATCAAATCGAGAGCTTCTCGCAGTGTTACTCAGAACAGGTTCTAAAGAAGAAACAGTTTTAAAGTTGTCAGATAAAATTTTACACCAATTTGATGGCTTACGTATGTTGAAAGATGCAACATTAGAAGAGCTAATTAGTATACATGGTGTTGGGATTTCAAAGGCATCGCAACTTATGGCAGCCTTTGAACTAGGTAGAAGAATGGTACGTTTAGAATATCAAAATAGATATAGTATTCGAAGTCCAGAAGATTGTGCGAAATACATGATGGAAGAAATGCGTTTTTTACAACAGGAGCATTTTGTCTGTTTATATTTAAATACGAAAAATCAAGTTATACATAGGCAAACGATTTTTATTGGAAGTTTAAACACGTCAATTGTACACCCCAGGGAAGTTTTTAAAGAAGCCTTCCGTCGTGCAGCAGCCTCTATTATATGTCTTCATAACCATCCCTCAGGAGATCCCACGCCGAGCCGTGAAGATATTGAAGTAACAAAACGCTTAGTAGAATGCGGCCAGATTATCGGAATTGAAGTGCTTGATCATATTATAATAGGTGACCATAAATTCGTGAGTTTAAAGGAAAAAGGTCATATTTAAGACTATGCTTTTTACTTATTTTGTTTTATAATGTGATTTATGAGTTTTTTGTAGAAATTTATCTACAAAAAGGATAAAGATATAAAAAACGTACTGTTTTTATAATATAAAGTAAGAAAAAATGAGTCCGTGAAAACAAGAAAGGAAGATAAATAATATGTTTGGATTTGGTGGATTTACTCGCGATCTTGGAATAGACTTAGGAACTGCGAACACGCTTGTATATGTAAAAGGAAAAGGTGTAGTTTTACGTGAACCTTCAGTAGTTGCGTTACAAACTGATACGAAACAAATCGTTGCTGTAGGTAGCGACGCAAAACAAATGATTGGTCGTACACCAGGGAACGTTGTGGCACTTCGCCCGATGAAAGACGGTGTAATTGCTGATTATGAAACAACTGCAACAATGATGAAATATTACATTCAACAAGCTCAAAAATCAAACGGTTTCTTCTCACGTAAGCCGTATGTAATGGTATGTGTACCATCTGGTATTACAGCTGTAGAAAGACGTGCAGTAATCGATGCGACTCGTCAAGCGGGTGCTCGTGATGCTTATCCTATCGAAGAGCCATTTGCAGCAGCAATTGGTGCAAACTTACCTGTTTGGGAACCAACTGGTAGTATGGTTGTTGATATCGGTGGTGGTACAACAGAAGTTGCAATTATTTCTTTAGGTGGTATTGTAACAAGCCAGTCAGTTCGTGTTGCTGGTGATGATATGGACGATTCAATCATTCAGTACATTAAGAAAAGCTATAACTTAATGATTGGTGAAAGAACAGCTGAAGCATTAAAATTAGAAATTGGTTCTGCAGGCGAGCCAGAAGGTATCGAGCCTATGGAAATTCGCGGTCGTGATTTAGTAAGTGGTTTACCAAAAACAGTACTAATTCAGCCAGAAGAAATTGCAGATGCATTAAAAGATACAGTAGATGCGATTGTAGAATCAGTTAAAAATACGTTAGAGAAAACTCCACCTGAATTAGCGGCTGATATTATGGACCGCGGTATCGTATTAACAGGCGGCGGGGCATTACTACGTAATTTAGATAAAGTAATTAGTGAAGAAACGAAAATGCCAGTTCTTGTTGCAGAAGATCCATTAGATTGCGTAGCAATTGGAACAGGTAAAGCATTAGACAATATCGATCTTTTCAAAACTGCTGCTCGATAATATTGCAAAATAAAAATCAGTGAAATTAAGAGGGTGTGAACGTGCCACAGTTTTTCTTAAACAAAAGATTAATTGTTTTGTTGGTTAGTATTATTCTTCTCGTGGCATTGATTGGAATCTCATTGAAAGAACGGAACAGTTTAACATGGCCAGAGCAGTTTGTTAAAGACACTGTCGGTGTTGTAGAACGTGTATTCCAAAAGCCAGCGAAATACGTAGCTGGATTCTTCGAAAATGTAGAGGATGTAAAGCGCACGTATGAAGAGAATAAAGAATTAAAAGCAAAATTAGATAATTATGCAGGTCTATCAGGGAAAGTAAAACAATTAGAAGATGATAACAAGAAGCTACAAGAGCTAACTGGTAAGAAAGAGTTAAATAGCGGGTATACTGAAATTCCAGCTACTGTTGTTTCTCGTAATCCAGATAAATGGTACGATTTAATTGGAATTGATAAAGGGGCACAGCAAGGAATTAAAAAAGATATGGCTGTAGTAACTTCACAAGGGTTAGTTGGAAGAGTGAAAAGTGTATCTCAGTTTACATCATCAGTAGAATTACTAAGTTCTATGAGCCGAACAAATCGCGTTTCTGCTATTGTACAAGGGCAAGAGAAAATCTTTGGTTTGATTGAAGGTTATGACAAAGAAAAACAATTACTTCTTTTCACAAAGATTGGCTCTGATGCACCGGTAGCAAAAGATCAACTAGTTGTAACATCTGGACTTGGTGATATTTTCCCGAAAGGTCTTGTAATTGGAAAAATCGTTGATGTTCAGCCGGATGCATATGGCTTAACAAAAACAGCTTATGTAAAACCTGCCGCTGATTTAAATGACGTAGAGCATATTACGGTTGCTAAACGTGCAACACCTTCAGCGCCATTAGAATAGGAGGAGAAGAAGAGATGATGAAGATATTAAAAAGAGCAGCTCTTCCTCTTTTGCTCCTTTTTGTGTTTCTATTTGAAAATATGTTTGCTACTGTTGTTCCAACGGATGTGTTTTGGAAAGACAGTATAGCAGCACCGCATTTTTTTATAATCGTCTTATGTTTTATTACAGTGTATTATAGTCCGGTCCAAGGGATTTATTACGGACTATTATTTGGCTTCTTATTTGATACCGTATACACAGAACTTGTCGGGATATATATTTTTGCTTATCCGATTTTAGCTTATTTAGTTTATAGTGTGATGAAAGTATTACAATTGAATTTATTTATTGTTGTTTCTATCATATTAGCTAGCATTGTAGCACTAGAGTATTATGTGTATGGATTCTTAACTTTGTTAGGACGTACTCATATGCCAGCGCATGTCTTTTTCACAGATCGTCTCCTTTCTACTTTATTGTTAAATGCTATTTTCTTATTAATAGTTTGTTTCCCACTGAGACGATATATAGTGCGTCTTTCAAAAGCGATGGAAGAAAAAGAAAAAAGGATTTTCTAATTTTATGTCGAATTGAATCGGTGGGGTGAACTTTAGTGGAAGAAAAAAAGCAACAAAATGTAACGATAAAAGGGACAAAAGATGGGATAACGCTTCATTTAGATGATTGTTGTTCATTCTCAGAATTATTGATGGAATTAGACGAAAAACTTTCTACACATTACTACGATGGTGATGGGCGCTCTTTAATTGAAGTGCATGTGAAAGTAGGAAATCGTTATTTAACAGAAGTCCAACAAGAAGAGATTCGTACGTTAATTCGTAATAAAAAGAATCTTGTTGTGGATTCAATTGAAAGTGATGTTATCACTAAAGCAGAAGCAATAGCTTGGAAAGAAGAAACAGAAATTGTCCCTATTTCCAAAATTGTTCGCTCTGGACAAGTTTTACATGTAAAAGGAAATTTGTTGTTAATTGGAGATGTTAATCCAGGCGGAACGGTTATCGCTGGGGGGAATATTTTTGTTGTAGGATCATTAAGAGGAATTGCGCATGCTGGGTATTATGGGGATTCGGATGCTGTAATCGCTGCATCTGTTATGAACCCGATGCAACTTCGAATTAGTGATGTGGCAATGCGGGCTCCGGAAGAGAAAGAAGACGGAGCGGAGGCGGCAGAATGTGCGTATATTAATGAGAACAATCACATTGTTGTCGATCGCCTGCAACTTCTCACTCATCTTAGACCTAATTTAACAAAGTTAGAAAGGGGAATTGTATAGCTGTGGGAGAGGCAATAGTAATTACATCTGGAAAAGGCGGAGTAGGTAAAACTACAACGTCTGCGAACATTGGTACGGCCCTAGCGTTATCTGGAAAGAAAGTGTGCTTAATTGACACAGATATCGGTCTTCGAAATTTAGACGTAGTAATGGGGCTGGAAAATCGTATTGTATTTGATCTTGTTGATGTCGTTGAAGGGCGTTGCCGTTTACCTCAGGCTCTTATTAAAGATAAACGTTTTGATGATCTTTATTTATTACCTGCAGCACAAACGAGTGATAAATCAGCGGTAACACCTGAACAAATGGATGAATTAATACAAGTATTACGTCAAGATTATGATTACATATTAATTGATTGTCCTGCGGGGATTGAGCAGGGATTTAAAAATGCGGTAGCTGGTGCGGATAAAGCAATCGTTGTTACGACGCCAGAAGTATCCTCAATGCGCGATGCAGATCGTATTATTGGGCTTTTAGAAAAAGAGGATATTGAACCACCAAAACTTGTTATTAACCGTGTACGTAGTCATATGCTTCATGAACAGGATATGTTAGATGTTGATGAAATTGTACGTACATTGTCAATCGAGCTTCTTGGTGTTGTCGAAGATGACGATGAAGTTATTCGAGCTACAAATACAGGTGAACCTGTGGCGTTGCAACCAAGCGGAAAAGCAGCGTTGGCTTATCGTAATATTGCAAGACGCTTGTTGGGTGAGAATGTACCATTACAAGCATTTGAACAAGAAAAGGTATCGGTATTTGCAAAGGTGAAAAACTTCTTTGGAATTCGTTAAGAGCACTTCGCACATATGCGAAGTGCTTTCTTTTTTCTTCACACGAATATCTTTCTTTCTTAGCTCATACATATGTACAAACTGTATACAACTGTTTCTATTGAAATTAGCTTAACGAAAGAAAGGAGACAGTATGAAGAATAGACGCGTAGAAGAAATTAAAAAGCGGATTGCAAAAAGGAAGGCCGAGCAAGAAAGGATGGAGGAAGAGCAGTATTTTACCGGAGGGAATTTTGATAGCGAAACAGTATTTATTGAAGATGGAGAAAAGGAAATGCATCCTTTATTTCGAAAGGAAGTCTTTTTCTTCAAAGTTTTATTATCAGCAATATTAGTTCTTTCGATTGCTATTTTATATAAGAATGCTCCTTCTTCATTCAATGGAGCTAAAGCTGTTACAGAAAAAGTGATGAAAGAGGAATTTCAGTTTGCTACTGTAGCGAAATGGTACGAAAAGCAATTTGGAAAACCGCTCGTATTCTATTCGCCGAACGAGAAAAAAGAAGGAAGTATTCAGCAAAAAGATTATGCAATTCCTGCTTCTGGAAAGGTAATGCAAGGGTTTCAAAAAAATGGCCAAGGTGTATTTGTCCAAACAGCTACAAATGCAACAGTTGAGTCAGTGAATGAAGGATTAGTTGTTTTTGCGGGGAAGAAAGAGGAACTTGGAAATACAGTTCAAATTCAACATGCAGATGGTACGGAATCATGGTATGCAAACTTAAACGATATGTCAGTGAAATTATATGATTACGTTTCAAAGAAACAAAAAATTGGAACGGTGAGTAATGATACAAATGGTAAAAATGGAAAGTTTTATTTCGCGATAAAAAAGAATGAAAAATTTATTGATCCGATTCAGGTGATATCATTTGATTAAATATAGGGACGTTTTAACGAAAATTTCCGTGCATCCATTATTTTGGGTTATTATTGTCATTGGTATTTTTACTGCACGTTTTAAAGAGTTACTGCTGTTATTTTGTATCGTTCTTATTCATGAACTTGGGCATGCTTTTGCAGCAGCACACTATAATTGGCGTATAAAAAGAATTCAGCTTTTGCCGTTTGGTGGCGTGGCCGAGCTTGAGGAACATGGTAATAAGTCGTTGAAAGAGGAACTTGTTGTCGTAATTGCAGGACCGATTCAACATGTTTGGATGATGCTGGTAGGTTATATGTTGTTTGAAGCCGGTTGGTTGAATGCAGATTTATATTATTTCTTTATGTGGAATAATATAATTATTTTAGCGTTTAATTTACTCCCTATTTGGCCGTTAGATGGCGGGAAAGTATTGTTTAATATACTATCATATCGTTTTCCTTATTTACAAGCACATGAAAAGATGATGAAATTGTCATGTGTTTTTTTTGGTGTAATATTAGGTTGGCAGTTGCTCTGGAATAGTAACAATATTATGATGTGGGTACTACTCATATTTTTGGCAGTATCGTTATATCAAGAGTGGAAACAAAGACGGTATGCATTTATGCGTTTTTTATTAGAACGTTATTATGGAAATAAAAGAGGGATTGAAAAGATTGCACCTATTGAAGTGCAATCAGAAGATCATTTATATAAGATATTCACAAAATTTCGTAGAGGATATAAGCATTCTATTATCGTCCGTGGAAAATATAAAGAGCATTACACATTGGATGAAAATGAATTGCTCTATGCATATTTTACTGAAAAACGAACAACCTCATCAGTTGAAGAATTAATCGGTTAGTGTTGACGATAGCACTAACCTTTTATTATTGTAAAAGCAAAGAAGATTATAAAGTGAGGAAATAATTTTGAAAACGTTATATGTGAATTACGCTGGTTCGGAAAAGCGCGTTGCAATTGAAGAGAAGAACAAGATTGTTGAGTTTTTATGGAAACGTAATGAAGAGCAAGAGATTGTTGGGCATATTTATGTTGGACGTATCGTAAGAACAATTGCTGGAATGAACGCAGCTTTTGTAAATATAGGTTTAGAAAAACATGCGTATCTTTCATACGATGATGTACCACCTTCTTATCGTATACATGAAGGGCAAGCGATACTCGTACAGGTTGTGAAAGAGGCAATTGATACGAAGGGGCCTAAATTGACAGCGAATATAGAATTTACCGGGAAATATGTCGTTTATATGCCGTTTGATGAGATGCGAGCTGTTTCTCGGAAAATAAAAAATAATAAAAGAAGACAACAGTTACTTGAAATTGAAGTAGAAGGAATGGGAGGTTACATTTTCCGCTCTGCTTCTGAAAAAGGGGAAATTGAAGAAATACAAGCTGAAATGCAAGGGTTACAACAGTTGTATGAAGAGTTAAAAAGAAAAGAGGATCAAGGAAAGGCGCCGTTATTACTTCATCGACCGGCGACCTTTTTAGATCGTGTATTTCAAGAGAATCCAATTGAAACAATTGAAAAAGTAGTTGTAGATACAAGAAGTATAGTAAAAGAGTTAGAAGACAAAGTTGGAAAAGAAAAAGTATCTTTTTATAATGAAAAGTCTTCGATGTTTAACCATTTTGGAATAGAGCGTGAAATTGAGAAAGCACTCCAAAAAATTGTGTGGCTTCCAAATGGTGCTTATTTAATTGTAGAGCAAATGGAGACGATGACTGTAATTGATGTGAATACGGGCAAGTTTACTGGAAAACAAAATTTACAAGATACAATACTTCGCACAAATGAGATGGCAGCTGAAGAAATTGCACGCCAATTAAGACTTCGTGATATTGGTGGTATGATATTAATTGATTTTATTAATATGAAAAAAAGAGAAGATAAAGAAAAGGTAAGAGAATGTCTCATAGCTGCTATGAAAGATGATCGAACTTATACAAGAGTACTTGGATTTACTGAGTTAGGAATTTTGGAGATGACACGAAAACGTAAAAAACATTCTTTACGTGACGTATTACTAGAAGAGTGTGTATCTTGCAAAGCGACGGGTTATGTAATGTCGTATGAAACAATTGCGTATGAGCTAGAGAGAGAATTAATCACATATGGCAACATAGAGGATGAGGCAGTATTAATCGCTGCGCCTAAAGAACTACAAAAACAATTTTTGCAAAAAGAATTACAAAAAAATATTCCATTTGAAATTTATTTCAAAGATGATATTATCGAAAAGTACGCTATTATCCGTTTTGGAAGTAAAAAAGAAATTGTAGAACGGAAAAAATAGTTAGTAGAAGATTCATTGACAATACTCAATGAATTATGGTAACATCTTTATGTTATAGTTTATAGCACCTAAACGGCTATATGCTACAACCGCACAAGACAGGTTCCCTAAAGGCATTTATGTCTACCTCGTTTTTGGCGAGTCTTAGTAATTAAGAGGAGGTGCAAGTATGTACGCAATTATCGAAACAGGTGGAAAACAAATTAAAGTTGAAGCTGGTCAAGCAATCTACATTGAAAAATTAGATGTTGAAGCTGGTGAAACTGTTACTTTTGACAAAGTTCTTTTCGTTGGTGGCGAAAACGTTAAAGTTGGTAGCCCAGTTGTAGAAGGTGCAACAGTTACTGCAAAAGTTGAAAAACAAGGTCGCGCTAAGAAAATCATCGTTTTCAAATACAAAGCGAAAAAGAACAATCGTAAGAAACAAGGTCATCGTCAACCTTACACTAAGCTAGTTGTTGAAGCTATCAACGCTTAATTCTGGTTAACATGATTAAAATTACGATAAGTCGCACGAAATTAGGAAGTATCCAATCATTTAAAATGACTGGACATGCCGATTATGCGCCACATGGACAAGACCTTGTCTGTGCTGGAACTACAGCGGTTGTGTTTGGTTCTATAAATGCAGTGGAAGAACTTTGTAATGTGCAGGCAACTATTGAACTCGGAAGTGATGGCGGATTCTTAACGTATGAATTGCCTAATGATTTAGACGTTCATGCAGCAGAAAAAGCACAGATACTTTTAGAAGGATTGGTTGTTTCGCTTAAGACGATCGAACTTGATTACGGAAAGTATATCCGTTTAATAGAAAAAGTGCAGGAGGTGTAACGTATGTTAAGATTAGATCTTCAGTTTTTCGCATCTAAGAAAGGTGTAGGTAGTACAAAGAACGGTCGTGACTCTCAGTCAAAACGTCTTGGTGCTAAACGCGCAGATGGTCAAACGGTTTCAGGTGGTTCAATTCTTTACCGTCAACGCGGTACAAAAATTTATCCAGGTGTTAACGTTGGTCGTGGTGGCGATGACACTTTATACGCGAAAGTTGACGGCGTAGTACGCTTTGAGCGTCTTGGCCGTGACCGCAAACAAGTGAGCGTATATCCTGTTGCTCAAGAAGCATAAGAACTCACGGAAAACTCTAACCTGAGTGCAGGTTAGAGTTTTTCTATATTAAGGGGTATCTAAATGAATGAAAAATGGACAATTATAGATGCATTGCGCCATTCAAGACATGATTGGCTCAATCGTATGCAGATGGTGAAAGGAAACCTTTCACTTGGAAAAGTGGAAGAAATTCATAGTCTCATCGATCGTTTTGTCCAAGAAGCGAGACAAGAATCCAATCTGATGGGCCTATCAATGCCTTTATTTTCAGAGTGGATTTTAACATATAATTGGAAACAGCAGCCGTGCTTATTGGAGTACGAAGTATTAGGGAAATTAGATAACTTATCTCACTTAGATGAGACTGTATGTACATGGACGAATCAATTTTTCTCAATGCTTCAGCATAGTTTAGACGTATATGTTGAAAATTATGTTTGTATCACAATTGAATGTGACGCGGAGAATGCTCGTTTCTTTTTTGATTTTCGTGGTAAGCTAACGAGTGTAGAAGAACTACAGAATTGGCTTGCGACCCAAAACAATAAATGGTATTCCATTTCTTATACAGTGCGAGACGAAGAAGTCTCAGTTATATTACAACCAATTGAAAAAAGTGTGGTGAAATAATGTTTGTAGATCAGGTCAAGATATATGTAAAAGGCGGCGACGGTGGTAACGGTATGGTTGCGTATCGTCGTGAGAAGTATGTTCCTAAAGGTGGCCCAGCAGGTGGCGACGGCGGTAAAGGTGCAGATGTTGTTTTCGTAGTTGAGGAAGGCTTACGTACATTAATGGACTTCCGCTACCAACGTCATTTCAAAGCTGATCGCGGTCAGCACGGAATGAGTAAAGGTCAGCACGGACGTAAATCTGAAGATTTACTTGTAAAGGTTCCGCCAGGAACAGTAGTAAAAGATGAAAAAACTGGTCAAATTCTTGCTGATTTAGTAACGCATGGACAAACTGCTGTAATTGCAAAAGGTGGCCGTGGTGGCCGTGGTAACTCACGTTTTGCAACAGCTACGAACCCAGCGCCAGAAATCGCTGAGAACGGGGAACCAGGTCAAGAGCGTGATGTCATTCTAGAACTTAAAGTACTAGCAGACGTTGGACTTGTTGGATTCCCAAGTGTAGGTAAATCTACATTATTATCTGTTGTATCATCAGCGCGTCCGAAAATTGCAGAGTATCACTTCACAACAATCGTTCCGAATCTTGGTGTTGTTGAAACTGGTGATAACCGCAGCTTCGTTATGGCTGACCTTCCAGGACTAATTGAAGGCGCACATGCTGGCGTCGGACTTGGACACCAATTCTTACGTCATATTGAGCGTACACGTGTAATCGTGCATGTTATTGATATGTCTGGTTTAGAAGGCCGTGATCCATATGAAGATTACGTAACGATTAATAATGAATTAAAAGAATACAATCTTCGCTTAACTGAGCGTCCACAAGTTGTTGTTGCAAACAAAATGGATATGCCAGATGCAGAAGAAAACTTACAAGCATTTAAAGAGAAAGTGGGAGACGAAGTAAAAATCTTCCCAATCTCAGCTGTAACAAGACAAGGTGTTCGTGACTTACTGTTTGAAGTAGCAAACTTAATAGAAACAACACCAGAATTCCCAATACATGAAGTTGCGGATGAGTCTGATACAAGTGTAATGTACAAATTTGATACTGAAGGTGTTAAATTTGAAATTACACGTGAAAGTGATGGCACGTTTGTTATCTCTGGTTACGATATCGAGAAAACATTCAAGATGACAGACTTCTCACGTGATGAATCTATACGTCGTTTCGCTCGTCAAATGCGCGGAATGGGTATTGATGAAGCGCTTCGTGCACGTGGTGCAAAAGACGGGGATATTGTAAAAATTCTTGAATATGAATTTGAATTTATCGATTAAGACTGCCGAAATACGGCAGTCTTTTTTATATCGTAAAAATCGGATTTATATAGGGAAAAATCCCCACTAATTAAATTTTCAATTTATAATGGAAAAAGGAGTAAATGTAGAAGAATTCTTTTATGGGGAGAAAAAGAACATGTATAAAATATTAATTGTAGAAGATGATGAGAAAATTGCGGGAATATTAGAGGAGCATTTAGAAAGGTATGGCTATCAATCATTTAGAGCAAGTGATTTACGTCATATAAAAGATGAGTTTGTAAAAATAAATCCTCATCTTGTGTTACTTGATATTAATTTACCGTACTTTGACGGTTTTTATTGGTGTCGTCAAATTCGTACTGTATCGAATGCGCCGATTATTTTTGTTTCTGCAAGAACAGGGGAAATGGATCAAGTAATGGCGATTGAAAATGGCGGGGATGATTATATTACGAAGCCATTCCATTTAGATATCGTAATGGCAAAGGTGAAGAGTGCACTTCGCCGTGGATATGGTGAGTACGCTTCTGCTGCCGAGAGTGATTGTTTAGGGGTCAATGGACTATTATTATTCCCGTCTCAGCACGTTGTTGAATGGCAGGGACAACAAACTGAACTGACAAAAAATGAGTTTTACCTATTAGAGTGTTTAATGAAACAGGCAAATCAATATGTAACACGCGAAGAGCTGTTAGAAGCTCTATGGGATGAAGTAGCATTTGTGGATGATAATACATTAACCGTAAATGTAAAACGTGTAAGGAAGAAACTAGAAGAGCTAGGCATTAAAAATGCAATTGTAACGAAACGTGGATATGGTTATGCGCTTCTTACAGAGTGGGGCGAAGGGCATGAAGGTTAAAAATTACCTCATGGACCGCTTTTCTTTAATTCTTTCTTATATTGTTAGCCTTTGTTTATTTGGGCTTGTTTTGCAGTTGCAAAGTCTTTTAGAAAAGAAATCGATTGATTGGAGTACGTGGTTATATGGACTTTTATTAGGAACAGTTGTGTTTACTGTATACCTCATTTACGATTACCGAAAACGGAGTGTGTTTTTAAAGAGTATCAAAAAGTATGTTACTGGCGGAAATACATTACATGACTCTTTACTTATTGATGAATCTTATACATTAGAGCAAGAAATGGTCGTTGAATCTTTTACGTTATTAAGACAGCAATATATGAATGAAGTTCATAAACAGCATGCGAAAGAGCAACAGCAAATGATATTTATGAACCAATGGATTCACCAAATGAAAACACCAGTATCTGTAATTGAATTATTGTTGCAGAAGTTTGGCAAGGAGCATCGTGAGGCAAGAGCAACAGTTGAAAGTATTCGTGAAGAAAATAACCGTATACTAAATGGTTTAGATTTAGCGTTACATATGGCAAGGCTAGAGCAGTTTGCGAAGGATTATAAAGTAGAAGTAGTAAATGTTATAGATGTCGTGCGAGGTATTATTAATGAAAATCGAAAATCCTTCATTCAATCGTCTGTATTTCCGAAAGTGATGTTTGAAGAAGATACTTGTATGGTTGCATCTGATAGAAAATGGCTGAGTATTGCTATAGGTCAAATTGTTGTAAACGCAATCAAGTATACAAAAATTTCAGCGGCAGAGAAAAAAGAAATTCAATTTCAAATTGAAGAGAAAAATCAAAAGGTGTTATTACATATTAAGGACAATGGAATTGGTATTCCAGAGCAAGACGTAAAGCGCATATTTGATCCATTCTTTACGGGAATAAATGGACGTAAAACGAGAGAAGCGACTGGGATGGGCTTATATATTACGAAGGAAATTTGCGATAATTTACATCATGGAATGTATGTTCAATCGGCTGAAGGAGAAGGAACAACATTCACGTTCCAATTTGCAAAAGATGAAGAGTATCATACATTAATGAGAAAAATGACAAAACTGTAAGATAACAAAACGTTTTGTAAGGGAAATCACTCGTTTCTTTTTCTTATTTTTCTTATAGTAAATGTAAGAAGAAAACACATAGGGGGATTAGAAATGAGTGTTCTTGAAGTAAAAAGATTAACGAAGGTGTACCAATCGAAAGGTTCAGTAGCGACGACTGCTTTAAACGATATAAATTTTAAAATAGAAGAAGGCGAATTTGTAGGGATTATGGGTCCTTCAGGAAGCGGAAAAACGACGCTTTTAAATTTATTAGCAACAATTGATAAGCAAACTTCAGGTCATGTGCTTGTAAATGGTGAAGAAATTAATCAAATGCGTGCTGCAAAATTAGCGGAGTTTCGCCGTACACATTTAGGGTTCATTTTCCAAGATTTTAACTTACTTGATACGTTATCGATTAAAGAAAATATTATTTTACCGCTTGTAATGGCGAAGAAATCTGTAAATGAAATCGATGCGAAAGTGCTTGAGATTGCAAAGTTTTTAAATATTGAAGAAATATTAAATAAAAAAGTATACGAAGTATCAGGCGGACAACAACAACGTGCAGCAGCAGCGAGAGCAATCATTCATGAACCGACGTTAATTTTAGCAGATGAGCCAACTGGAAACTTAGATTCGAAGTCAGCGAAATCGCTAATGGGCGCTCTGCAAGATTTACACGAGCAAAAGAAAGTAACGATTGCAATGGTTACGCACGATCCAGTAGCGGCTAGTTATTGTGAACGTATCCTTTTCATACGCGATGGAGAAATTTTCTCGGAAATACATAAAGGAAGAACGAAACAAGCCTTTTTCCAAGAAATTCTGGACGTACTTGCGATGCTAGGAGGAGAGTATCATGAACTTTCGCCAGCTCGCGCTTAATAACGTAAAAGGAAATTGGCGTAACTATAAAGCGTTTCTTATAAGTAGTTGTTTATCGATTGTCGTATTTTTCATGTATGCTTCTTTTATTTATCATCCAGATGTCGTAAGCGGTAATATTAGTATGAGGAAGATGATCACAAAAGGATTAGAATCGATGAATTATATTGTGGTCATCTTCTCGGCACTCTTTATTTTATATGCAAATTCAACGTTTTTACGAGCAAGAAAAAAAGAGTTTGGTCTACTAACATTAATTGGCGGAACGAAATCGCAGCTCGGCCGAATGATTATATTAGAGCAACTGATGTTAGGTAGTATTGCAATTGTAGTTGGTATTGGGGCTGGAATGCTTTGTTCAAAATTATTTTTCCAAGCGTTAAGCGTATTATTGAAAATAGATAAGACACTTCCACTCGTTTGGAATAGTAAAGCAATTCTTATTACAGCTGGTGTATACTTTATTCTATTTTTAATCCTATCATTGTTTAGTGTTTGGACAGTCGGACGCTTGCAAATTATTGATTTATTAAGAGAAGCAAGAAAGCAAAAAGTAGAGCCGTTTGCATTTACATGGTTATGTGTAGTTGGTATAGGATGTATTATTGCTGCGTATGTACTTAGCTTCCAAGTAACGTTTCTGAATTTTCTCATCCTCTTTTTACCGGTGGTAGGACTGACAATTGGCGGAACGTATTTACTATTTACACAAGGTAGTACAGTCGTATTAAAAGCATTGCAAAAACGAAAACAATCTTTTTATACGTACCCAAATATGTTCGTCCTTAGTAACCTTATTTATAAAATGAAAGATAATGCTCGTTTTCTATTTGTAATTTCTATTATTACGGCGGTTGTATCCTCGGCAGTTGGCACGCTTTACGTATATTTTGAAAATTTGAGTGCGAAAACGGTAGAACTTACACCACACGCTATTTCATATGAGGAAAAGGGGTTAAATACGCATAGCCTTATTAATGAAGAAAAGGTACAGGAGCTTGTGAAGAGACATGGGTTTGAAGATGCGCGAAAAGTAACCTACGTTAAACTACCGGCAACACAGAAAATAACGTTGTTTAATAGTGAACATGAAGTACCGATGACGATTATTTCAGAAAAAGAATATAATGCAGAAGTGCGTGAACAAAAGAGAGAGCAAGTTACAGAAGTTCATAATGCACCAGGCAGTGCAACGATGGTTATGGTCGATATGGCAAATGAACTGATGAAGATAGACCGTACAAAACCGTATGAATTTACAATTAATGGACAAAAGCAGTCTGTTCAGTTAAATAGCCCAACTTCATTTTCTGTTTTTAATGATAGTGAATATCTCGTTGTAAATGATCAAGATTTTGAGAAGTATGCAAAACTCGTACCAGATGAAGAAAAGACGAAATATTACGGTTATTATATTGAGGATTGGAAAAGTACAGAAGATCTTGTATTAGATTTGAAAAATGAAATTGCACCAGAAAAGCAAGGAGAATTGAGAAATTCAGTGTTTGCGTATAAGGATATAAGAGAAGGTGGAGCGATTACAATGTTCATCGGTTTCTTCGTGGCGGTACTGTTCTTCTTCTTCGCTTGTAGTATGACATACTTTAAATGGTTTAACGATAAAGAACAAGATCGTATTCAATTTAAATCGTTAAAGAGAATCGGTATGACAGATAAAGAAATTCGCAAAATTGCGATTCGACAAATGGGAGTTATCTTCTTTATCCCAATTTTAATCGGTTCCATTCATAGTGGATTTGCTCTTCATACGTTAGGGAAAATGCTTTATATTGATTTATGGAAATCAGGTGCGCTTGTAATTGGAGCATACATTTTAGCTTCTGCCATTTACTTTATGATCGCGCAAAGAGGATATTTAAAACACGTAAAAAGCTAGGGGAACCTCTAGCTTTTTGCCTATGTAGTAAGTTACAGGAGGACGATAGATGAACATTCGGCAACTAGCGCTGCAAAATATAAAAGGAAATTGGCGTAATTATAAAGTGTTTTTCTTAAGTAGTTGTTTTGCAATATTTGCTTCTTTTGCATATATGTCTGTCATTGTACATCCGTATATGCAAGAGACGATGTGGTATCAAAACGTACGCTGGGGACTTATCATATGTAATGTTATAATTATTTCTTTTTTCGTCATATTTATTTTGTACTCTACTTCTATTTTCATAGAAGCACGTAAGAAAGAATTAGGGTTATATATGTTAATGGGAGCAACGAAGTCTAATGTAATAGGACTAATTATGACCGAGCAAATATTAATTGGAATTTTTGCTAATATTTTCGGTATAGGGCTGGGCTTGATCTTTTTAAAGCTCTTCTTCATGGTGTTTAGTATGTTACTGGGGCTTCCGAAAGAACTCCCTGTTATATTTGACGTAAGTGCGATTGGTGTAACATTTATTACATATATGGTCGTTTTTATTCTGTTATCTTTTATAAGTGCTTTACGTATATGGAATATAAAAATTATTCGGTTATTGAAAGAATTTCGAACAGATAAAAAAGAGAAGAAAACATCAAAGTGGCTTTGTATATTCGGCTTTATTTGTTTAGGGATAGGATATGCGTTAGCGCTACAAGTGACGATGGCTACGATAGCAATATACTTTTTCCCTGTGTCTATACTTGTCTTTTTGGGAACGTATTTTTCTTTCGCGCATGGTGCTACCCAAGTGTTAGAAATGATAAAGCGAAATAAAAAGATTATGTATACATATCCATATTTATTTATAGTGAATCAATTGTCACATCGAATGAAGGAAAATGGTCGCTTTTTCTTTCTGATGTCTATGGCAACGACGTTTGTAGTTACGGCAACAGGTACGGTGTTCTTGTATTTTTCTAGCATGCAAGATATGTGGCGAACTGGAGGGATACACTCGTTTTCGTACATAGAAAAAGGTATTTCTACTTATGAAGTCTTTGAAGAAGGTGCGGTTGAAAAATTACTGAATCAATATGGGTATGATGATTTTCAATATATGAGTTTTGTTGGAGTGTATGCATCCTTTCAGTCTAATAAAGGAGAAACAACAATAGCACCGCTTATAAAAGAAAGTGATTATAACCAAGAAGCGAGGAAACAAAAACAGAAAACATATCATCCTAAAAAAGGTACAGTGACACTCGTTTATTATAATAAATACAATAATTCGAATGTATATAATCAAAAAGAGATTCAATTGCAAGTAATGAATCAACCATATCAATTCGTATTTAACGGTCAGAAAGAAGGGGTTCAATTTAACTATCACCCTTCGTACATTAATGGTCTGTTCTTCGTTATGAATGATGAAGACTTTGACAATATAGCAAATAAGGTTCCTGATTCTGAAAAGATGATATATAGAGGCTACACATTATCAAATATCGAAAAGACGAAGAAATTGAACGAAGATTTACGGAAACATATGAAACAAGATAATAATAATGCATTTCGAAGTAATATGGAGTTATATGTAAGTATGAAAGAAGGCGGCGATATTACTCTATTTGTGGGCTCGTTTATTAGTATATTATTCTTTCTTACTTCATGTAGTATCGTGTATTTTAAATGGTTCCATAATATTGCATCGGACCGAAAGCAGTATGGTGCACTCTCTAAACTTGGAATGACGAAGGAAGAAGTATGGAAAATTTCTCGTTGGCAATTATGTATGCTATTTTTTGCGCCAATTATAGTAGGGAGTATGCATAGTGCAGTTGCGTTATATACGTTTCATAATACTTTCTTTATGGATGGATCATTAAAAAAAGTAGGTTTGTTCATTCTGTTTTATATCGTAGCATGTATCATTTATTTCTTCTTCGCTCAAAGAGAATATAAGAAACATTTAGACTAGCAAATGCTAGTCTTTTTTAAATATTCGAAATTTACATAGAAGAATATAAAAAAGTATGGTATAACAGTAAGAAAACGAAAAAGAGGGGAAAAGACGATGATTCGAGTAGGATATTTAGGACCAGAAGCAACATTTACAAATATGGCGGTGAGTCGTTTTTTTCCGGAAGCAGATCATGTACCGTATCGAACGATTCCAGATTGTATAGATGCAGCTGCAAATGAAAATGTAGACTTCGCAGTCGTACCGTTAGAAAATGCAATAGAAGGTTCAGTGAATATAACGGTTGATTATCTTGTACATGAGCAGCCGCTTTCTATTGTAGGAGAAATTACAGTACCAATTCAGCAGCATTTACTTGTACATCCGCAGTATGCAGAAGTGTGGGATGAAGTATATGCGGTGCATTCTCATCCGCATGCCATTGCACAGTGCCATAAGTTTTTAAATGAAGAATTAAAAGGAGTAACTGTTCGAGATATGACATCCACAAGTGCCGCTGCGCAATATGTGAAAGAACATCCTGAAGAGAAAATTGCCGCTATTGCAAATGAAGCAGCTGCAGAAAAATACGTATTAACAATTGTGAGACGTAGTATTCATACGCATAAAAATAATCACACACGTTTCCTAGTACTCCATAAGAAAAAGAAAGCAATACTCCCAAATAACGGAGAGAACCGCGGAGAGAAAACGACGCTTATGATAACGTTACCTGCAGATTATGCAGGTGCCCTATATCAAGTGCTATCAGCTTTCGCATGGAGAAAATTAAACTTATCAAAAATCGAATCGCGTCCGATGAAAACAGGTCTTGGAAATTACTTTTTCTTAATCGATGTCGATAAAGCATACGATGACGTATTATTGCCAGGCGTAACGATGGAACTTGAAGCACTCGGTTTTTCTGTTACTGTGCTGGGGAGTTATTCTTCTTATTGGTTGTAAGATGTAGATGGAATATTTGTATTTGCCTAATCGTCCATATCATTTCATTGCCTAGTATATTTTTTGATAGATTAATAAAATCCCACCTGCAAAAGGTGGGATTCTTTATCCCGCTATTTGCCGGGCAGCCCGATTGGTGAGGGCTGATTGAAGTTTCACTTTATTTTAACTTCGCAAGACGATCTTCTAACTGACCACGCCAAATATCAGCTAGTTCTGGAACAGCAAGAATTTTTTCAATGCCATCTTTATCTTTTCTATTATGAAAATAAATTTCGTTAGAGAACAAAACAGAAACATTGCCGGGTTGACGTTCTAGTAATGTAATTTTAGAATCTTTACGTACAGTACCTTCTTGAAGAACACGGCATAGGTAGCCAGTAAATCCAGTTGCTACAATGCGCGGCAAAATGCCAGGGATGCCAAGACGTTTTGAAATTGTGCTACAAGGTACGCGAGCTTGCGTTACTTGAATGATTGCTTCGCCTAGTTGATATGTATCTCCGATGCATACGTCATGCTCTAACATATTTGTTACGGTAATGTTTTCACCAAATGTGGAAGCGGGAAGCGTAGTTTGAAATTCCTCTTCCCATAGTGCGTAATGCTCGTGTGGGTACACACAAACGGCACGATCAGGTCCGCCATGATGTTTTAAATCCGCTACGTCATCACCACGAAATCCGTCTTTTGAGAGAAAGGCCTCTTCTGTAGGAGCTTTACATATACCTGTTATCATTTCTTTATCTTCGCCATATTTCATTTGTTTCGGTTTGCCAATGCTAAAGTGAACGAGTTCAATTCCCATATTTGATCTCCTTTACGATTGATTACAATATTATAGCATTAAAAAAGCACAGAGAATGATAAAAACTCTGTGCTTTACATTAATAAACGAGAAATCCTGCTTTATCCAGTGCCTCACAAGCAGCATCTAATTTTTCTTTAGAATCTGCCTCGATTGTATGTAAGTGAATACCATCTGTTAGTTGTGAAAGATAGGAAGCATTTGTGTTTTCGATTTTTTGTAAATATTGCTCTACATCAAAGCGATTGCTTACCATAATGGATGCTGTTAAGTCACCGTATACAGGATGCTCAACTTTTACGTCTTTAATCGTAACGCCATGGTCAACAAGCATTGTAAGTTCCTGACGTACTTCTGCTGGTTTATGTTGGCATACAATTACGCGTTCGAAAGTTTGTTGCTTCTCTTGTGGCTTTAAATATAAATAACCTTGAGCAGTCGCAATAATTGGTTCGTTTCGTGCTTTAAGCAAGGAAATATCTTGCACGATAACTTGTCTACTTACGTTCGTCTTTTTCGATAGTTCATTCCCCGATAACGGTTCATTTGCAGCAAGAAGCCACTGGAGGATAAGCTGTCGTCTTTCTTCACCTAAAATCTTTTTTTGTTCATTTTGTTTCATTATGATTTAACACCTCTATAAAATTGATTTCCAATTGTGTGTAGTGCATGAATAGTAGTATCAATTTGATCTTTCGTTGTTTGTTGTCCGAAAGAGAAGCGGACATATTGTTTGGCCTCTTCATACGTTTTTCCAATTGCAAGCATAGTTTTCGAAGGTTCTTGTTTAACGACTTGGCAAGCACTTCCGGTGGAAATGGCAATACCATGACGATTACATTCTAGCATAGTATATTGACCTTCTATTCCTTTTATTGTAACCCCAACAATATGTGGTAAACAAGAAGTAGAATGACCTTCTACTTCAATTTCTAGCGGAAGTGTTTGTATTTGCTCTAAAAAGTAGGATCGTAACTCTTTAAAACGTAAACTTTCTTCCCATTGAGTTTTTAATATATTTTCAGCAGCTGTTAAAAAAGATGCGATGCCGGGAACGTTCACTGTACCTGGGCGAAATCCTTTTTCGTGAGAAGTTCCTGGAAATACTTGTTCCCAGCGAGATTGCGGATTTATGTAGCAAGCGCCGACACCTTTTGGGCCGTATATTTTATGTGCTGAAACAGAAAGACTATCAATCCCCATCTCAAAAACATGGATAGGCAGTTTACCAAATGTTTGCACACAATCCGTATGAAATAAAACATTATATGTTTTTAAAAGTGCACCGATTTCTGTAATGTTTTGAACGGTTCCGATTTCAGAGTTTCCATGCTGTATACTTGCTAGCACAGTATCTTCTGTAATAGCTGCCTCTAAATCTACTAAACAAATGAGTCCGCTTTTATAAACAGGAATTTCAGTGATCGTATAGCCTTTTGATTTTAGAGATTGAAAATAACTTCGAATGGATGCATGTTCCATAGGTGTCGTAATAATATGCTTCTTATTTCGGGCATTTAGAAGTGATTGAATCGCAAGATAGTTCGATTCCGATCCACCGCTTGTGAAAAATACTCCTTGTTCTTTGCCTCCAATCATTTCCGCAAATGTTTTTCGGCAAACTTGTAATAAAGAAGAAGCCGTTCCTCCAATATCATGTAAACTTTGTTCATTTCCGAAGTATTGCGAAGCTGCTTTCATATATGTTTGTAACGCTTCCTCGCTCATAGGTGTAGTAGCTGCATAATCAAGATATATCATCATGTAAGTTCCTCTCTCTAGTAAGAGTTACATTTCTTTTACTTTTTAAATGGTAGTGAAAATAAGAATTATAAAAAAACTCTTGTCATTATTTTAAAACTATGTAAATATAGGTGTCAAGACAGTTGAAAAGTGTAAAGTAGGAGGCAACAATTATGCCAAGTGCAGATGTCTTAATTATTGGAAGTGGCGTTGCGGCACTTCGTGTTGCAAAAGAGATTTGTCACGAAAAGAATGTGATTATTATCACAAAGGAGACGAAACGTAGTAATAATACACATTTAGCTCAAGGTGGAATTGCCGCAGCGGTAGCTACATATGACAATCCTAATGATCATTTTGAAGATACGTTAGTAGCAGGGTGTCATTATAACAATGAAGAAGTGGTCCGTTATTTAGTCGAGGAAGGACCGAAAGAAATTAATAACCTTATTGAAAGAGGAATGAAATTTGATGGAGATGAAACAGGTCCTCATCTTGGAAAAGAAGGAGCGCATCGAAAACGTCGTATTTTACATGCAGGTGGCGATGCAACAGGAAAGAATTTATTAGAGCATCTTATTCAAGAAGTAGCTCCATACGTTACGGTAGTGGAACAGGAAATGGTGCTCGATTTTATTATAGAAAAAGATAAATGTGTTGGGGCTTTAACTCGCAACAATAAAGGAGAACTGAAACGTTACAATGCAGATTATACGGTGTTAGCTTCAGGCGGTATTGGCGGTTTATACGCCTTTACTTCTAATGATGAGACAATTACAGGTGATGGACTTGCAATGGTGTACCGTGCAGGCGGAGAGCTTGTAGATTTAGAGTTTATACAATTTCATCCGACGATGTTATACGCGGGTGGGCGTTGTTCCGGCCTCGTGTCCGAAGCTGTTCGCGGAGAAGGAGCTGTCCTTATAAATGGAAAAGGGCAGCGTTTTATGATGGATATACATTCCGAACAGGATCTAGCGCCTCGTGATGTAGTTGCAAGGGCTATTCATGAACAGCTACTTGCGGGTGAAAAAGTGCACTTAAACATCGAAATGATTCAAAACTTTGAACAACGCTTTCCGACCGTGTCATCGATATGTAAAACGAATGGAGTCGATATAAATAAAAACCTTATTCCAGTCGTGCCCGGTACTCATTTTCACATGGGTGGCGTGAAAACGAACTGTGATGGAGAGACGTCTATTCCGAACCTATACGCAGTCGGGGAAGTAGCTTGTAATGGGGTTCATGGTGCAAATAGATTAGCAAGTAATTCATTATTAGAAGGACTTGTGTTTGGAGGAAGAATCGGAAGGCACATTTTATCTAGAGAGACAAAAGAAAAGATGAACATGCTAGCCGAAAAAGAAGCAAAGTTTATCGTTCTGAATCATTTACCGACGAAAGAAGAAATACAAAAATGTATGATGAAATATGTTGGGATTGTGCGAACAGAGCAAAGTTTATTTTATGCGAAGAGATGGCTTAGTAAGTACGGTGTTCGAAATATGATATTACAACATGATGTTCTTACGAATGAAGAGATAACGCTTATTAATATGTTAACAGTTTGTGAGCTTATAGTTGTTTCAGCCCTGCAAAGAGAAGAAAGTATTGGCGGGCATTACCGAAGTGATTATCCAGATAAAAATATAGGAAAGAAAGAGATTGTTCGAGTAAAGAGAAAACTACAACTTGTGTGATGAGGGGAAGAGGGGCTTTATGAACACGATAAAAGTTAAAGAAGCATTAAATCGATTTTTTTTAGAAGATATAGGAGAAAGAGATGTAACATCTCAGCTTATTTTTCCAGATAACTTACTTTCGAAAGGAACGTTTCTTGCGAAGGATACAGGGGTCTTTGCAGGGCGTTTAGTAATTGAATCAGGATTTAAATTAATTGATGAGAGAATTGAAGTAGAGCTTTATAAAAAAGATGGGGATCTTGTAGAAAAAGGCGAAATCATTGCAACTGTGCAAGGTCCAATTGCATCGTTATTAACAGCAGAGCGCGTTATATTAAACGTTATTCAGCGTATGAGCGGAATAGCGACGATGACGCGTAAAGCGGTTCGTGCTTTAGATAGTAGTCATACTCGCATTTGTGATACGCGAAAAACGATGCCAGGACTACGTATGTTTGATAAGTATGCAGTCGTGTGCGGCGGTGGATTTAATCATCGCTTCGGTTTATATGATGGTGTCATGATTAAAGACAATCATATTGCGTTTGCTGGTTCTATTACAAAAGCTGTTACATCAGTGAAAGAAAAGTTAGGACATATGGTGAAAGTAGAAGTAGAAACAGAAACTGAGGAACAGGTGAGAGAGGCTGTTGCTGCTGGTGCGGATATTATTATGTTCGATAATCGTACGCCAGATGAAATCCGGGAGTTTTCAAAAATTGTACCAAGCGCTATTTTTACAGAAGCTTCAGGGGGCATCACAATTGAAGATTTATCGAAATACGGAAAAACAGGGGTAGATTATATTTCACTTGGAGCGTTAACACATTCAGTGAAAGCACTTGATATTAGTTTCAATATTGAAGGGTAAGGAAAGTGGCTTAGAGGGGGAGAAACGTATATGAGTATTTTAGAACAAGTACAGCCAATTGAAACGATGTTACCAGAGCGTTATTACACGATGTCAACGGAAGATATGGAAAAGCGTGTTCGTGAAATTAAAGAGAAAATGGGGGAAATGTTATTCATTCCAGGGCATCATTATCAAAAAGATGAAGTGGTACAATTTTCAGATGCAGCAGGGGATTCACTTCAGCTTGCGCAAGTTGCAGCGAGCAATAAAGAAGCAAAATATATTGTGTTTTGCGGGGTGCACTTTATGGCGGAAACAGCAGATATGTTAACGACAGATGATCAAGTTGTCATCTTACCAGATATGCGTGCAGGTTGTTCGATGGCGGATATGGCAGATATTGAACAAACAGAAAGAGCATGGAAAGAGCTAAAGAAATTATTTGGAGATACGATGATTCCGTTAACATATGTGAACTCTACAGCTGCAATTAAAGCGTTTTGTGGTCGTAACGGAGGAGCAACAGTAACTTCTTCTAATGCAAAGCAAATGGTATCTTGGGCGTTTACTCAAAAAGAACGTCTCGTCTTTTTACCAGACCAACATTTAGGAAGAAATACAGCGTACGATTTAGGTATCCCGTTAGATAAAATGGCAGTATGGGACCCACACACAGATTCATTAGAGTATGATGGGGATATAGAAGAAATTCAAGTGATTTTATGGAAAGGGCATTGTTCTGTTCATCAAAATTTTACAGTGAAGAACATTGAGAGCGTACGAAAAAATCATCCTGATATGAATATTATTGTACATCCAGAATGTTGCTATGAAGTGGTAGCTGCTTCAGATTATGCAGGCTCAACGAAGTATATTATTGATATGATTGAATCAGCGCCATCTGGTAGCAAATGGGCGATTGGTACAGAAATGAATTTAGTGAACCGAATTATTCAGCAACATCCAGATAAAGAAATTGTTTCACTTAATCCATTTATGTGTCCATGTTTAACGATGAACCGAATTGATTTGCCTCACTTATTATGGGTACTTGAAACGATAGAACGAGGAGAAGAAATTAACGTTATTAGCGTAGATAAACAAGTAACGGAAGAAGCAGTTCTCGCATTAAATCGTATGTTAGAGCGTGTGTAAAGCAACGGTATTCCCGTTGCTTTTTTTCATACATATAATCATAACGAGAACGAAATGGGCATACATTATTTTGAAGAAATCATTGTGGTTTTTTATGCTTATTCCACTTCGAACTCTATTGAAAATAGAAGAAGTGATAAAAGTGAAAAGAAGTTAACGTTATGTAGAAAGGGTTACTTCATGAGATTTGTTACTTATAGATAAGTTATACAGGAGGGGGAAAATTTGAAAATTCATATCGTGCAAAAAGGGGATACCCTTTGGAAAATTGCGAAAAAGTACGGAGTGGATTTTGACACGCTAAAAAAAACAAATACACAACTTAGTAATCCAGATTTAATCATGCCAGGTATGAAAATTAAAGTGCCATCAAAGAGTGTTCATATGAAACAACAGGCTGGAGCAGGCTCAGCGCCTCCAAAGCAATATGTAAAAGAAGTGCAGCAAAAAGAATTTGCAGCAACACCAACTCCGCTTGGAATAGAAGATGAGGAAGAAGTTACGTATCAATCAGCGCCAATTACACAGCAGCCAGCTATGCAACAAACACAAAAAGAAGTGCAAGTAAAACCGCAGAAGGAGATGCAGGTGAAGCCGCAAAAAGAAGTACAGGTGAAACCACAGAAGGAGATGCAGGTAAAGCCGCAAAAAGAAGTACAGGTGAAACCGCAAAAAGAACAGCCAATTCAAAAAGAAAAACCAGTTGAAAAACCGTCTGTTATTCAAAAACCACCTGTAATAGAAAAACAAAAACCGGCGGAAAAAGAAAACACGAAGTTTTCGGTAAATGTATTACCGCAGCCGCCACAACCACCAATAAAACCGAAAAAAGAATATAAAATTTCAGATGTAATAAAAAAAGGAAGCGAGTTAATTGCTCCTCAAATTAGTAAAATGAAACCTAACAATATCATTTCTCCGCAAACGAAAAAAAACAATATAGTATCGCCGCAAGTGAAGAAAGAAAATGTAGGGAATATAGTATCGCCGCAAGTGAAGAAAGAAAATGTAGGGAATATAGTATCGCCGCAAGTGAAGAAAGAAAATGTAGGGAATATAGTATCGCCGCAAGTGAAGAAAGAAAATGTAGGGAATATAGTGTCACCGCAAGTGAAGAAAGAAAATGTAGGGAATATAGTATCGCCACAAGTGAAGAAAGAGAATGTAGGGAATATAGTGTCACCACAAGTGAAGAAAGAGAATGTAGGGAATATAGTATCGCCACAAGTGAAGAAAGAGAATGTAGGGAATATAGTGTCACCACAAGTAAAGAAAGAAAATGTAGGGAGTATAGTATCACCAAATGTATCGAAAGAAAATGTAGTTATTCCACAAGTCATACCGCCAAATATTCAAATACCAAACATTATGCCAATCATGGATAACAATCAACCACCAAACATCATGCCGATAATGGATAACAATCAACCACCAAACATCATGCCGATAATGGATAACAATCAACCACCAAACATCATGCCGATAATGGATAATAATCAACCGCCGAATATGATGCCGATAATGGATAATAATCAAATGCCGAATATGATGCCGATAATGGATAACAATCAAATGCCAAATATGATGCCGATAATGGATAACAATCAAATGCCAAATATGATGCCGATAATGGATAATAATCAAATGCCGAATATGATGCCGATAATGGATAACAATCAAATGCCAAATATGATGCCGATAATGGATAATAATCAAATGCCGAACATGATGCCAATCATGGATAACAATCAAATGCCAAATATGATGCCGATAATGGATAATAATCAAATGCCGAACATGATGCCAATCATGGATAATAATCAACCACCGAATATGATGCCATATCAAATGCCATACCAACAGCCTATGATGCCACCAAATCCATATCAAATGCCGTATCAGCAAGGAGCGCCGTTTGGACCGCAATATACGTCTATGCCAAATCCGAATATGATGCCAATGGATAATAATATGCCACCGCTCGTACAAGGAGAAGAAGATTGTGGATGCGGAGGAGAGAGTAGGTTATATAGTCCGCAACCTGGTGGGCCACAATACGCGAATCCTTTATATTATCAACCAACTCAATCGGCATATGCACCACAGCCAGGAACGATGTATTATCAACCAGATCCGCCAAATGTATTTGGGGAGCCGGTTTCAGAAGAAGAGGATGAAGAAGAAGTTTAAAAAAGGTGGGATTATTCCCACTTTTTTGTATGTAGAGTCGTTCTGAAAATGGAAGATTTACATCAAATGTTAGAAAATTCCCAGTGAAATATTAACAGTGTAAAAACCTTCTCTGTTACTCATTATAAGAGGGAGCTTTTCAGAAGAGAAGTTCATTCTAACAGAGGGGGTTTTTGTATTGAATACGAAAGTAAAAGTGATTGCTGCTTCTTTGTTAGTTACCAGTGCGTTAGCTGCATGTGGTACACCAAAAGATAACAATGCAATGGATGGACGTAACTACAACTATAAGCATACAGCTTATAATGATACACACCAGTACCGTGATAATGTAGCGCGTAATGATCGCTATACAGATTATGTAACATATAGAAATGGTCGTAACGATACAGGGTATAACAATTATTACCGCGATGTAAATTACAACGGTCAAATTGCTAATCCGCATCCAACACGTAATATTACAATGAACAATTCATACATTAACAATGATGGTAAAACTGCAGAAAGAATTACAAATCGTGTGAAACGTATGAATAACGTAGACCGTGTGTCTACAGTTGTATATGGAAACGATGTGGCGATTGCGGTAAAACCACGTAACACAGTGACAAATGAAACGGAGATGGCGAACGAAATTCGTCAAGCGGTTTCAAATGAAGTTGGAAACAGAAACGTATATGTTTCTGTAAGAAATGACATGTTTACTCGTGTCGATGCAATGAGTACACGCTTACGTAACGGTACAGTTACAAACGACTTTAATCGTGACATAACAAATATGTTCCGAGACATTCGTTACGGTTTGACAGGTACTGTGCGATAGCAAAACAAAAGAGGAAGGGGTAGCCCTTCCTCTTTATTCATCGTCATCTTGTAAACGACGCTTTTTAATAAAATAACTAAAGGAATAAGAAACCAAAAAGCATATGAAGAAAACACTACCTGTTAAAATAGCTTCAAATAGAGGTCTTTCAGGACTGAAAATGATATAAATAGTAGTTATAATAATTCCAACAATAAGAGAGCGTAAAACAAGCTTGTAATAAGGAGTTAATTTTATTTCCTTTTCGCCTTCTTCTACATCGATTGAAACACTTAACTGTAAATAAGCAAGTAAAATACTCGTAAGCATAAATAATAGCCATAATGGAGATTTCGTAATTTGATCAATTCCTTCAGTGAATCCGATATAGCCTAAAATGCCAATTATACCAAGTGATTGAAAAAGAAAAGCAATTCGAATGTTTTTTAATGTTTGCAGAATAAGACGTTCATCCTTAATTTTTTTCATAATATCTATCTCCTGTTTATTATGATTTCGCTGTTATATTAATTGTAACATATATATTGCATTTATCAATTTATAATTTACATATAATTCTTTTGGATGAAAGAGGAAAAATATTTTTATAAACATGTTGCACTTATACTTTATTAATGTTATATTAGTGAAGCGATGAGCTAATTTACGTAAGACGAGAGATATGCTTAAGTGCTAAACACGCGAATGTGGTCGCCTGGTCTCTCGCCGTAAACGCATCAAGACGCCTGCTTTGCAGGCGTCTTTCATTTTATATGAATGTAAAAGGAAGAATGGAGAAATCCAATCTTCCTTTTTTTATTGAAATAAAAGTCGGAAAATAAAGTTATTTACAAGTGTAAATGAAAGAGTTACTATTTAATGGTAATATATTACATGTTTTTTATATATAAAAGGTTGGGATGAATAGGATATGGAGAATTTTGAATGTAGAAATACAGAAGTTGTATTAGAGAAATTTCAGGTCGTAACACCTATATTTCAGGCGTTGGGAGATGAGAATCGTCAGCAAATTATTATGCTGTTATTAGAAAATAAACAGATGAATGTCACGCAAATAACAGATAAAATGGGGATTTCTAGACCAGCTGTTTCGCATCATTTGAAAATTTTAAGACAAGCAGAACTAATTGTAGCGAATCGGAATGGAAAAGAAATTTTTTATTCTATAATAGCCGGAGAATTTTTAAAACAGGTAAAGGATTTAATTCAAGCAATAGAGTCAAATTACTAATTTTTTTAACCAATAAGTAAACAAGTTTAAACTTATAAACATGTTTTGTGGAAAAGGGGTAATAAAAATGAATGGTATAAATCGTATGTACGTAATTATGTTACTTGTTCCTTTGTTTTGGGGTGGCTCTTTTGCGACAGCGGAGCATATTATTACGGAAATTCCACCCATTACTGCAGCAACAATTCGTTTTGGTTTAGCTGGTTGTATTTTAATAGGCATAGTGTTTATGAAGTCTGAGTGGAATACGAGTTTGTTATTAAAGAATTGGAAAGGGTTGTTATTTGTATCACTAACAGGTATTTTTGGTTACAACGTTTTTTTCTTTATGGGACTTCATTATACTTCTACTATGAATGGCTCACTTATTATTGCTACAATGCCAGTCTTTGTGACATTAGGAGCAATATTATTTTTTAAAGAGTCTTGGAGTATAAAAGTCGGAATAAGTTTAACTTTGTCCCTTGTCGGTGTAATAGTTGTTATTACGGGTGGTTCAATGCATATACTTATGTCTTTGTCATTTAATAAGGGAGATCTTTTATTTATAGCTGCTTTAACCTGTGGGGTTTTATATAGCTTAACAGGAAAAAAAGTTATGAGTGGTGTCTCCCCATTGTTAACTACAATGAGTATGACGGTATTGGGTACTGTGTTTTTAGCAGGTCTTTCTCTATATGAAGATGGATGGGGGAAGGTTGCGACGCTTTCTTTACAGGGATGGATAGAAATGTTGTATATGGTCATATGCGGGATGTTAGTTGGATATATCGTGTTTAATAAAGGGGTAGAAGAACTAGGTGCAAGCAAAGCGAGTATGTATTTAAATTTAACTCCTATTGTGGCTACTGGTATATCAGTTGTATTGTATGGAGCAGCTGTTACGTGGCAACAAATAGTTGGGATGATAATCGTATTAATTGGGGTTTATATAGCAACGGTACAATCAAATAAAGGTATAAAAAAGTTTTCACGTAATCAATACGTTTCGAAATAGGTAGAAATCATTGGACTCTATAAGTCTTAATGAGAGTAATCTATGAATTAGGGATAAAACCTCCATTTCCGGAAAAACTACTAATGAAAGTTTGATCTTGCCTAAAAGAGGTGAACGGAAATGAGATGGATACTGATTACGATGCAAGCTTTCGTTATGATGTTTTGTTTCGTTTATGAAACGAATGTGAAGGCGGAAGGTCCAGTACCAGAAGTAACAGAAAAAGAGCCCAGAGTTACAATTTTATTAGAGCGAATGTATGTTGATGGCGAAGTAAGTGAGGAAATCTTTACAGAAAAAGTAGCGGACTTAGAAAAGTTTTTACAGCAATATAAAGAATGGCAGCTCGTTGATCGTGATGATGTACAAATTGTATTACAAAAGAAAGTTGATGATATTTCTCCGTTATTAAAGACGAGCGGTTATTTCGGTGTGTCAGAGGAAGGGATATTACAAATTTTCAAAGGTGTACCGAAAAGTGATAATGCGATTCATTCCTTCTTTCAAATTGATATGAAAAAGCTGGAGAGTTATGAGCGTGCAAAATTGAAGCGTGGTATTCGTATTAAATCAAAAGAAGGTTTTGTGAAGACGATTGAAAAAATGAAGCAATACGCAGTGCAAAATAAGAAAAAAAGCAGCTCATGGTGAGCTGCTTTTTTTCTTATTTATTTTTATCTAAAATTTGTTTTGCAATTTCATCGATTAGCATGTCTTTTCCAATTGGATTGAATGCTTTCGTATTGAAGATTTCATTCGATACTTCGTATACGTGATTGTTTTTAACTGCTTTGTTGTCTTTCCAAACGGCACTGTTTTTGTAGTCTTCGTAAACTTTATTAGCTTCACCGCCAAAGTTTACAATAAACATTTAATCAGGTTGGAATGCAACAAGACCTTCTAACGATACTTGTGCCATCGTTTGTTTTAAATCTGTACCTTTTGTTGTTGGAAGTTTTAAGTCGTTAAAGATGATGTAACCCCTTTAATTAATATTGATAATCATTATCAATATTTGTATATTAAATTGATTTATATTTTCTGTCAATGGAAAATAACAGAAGTTTCGAATGGAGAACATTTGTTGGGGCAGTCTCGCTTTTCTATCATTAAATATGTTAAAATGGAATACATGATTTAAGAGGGAGAGATCGTATTTTGTTTGAATATGTTACAGGTTACGTGGAGCATGTAGGGCCGGAATATGTCGTAATTGATCATAATGGAATTGGTTATCAAATTTTCACACCGAATCCGTATGTATTTCAAAGAAGTAAGCAAGAAATCCGTGTCTATACATATCATTATGTGAGAGAAGATATTATGGCACTTTACGGGTTTAAAACACGTGAAGAGCGTTTATTATTTACAAAGTTGTTAGGCGTGTCCGGCATTGGGCCAAAAGGCGCTCTTGCAATTTTAGCTTCTGGTCAAACAGGACAGGTCGTTCAAGCGATTGAGCATGAAGATGAGAAGTTTTTAGTGAAGTTCCCAGGTGTCGGAAAGAAAACAGCACGCCAAATGATTTTAGACTTAAAAGGAAAACTAGCAGATGTCGTACCGGATGCATTTGTTGATCTATTCTCAGACACAGAACGTTTTGATGAGAAGAAAGGTTCATCAGCTGAGCTTGATGAGGCGCTGGAAGCTCTGCGCGCACTTGGATACGCAGAACGCGAGGTTTCTCGCGTTGTACCAGAGTTATTAAAAGAATCATTAACAACGGATCAGTATATTAAAAAGGCACTTAGTCTTTTACTAAATGGTAAGAGGTGAGTATAATGGACGAACGTCTCCTTTCAGGGGAATCTGCATATGAAGATTCGGATTTAGAATATTCATTACGGCCACAGACGCTCCGTCAGTATATTGGCCAAGATAAAGCGAAACATAATTTAGAAGTATTTATTGAAGCGGCGAAAATGCGTGAAGAAACGTTAGATCACGTACTTTTATATGGACCACCAGGTCTTGGTAAAACGACGCTTGCGAATATTATTGCAAATGAGATGGGCGTTAATGTTAGAACAACTTCAGGCCCGGCAATTGAAAGACCAGGAGATTTAGCGGCTGTATTAACAGCGCTTCAGCCAGGGGATGTATTATTTATTGATGAGATTCATCGTTTGCATAGATCGATTGAAGAAGTATTGTATCCTGCGATGGAAGACTTTTGCCTTGATATCGTAATTGGAAAAGGGCCTTCAGCACGTTCTGTACGCCTAGATTTACCGCCATTTACATTAGTTGGAGCAACGACACGCGCCGGAGCATTATCGGCACCGCTTCGTGACCGCTTCGGTGTACTTTCAAGGTTAGAGTATTACACAGTAGATCAGCTTTCTGCGATTGTTGAACGTACAGCAGAAGTATTTGAAGTTGAAATCGATTCATTAGCTGCATTAGAAATTGCAAGACGTGCTCGTGGTACACCGCGTATTGCGAATCGTCTTTTAAGACGTGTACGTGATTTCGCGCAAGTTCGTGGTAATGGAACGGTTACGATGGAAATTACACAAATGGCATTAGAGCTATTGCAAGTAGATAAATTAGGTCTAGATCATATTGATCATAAATTACTGCTTGGTATTATTGAGAAATTCCGTGGTGGTCCAGTTGGATTAGAAACGGTTTCAGCAACAATTGGAGAAGAATCTCATACGATTGAAGATGTGTATGAGCCGTATTTATTACAAATTGGCTTTTTACAACGAACGCCAAGGGGCCGAATTGTAACGCCACTTGCGTATGAGCATTTCGGAATGGAGATACCAAAAGTATGACGGAGATGCCCAAATTGCTTATTACAGCGGGTATTTTACTCATCGTTGTTGGATTAGCTTGGAAGTTCATTGGAAGGCTTTCAGGCGATATTTTTGTGAAAAAAGGAAACGTTACCTTTTATTTTCCTATCATTACATGTATTGTTTTAAGTATTGTATTATCTTTTATTATGTATATAATAAATCGATTTAAATAAGAAATAGGTGGATATAGTTATGGATATAAATCTGTTTGATTTTCATTTACCAGAAGAACTTATTGCACAAGTCCCGTTAGAAGATCGTGAAACATCAAGATTAATGGTGTTAGATCGTGAAACAGGTGATATTGAGCATAAACATTTTGCGGACATTCTTTCTTACTTACATGAGGGGGATTGCTTAGTTTTAAATGAAACGAAAGTTATGCCTGCTCGTCTGCATGGTGTGAAAGAAGATACAGGTGCACACATTGAAGTACTTCTTTTAAAACAAGAAGAAGGCGATAAGTGGGAAACGCTTGTAAAGCCAGCGAAACGTGTAAAAGAAGGAACTGTTATCTCTTTTGGCGAAGGGAAATTAAAAGCAACTTGCATAGGAACTGCAGATCAAGGTGGACGTCAGCTTGAATTTTCATATGACGGCATCTTCTATGAAATTTTAGATGAACTTGGAGAAATGCCACTTCCTCCGTATATTAAGGAAACGCTGGAAGATCGCGATCGCTATCAAACAGTATATGCGAAAGAAATCGGTTCAGCAGCAGCGCCGACTGCGGGACTTCACTTTACAGAAGAGTTACTTGAGAAGTTAAAGCAAAAAGGCGTTGAGTTAGCATTTATTACACTTCACGTAGGACTTGGAACGTTTAGACCAGTTTCTGCAGACACGATTGAAGAACACCATATGCACGCAGAATATTACCATATGTCTGAAGAGACAGCGGCTTTATTAAATCGTGTGAAAGAGAATGGTGGACGTATTATTACTGTAGGTACGACATCAACTCGTACGTTAGAAACAATTGCAACAGATCATGACGGTAAGCTTTGCGCCGCTTCTGGATGGACAGATATTTTCATGTATCCGGGATATGAATTTAAAGCAATTGATGGTTTAATTACAAACTTCCATTTACCGAAATCAACATTAATTATGCTTGTAAGTGCATTTGCAAACAGAGATAATGTACTTCATGCTTATAATGAAGCAGTAAAAGAAAAATATCGTTTCTTTAGCTTCGGTGATGCAATGTTCGTTGCATCTCACGCTAAAATGAGAAACAAATAAAAGGAGTAAGTTATGACAGCAATTCGTTATGAATTTATTAAGACATGTAAACAAACGGGTGCCCGTTTAGGTCGTGTACATACGCCGCACGGTTCATTTGATACACCAACATTTATGCCAGTTGGTACACTTGCAACAGTTAAGACAATGTCACCAGAAGAATTAAAAGCAATGGATTCTGGTATTATTTTAAGTAATACGTATCATTTATGGCTACGTCCAGGTCATGAAATTGTACGCGAAGCAGGTGGTTTGCATAAATTTATGAACTGGGATCGTGCAATTTTAACGGACTCAGGTGGTTTCCAAGTATTTAGCTTAAGTGATTTCCGTCGTATTGAAGAGGAAGGCGTTCATTTTCGTAACCACTTAAATGGAGATAAATTATTCTTATCACCAGAAAAAGCGATGGAAATTCAAAATGCATTAGGTTCAGATATTATGATGGCATTTGATGAGTGTCCACCTTTCCCGGCTACTTTTGAATATATGAAGAAGTCTGTAGAGCGTACGAGCCGCTGGGCAGAGCGTTGTTTAAAAGCGCATGAGCGTCCACAAGATCAAGGTTTATTCGGTATTGTACAGGGCGGAGAGTTTGAAGAGCTTCGTCGTCAAAGTGCAAAAGACCTTGTTTCAATGGACTTCCCTGGCTATGCTATAGGTGGTCTATCTGTTGGTGAACCGAAGGATATTATGAATCGTGTTCTTGAGTTTACAACACCACTTCTTCCAGATGATAAACCACGTTACTTAATGGGAGTAGGTTCTCCAGACTCGTTAATTGATGGTGCAATTCGCGGTGTTGATATGTTTGACTGCGTACTTCCAACTCGTATCGCTCGAAATGGTACATGTATGACAAGTGAAGGCCGTTTAGTTGTGAAAAATGCGAAATTCGCAAGAGACTTCGGGCCTCTTGATCCAAACTGTGATTGCTACACATGTAAAAATTACTCTCGTGCGTACATTCGTCACTTAATGAAATGTGATGAAACGTTCGGAATTCGTTTAACGTCTTATCACAACCTTCATTTTCTGTTAAACTTAATGGAGCAGGTGAGACAAGCTATTCGTGAAGACCGTCTTGGCGATTTCCGCGAAGAGTTCTTTGAACAGTATGGCTTTAATAAACCGAATGCTAAAAACTTCTAATACATAATTTAAAAGGAGGAACAAAAGATGAATGCAGGTATGATGAATATCGTTATGATCGTTGCGATGTTTGCGATTTTCTATTTCTTATTAATTCGCCCGCAACAAAAACGTCAAAAAGCAGTTGCTCAAATGCAAAGTGAGTTAGCAAAAGGTGATGCTATCGTAACAATCGGTGGTTTACACGGTACAATCGAATCAGTAGATGAGACGAAAATCGTTATTAAATCTGGTGGTTCACACTTAACTTTCGATCGCAATGCGATTCGTGAAGTTGTGAAAAACTAATGTGGAAGGCCCTGCATGAAATGTGCAGGGCCTTTTTTAGTTACTTTGCTTTGACATATTTACACCGAAAATACCACCGAGTGTACTCGCCCCCATTAATGCTAATTGATAAAGTAATTGTGAGTTCGATAAGGTTTGAGAAAAGCCTAAATAGTTAACTAGAAAGACGAGTATAGTGAATGTGAGCCCTGTTGTGAAACCTACTAGCCAACCTTTTCCTTGAGCCTTTTTGCCGGCAGTAAATCCAGACATAATCATAGATAAAAGAGCGAGTATAAAAATAGTAACGGTTAATGTCCCTTCATTTATATTTGTAAACTTCAATAAAAGAGCCATAATCATACTAGTAATAGATGCGAGAATTAGTAGTGTAACAATACCGAAGCCAATTGCAGTTGATAATTTTTTCGTTCCATCCATATATGCATTCCCCCTTTTTAATACAAGCATATTTTCCTTTTGCCCAAGTTAGACTAGTTTCTTTTTTATAGGGGAGTCTATACGTAAAAAAGGAGATGTAGAAATGGAATGGATATCAATAATTGGACGGACAATGCTTTTGTATATCATCATCTTAATTATTTTTCGTCTTATGGGTAAACGTGAGATAGGAGAGCTAAGTGTATTAGATTTAGTCGTATTTATTATGCTTGGAGAAATGGCCGTAGTGGCAATTGAAAATACCGATAAATCACTTTGGCATCAATTAGTTCCGATGACTTTTCTTATGTGCATCCAAATTATTTTGTCAGTCATTTCCCTAAAGTATCAACGCTTTCGGCATTTAATAGAAGGTGAGCCAGCTATTCTTGTAAACGCGGGGAAGATTGATGAAAAGAAGATGAGAAAGCAACGGTATAATATAGATGATTTAATGATGCAATTAAGGGAACAAGGAGTTGGAGATATTCGGGATGTAGAATATGCTATTTTGGAACCGTCTGGGAAGTTATCTGTCTTTCAAAAACAAAAAAATAAACAAGATACATTACAGTTTACGCTTCCTCTTATTATTGATGGAGAAATTCAATCTAGTCATTTACAAATGATTGAGCATACAGATGAATGGCTTATTGAGAAATTAAAAAACTTAGGTTATAACGATGTAACACAAATTTTATACTGTAGTTTTCAAAACGGACAATTTTTTGTTGATGTAAAAGAAAATTAGAGATTTATCCTTTGAAAGAGTAAGAATGATTGGTTTAACTAATAATCAGTGGAGATTACCCCACTGATTAAAGTTTCATCTTATTTCAAAAATGAAAGTTTACGAATGATAGGGAGACGACTTAACTCTTCTTTTCGAATGAGTTTGAAAGTGAAGAGAAGTACGATATAAACAATTGTTGTTAAAGTGATTTCCCATAATGTTTGTATGCCAAGGGAATGAGAGAAAATAATATATTTATGAAGATAAAAACCGAAGGCGCCTGCGATACCGATGGCAAGTCCGCCGAAAATATAGTCTTTTGCGTAAATGGTAAATGTAATCTTTTTTAAAACAGTAGCGTAGTGAAGAAATGTTACTGTTACAATATTTGCAGCGATAGCAAGTGCAACCCCCATCATTTGAAATTCTGACCTTGATGCTAGTACAAAAATAACGATTAATTTCACGATGGCACCAATAAATGTATTCATCATTGCAGCCCTTGCTAAGTTTAAAGCTTGCAAAACAGAGGTAAGTGGACTTTGGAAATAATGAAATAAAAAGCAAGGCGCAAGAAGTTGAATGAATGCTGTTGCGCTGTCTGATCCATACATAAGAGTTAAAACAGGAGAAGCGAATACGTATAATATAACGACAGACCATCCGCCGGTAATTAATGAAATTCGAAGTGCTTGTTGTAAACGGTGCTCCACTAATTTATGTTGTCTTTTTGCCATTGCTTCACTAATAGAAGGGACGAGCGCTGTAGAAAGAGCGTATGTAATAAAGGCGGGTAGTGATAGAAGCGGGAATGCATAACCGTTCAATATACCGTATTGCTGGGTTGCAACAGAAGCAGCGACACCAGCGATTGCTAAGCTTTGCATAACGACAATAGGTTCAAAAAAATATGAAACGGAGCCGATTAAACGACTTCCTGTAGTTGGAAGGGCAATATCCATCAGAGAATAAAATGTCCCTTTGCTTTCCTTTACAGTAGTGAAAAATCCAGAGCGTATTGATAAATGTTTTTCTCGCTGAAATAACGTGAGTAAAAATAATAAGGATGCAACTTCACCGAGAACAGCTGATAACATAGCGCCGGCTGCAGCGTATTCTATGCCGTAAGGTAAAAATAACTGGATGCATATAGCGATAATGGTAATGCGGACGACTTGTTCTAGAACTTGCGCATAAGCGCTAGGTTTCATGTTTTGTTTCCCTTGAAAGTAACCACGCAAAACAGAAGAAACAGCAATAACCGGGACAACGGGCAAAATGGCCATTAATGGATAGTACGTTCTTTCGTCGGTTAATAATGTTTTTGCTAAAATAGGCGTGAGGAACATAATTCCGATTGTTAAAATGATACTAATAACGGATGTAACAGCTAGTGATACGGTTAATATTTTTTTAACTCTTTGTTTATCGTTTACAGCTTCCGCTTCTGCTACAAACTTTGCGATTGCGACAGGAAGACCAATTTGTGTCAATGTAATTGCTAAAATGAATGTAGGAACGGCCATCATATAAAGACCAACGCCTTCTTCTCCTAAAATACGTGCCATTACTATGCGGTTGATAAAGCCGAGTATTTTTGTAATAAAGCCGGCTATCATTAAAATAAATGCGCCTTTTAAAAAGCTTTGTCTCGTCATGTTCTTCTCCTACCTTCTCAAAATCAATGGAATGATTTACAATATTTATATGCACGTACGAGACAAGAATGACAAGCATTTAAGAGAGTGAAGTATGATAGTGCTCTTGAAAGTAGTTATTGCTGTCCATTAGAGCGGGATTAAAGCGACTTTTTCGTGCTGAAATAAGAAGGAGATGTTATAAATGTTAGATAGAGAGGCTTTGGTAGAATCATACCGCGGACAGTTACAAGTCGTTTTAGAAAGTAAAGTAGAAGAGTTTCAAATGTTCGGTTACGACCGAGTGACAGATGATGACATTTGGAAGTTTCTCAAAGTGAAAAAGTGGAAGAAGATAGACAGCGATGTTAGATTGTATGAATTAGTTAATGACGTATTAACGGTAAGTACTAATGAATATATGACATATTTAACTGTTGAAGCTTATCAAGCACCGCTTTGGTCATTTGATGAGTACGAAAATAAATAACCGACTGCAATTGGTTTGTTCTTCCTTTTGCAGTATAATGATATGTATTGATAAAGAGGAAATAATTGTGTCTAAGATTATATATAAAGGAGGTAGTGAAGAGGAAAATAAATGATGAAAGTGTAGGGAGTGTAAAAGCTTACCTATACAGCTAGTGATGAACTAGCAAAAATTATAGAAAGGAAGTCTACTAACTAGGCGTATGCACACGTATAGCAGTGAATCGTAAAAGATTTATTGAAAGTGTTAGTAGCAGAAAGAGGGTACATATGGCAAAGCGTGGTACGAGAATTGCCGCCTTTTTCCTCATCGTCTTATTAATCGGTGGAGTAATTGGTGCGGCAGGAAAAGACATAGCAAAAGGAATTAGTCTAGGACTAGACCTTCGCGGTGGTTTTGAAATTCTGTATGAAGTAAAACCAGCCAAAAAAGGTGATAAAATCGATCGAGACGTACTTGTAAGTACAGTTGGTGCTCTTGAAAATCGTGTCAATGTTCTTGGTGTAAGTGAACCGAACATTCAAATCGAAGGGCAAGATCGAATTCGTGTACAGCTTGCTGGTGTACAAGATCAGCAAAAAGCACGTGAAATGTTATCAACACAAGCGAAATTAACATTCCGTGATGTGGATGATAACCTTCTTATGGATGGAACGGATTTAAAAGGCGGCGGAGCGAAGCAAACATTTGATGATAAAGGTCGTCCAAGTGTTGGACTTACGTTAAAAAGCGCTGAAAAATTCCGTGGAGTAACAGAAAAGATTTCAAAAATGCCACCACCAACAAATTTAATGGTAATTTGGCTTGATTTTGAAGAAGGAAAAGATTCGTATAAAGCAGAATCAGCAAAACCGAATCCGAAGTTTTTATCAGCAGCAACAGTAGAACAAGTATTTAACCAAGCTGAAGTATCTATCGTAGGTGGAAACTTTACAGTTGAAAGTGCGAAACAACTTTCATCTTTATTAAATGCAGGTGCACTTCCTGTTGATTTAAAAGAAATGTATTCAACATCTGTTGGAGCGAAATTTGGTCAGCAAGCGTTAGAGCAAACGATTTTCGCTAGTGCGATTGGTATCGCTCTTATTTTCTTATTTATGCTTGTATTCTACCGTTTACCAGGACTTGTAGCGGTTATTATGTTAGGTTTATACATTTTCGTTACATTACTTGTCTTTAACTGGATGCATGCAGTTCTGACATTACCAGGTATTGCAGCGTTAGTGCTCGGAGTAGGTATAGCAGTTGATGCAAATATTATTACGTACGAGAGACTGAAAGAAGAGCTGAAAATCGGTAAGTCCATGATGTCGGCATTCCGTGCGGGTAACCATCGTTCATTAGCAACAATTTTAGATGCGAACGTTACGACCCTTGCAGCTGCTGGTGTGTTATTCGTTTATGGTAATAGCTCTGTAAAAGGATTCGCAACAAGTTTAATCGTAAGTATTTTAGTTGGTTTTATTACGAACGTATTCGGTACTCGTTTCTTACTAGGTCTACTTGTAAAGAGCCGTTACTTTGATAAAAAACCAGGATATTTTGGTGTGAAACAAAAGGATATTATTCCATTAACAAAAGGTGTAGTACATCCGCCAACGAGATTTGATCGTATTAATTTCGTAAATATCGGTCATAAATTCCTTATCTTCTCGATTGTAGTTGTAATTGCGGGTGCAATTATCTTACCAATTTTCAAATTGAATCTTGGTATTGACTTTGCGAGTGGTACACGTATCGACTTGCAATCAAAACAAGCCGTTACTGTGTCTGATGTTCATAAAGATTTTAAAGAATTGAACATTGATGTGAAGGAAGAAAATATTGTACCGACTGGAGATGACAATAAAGGTTTCGCAGTTCGTACATTAGGTGTTTTATCAAAAGATGAAATTGCGAAAACAAAAACATTCTTCCACGATAAATATGGTACAGATCCAAACGTAAGTACAGTTTCACCGACAATCGGTAAAGAAATTGCACGAAATGCATTTATCGCTGTACTGATTGCTTCTGCGGTTATCATTTTATACGTAAGTATTCGTTTCCGATTTACGTATGCGCTATCTGCAGTACTTGCATTATTACATGACGCATTCGTTATGATTGTTATGTTTAGTATTTTCCAATTAGAGGTAGACTTAACGTTTATCGCTGCAGTACTAACAATCATCGGTTATTCTATTAATGACTCGATTGTTACATTTGATAGAAACCGTGAATTATACAAACAGAAAAAACGAGTGCGCGATATAAAAGATCTAGAAGAAATCGTAAATGCAAGTATTCGCCAAACGCTTGGTCGCTCGATTAACACCGTATTAACAGTGTTATTCCCAGTAATTGCACTGCTTATCTTCGGTAGTGAGTCACTACGTAACTTCTCGTTTGCGTTACTTGTTGGGTTAATTGTAGGTACGTACTCTTCTGTTTTCGTTGCCTCTCAAATTTGGTTAATGCTTGAAAACCGTCGTTTGAAAAAGGGAAAAAACAAGAAGAAGGTTGAGAAAGTAGAATCTGAACCGCAAGTATAGAAAAGATGATGTCTCTTTATGAGGCATCTCTTTTTTCGTTTGTGGATACAATAAGATAGCAACTTTTTAACAGAAAGAAGATGGAAGAAAGTGGTGGTGTTATCGCTGTTTTTGTTAAAATAAAAAGATAGGTTAAGAAAAGAAGGGATTTTAATTATGGAAAAAGATGAACGTTTTAAACAGGCCGAGTTTGGTGCTATTGTCGGGATCGTTGGTAATATTATATTAGCGATTGTAAAGGCGGTAATTGGTTATATTGGGAACAGTAAAGCGCTATTAGCGGATGCCGTGCATTCTGCATCAGATGTAATAGGTTCGCTAGCTGTACTTTTTGGATTGCGAGCGGCAAAGCAGCCACCTGATGAGGATCATCCGTATGGTCATGGTAAAGCGGAATCGATTTCAGCGATTATTGTTGCGGTATTATTATTTATTGTGGGACTTGAAATCGCGATTTCGTCTATAAAAGCTTTTTCGCAAGAACTAGAACCGCCGAAAGGAATTACGATATTTGCTGTTGTTCTTTCAATCGTCGTGAAAGAAGGAATGTTTCAATATAAATTCCGATTAGGGAAAAGAGTAAACAGTGATGCAATTATTGCAAATGCATATGAGCACCGTTCGGATGTATTTTCTTCAATTGCAGCTTTAATCGGTATTTGTGCAGCTATAATCGGTGGTAAGCTTGGTATAGACTGGCTTGTATACGCTGATCCAATTGCTGGATTAGTTGTTTCACTTCTTGTTGTAAAAATGGCATGGAGCATTGGAGCGGAAGCAATTCATGCAACGCTTGACCATGTTCTTCATGAGGAGGATGTTATTCCGCTTAGAGAAGCAGTTCTTCAAGTGGATGGTGTGAAAAAAATTGGTTCTTTATATGCACGGGAGCATGGTCATTATGTTATTGTCGATATTAAAGTGTCTGTAGATCCATACATTACTGTAGAAGAAGGACACCGTATTGGAAAACATGTGAAAGAAATACTTATGAAACAAGATAATGTACAAAATGTATTCGTACATATAAATCCGTATTCTCCAAATTAAACATCATTAACATTTTAGTATATAGATATTGCATCGTAGTTTGCATTATATTGTCACCCCTTAATCTGTCTTGTATAATAAACAGGTTAAGGGGTGATTTCGTGTTACAACCGAAGACGCGTTGGAAAGAAAAAGAATATAATGACGAGCGAGTGAGTGAATTAGCAAGTAAATTACAGTTATCGCCACTTGTCGTTTCATTATTCCTCGGTAGAGGACTAGATACAGAAGATAAGATTTTAGATTTTTTAAATACAGAAAATCAAGAATTTCATGATCCATTTTTATTAGAAGGAATGGATAGAACGGTAGAACGTGTAAATAAGGCGATTCAAAATGGAGAGCAAATATTAATATTTGGTGATTACGATGCGGACGGAGTAAGTAGTACGACGGTTTTATATCTTGCTCTTCAAGAATTAGGTGCAGAAGTAGAATTTTACATTCCAAATCGTTTTACAGAAGGCTATGGACCGAACGAAGAAGCGTTTCGTTGGGCGCATAGCGCAGGGTTCTCACTGATTATTACTGTCGACACTGGCATCGCAGCAGTACATGAAGCGAATGTAGCGAAAGAGCTTGGAATAGATCTGATTATTACAGATCACCATGAGCCACCGCCAGAATTGCCAGAAGCACTTGCGATTATACATCCGAAATTAGAAGGTGGCGTATATCCGTTTCACTATTTAGCTGGTGTAGGTGTTGCGTTTAAAGTTGCGCATGCACTATTAGGCCGAGTACCAGAACATTTATTAGAGATTGCAGTAATCGGTACAGTAGCCGATTTAGTATCACTTCATGGTGAAAATAGGTTGCTAGTGAAACGCGGTTTAAAGCATATGCGTATGACGAGAAATATTGGTTTGAAGGCATTGTTTAAAGTTGCTAACGTTTCGCAAAGTGAAATTACAGAAGAGAGTATAGGCTTCTCAATTGCACCGCGTATTAATGCGGTCGGGCGTTTAGAAGATGCTACGCCGGCTGTACACCTTTTATTATCAGATGATCCAGAGGAAGCGAAAGAATTAGCCGAAGAGATTGATGAGCTGAACAAACTACGAAAAGATATTGTAAAGCAAATTACAGAAGAGGCTATCGCTGAAGTTGAAAATAACCTCCCGCCAGAAGAAAACAAAGTGTTAGTACTTGCAAAAGAAGGTTGGAATCCAGGTGTAATTGGGATTGTCGCTTCTAAATTAGTTGAACGTTTTTATCGTCCGACTATTGTATTATGCATTGATCCTATAAAAGAAACAGCAAAAGGCTCAGCACGTAGTATTGCAGGATTTGATTTGTTTGCAAATTTATCAGATTGTAGAGAGTTATTGCCACACTTCGGAGGGCATCCGATGGCAGCGGGAATGACGCTACATATGAATGATGTAGATGAATTACGTCGCCGCTTAAATAAACAAGCAGATGCAATTTTAACAGAAGAAGATTTTATTCCAATTACAGCAGTTGATGTTTTTTGTAAAGTAGAGGATGTAACACTAGCGGCAATTGAAGATATGCAAAAACTAGCCCCGTTTGGTGTTGGAAATCCGAAACCACGTATTGCAGTGAAAGATGCAGAGTTAGAAAGTATTCGCGCAATCGGATCAGATGGCTCTCATTTAAAAATGGCTCTTCGTGATGGACAAGCAACACTGGATACAATTGGATTTGGTTTTGGTGCATATGCGAAAGAAATCTCTCCAGTTGCAAAAGTATCTGTAATAGGAGAAGCATCCATCAATGAATGGAATAATTTTAAGAAGCCACAATTAATGGTACAAGATATTGCTGTAGAGGCGTGGCAATTATTTGATTGGCGTAGTATGCGTAATGCAGAAGCAAATTTAGCAGAACTTCCGAAAGAAAAAATAACAATGGTGTATTTTTCTGAAGAGGTATTGAATAAATTTTCTTTAGAGAGCTATAAAGAAAAGCTCATGCATGCTTCAGAAGTAACGCATTTAGATGATCAATATATCGTGTTACTTGATTTACCAAAAGGAACGGATGAATTAAGTGAGCTATTTAAAGTAGGATTCCCAGCGCGAATTTATACGCTATTTTATCAAGAGAATAACCACTTATTTAGTACAGTTCCGACGAGAGAACACTTTAAATGGTACTATTCTTTCTTAAGCCAAAAAACACCATTTTCTTTAAGACAATATGGAGAACAACTATGTCGTCATAAAGGTTGGTCGAAAGATACAGTAAATTTCATGACACAGGTGTTTTTTGAGTTAGAATTTGTTACAATAAAAGATGGCGTCATTTTTATGGCAGACAAAAAACAAAAGCGTGATTTAATTGAATCGAACACATATCGTGAGAAAATGAACCACTTACAATTAGAAAAAGAATTGGTTTATAGCACATATCAGCAACTATATACATGGTTTGAAACGATTCGTAATCATAAAGAAGTAGAACAGTTAGGGTAAAGGATTTGTATTTACAAACCTTTTAGATCTGAGGAGGATTCAGAAATATGGATTTCAAGCAACATATCGCAATTGTACCGGATTATCCGAAAGAAGGTATTGTGTTTAAAGACATTACACCTTTAATGAATGACGGTAAAGCATACAAAGCAGCAACAGATGCAATCGTTGAGTACGCAAAAGAAAGAGATATCGATGTTGTAGTAGGACCAGAAGCTCGTGGTTTCATTATCGGTTGCCCAGTTTCTTATGCGTTAGAAGTAGGATTTGCGCCAGTTCGTAAATTAGGAAAATTACCACGTGAAGTAATTACAGTTGACTACGGTAAAGAATATGGAACGGATGTTTTAACAATCCATAAAGATGCAATTAAGCCAGGTCAACGCGTATTAATTACAGATGATCTATTAGCTACAGGTGGAACAATCGAAGCGACAATTAAGTTAGTTGAAGAACTTGGCGGAGTTGTAGCAGGGATTGCATTCTTAGTAGAGCTTACTTACTTAGATGGTCGTAAAATGTTAGATGGTTACGATGTATTAGTATTAGAAAAATACTAATCACTATATAGGTAAAACTACGGTGATAAAAAGTACCCGTGAATCTCTTGGAGAGGAGCGGGTACTTTTGTATAATTGAACAAAAAATCATGGTGAAATGTCAGTAAAATCTTTTCCTTTTCACAATTCACAATCATTGGGTTATAATGATAGAATATAATTTATTCTATTAAATAAAGATAAAGTCAATTTTCAATAAAAGGTGATTCGATGGCAAATGAGCAGGTACTAACAGCTGAACAGGTACTCGAGAAAGCAAGTCAATATTTAGCGGATGAAGATATTGAGCTAGTGGCACGTGCCTATGAATATGCACGTGATGCGCATAGCGAACAATATAGAAAATCGGGTGAACCGTATATTATTCATCCGATTCAAGTTGCAGGTATTTTAGTTGATTTACACATGGATCCAGCTACGGTATCAGCAGGTTTCTTACATGATGTAGTGGAAGATACAGAGATTACGTTAGAAGATATTGAACGGGAATTTAACAAAGAAATTGCTATGCTTGTTGATGGTGTTACAAAGCTTGGGAAGATCAAATATAAATCTCACGAACAACAACAAGCCGAAAACCATCGCAAAATGTTTATTGCAATGGCTCAAGACATTCGAGTTATTTTAATTAAACTAGCTGATCGTCTTCATAACATGCGTACATTGAAACATTTGCCTCAAGAGAAGCAGCGTCGCATTGCGAATGAAACGTTAGAAATCTTTGCACCTTTAGCACATAGACTCGGAATTAGTACTATTAAATGGGAGCTAGAGGATACGTCACTTCGCTATTTAAATCCACAGCAATATTATCGTATTGTAAATTTAATGAAGCGTAAACGTGCAGAGCGTGAAGAATATTTAGACGAAGTAATGACTGGTATTCGTGAGAAATTAAAAGAAGTTGCAATTCAACCTGAGATTTCTGGAAGACCGAAACATATTTACAGTATTTATCGTAAAATGGCACTGCAAAATAAGCAGTTCAATGAAATTTACGATTTATTAGCTGTACGTGTCGTTGTAAATAGTATTAAAGATTGTTATGCGGTGCTTGGAATTATTCATACGTGCTGGAAGCCGATGCCAGGTCGTTTTAAAGATTATATTGCAATGCCAAAAGCAAATCTATATCAATCTCTTCATACGACTGTAATTGGACCGAAAGGTGATCCACTTGAAGTGCAAATTCGTACGAAAGAAATGCACGAAATTGCAGAATTCGGGATCGCGGCACACTGGGCGTACAAAGAAGGAAAAACAGCAGAAACAACAGGTACATTAGAGAAGAAACTCACATGGTTCCGTCAAATATTAGAATGGCAAAATGAAGCTTCTAATGCAGAAGAATTTATGGAGTCATTAAAAATTGATTTATTCTCTGACATGGTATTCGTCTTTACACCGAAAGGCGATGTAATGGAATTACCACTTGGGTCGGTTCCAATTGATTTCGCGTATCGTGTCCATTCGGAAATTGGGAATAAAACAATTGGTGCAAAAGTAAACGGGAAAATGGTGACGCTGGATTATAAATTAAAAACAGGCGACATCATTGAAATTTTAACGTCGAAACATTCATATGGCCCAAGTCAAGATTGGGTAAAACTTGCTCAAACATCTCATGCGAAAAATAAAATTCGTCAATTCTTTAAGAAACAACGTAGAGACGAAAATATTGAAAAAGGCCGTGAACTTGTTGAAAAGGAAGTACGTGGTCTAGAGTATGAGATGAAAGAAGTATTAGCCCCTGATAACTTAAAACGCGTCGCTGAGAAATTTAACTTTGCAAATGAAGAAGATATGTTTGCAGCAGTTGGATATAGCGGAATTACAGCTTCGCAAATTGTTACGCGACTAACGGACAAGTTCCGCAAACAACGCGAAGAAGAAGAAATTGTTGAAGTTAAAGAAGTCCGTAAGCCGATGAAAATTCGAAAATGGGATTCTGGTGTAAAGGTAAGCGGTGCTGATAATTTATTAATCCGTTTATCGAAATGCTGTAACCCAGTTCCGGGCGATGATATCGTTGGGTATATTACGAAAGGCCGAGGTGTATCAATTCACCGCCGTGATTGTGTAAACGTTCATACAGAAGAAGCTGTAGAACGATTATTAGAAGTAGAGTGGGAAGGTAGCCCTGAAAAAGAAATTGAGTATAACGTTGATATTGAAATTTCAGGTTACGATCGCCGTGGTTTATTAAATGAAGTACTGCAAGCTGTTACAGAGACGAAAACGTACATTTCAGCTGTTTCTGGTAGAAGTGACCGTAATAAGATGGCAACAATTAATATGTCAATCTCGATTCGTAACTTACAACACTTGAAAAAAGTAGTAGAACGCATTAAACGCGTTCCAGAAATTTATGCAGTACGACGCATGATGCATTAATAGGGAGTGTAGAAAGATGAGAGTTGTTTTACAACGATCAAAGAAAGCGTCTGTCACAGTAGACGGTGAGATCGTAGGACAAATTCCGTTCGGTTTAACATTACTAGTTGGCATTACGCACGAAGATACAGAAAAAGATGCAACTTACATTGCGGAAAAAATTGCAAACTTACGTATTTTTGAAGATGAGAGCGGAAAGATGAATCATTCTGTACTTGATGTAGAAGGACAAGTTCTATCTATTTCGCAATTCACATTATACGGAGATTGCCGCAAGGGAAGACGTCCAAACTTTATGGATGCTGCGAAACCTGACTATGCAGAGCATTTATACGATTTCTTTAATGAAGAAGTTCGCAAACAAGGATTGCATGTGGAAACAGGGAAGTTCGGAGCAATGATGGACGTTTCTTTAATCAATGATGGTCCGGTGACCTTAATTGTAGAAAGTAAATAGTGTTGATAAAAAAGAGAGGATTATATAATCCTCTCTTTTTAATACATTGTTGTATGTTTTGTTCATTTATCCCGCATTAACGGGCAGTAAGACCCTCCACCTCAAAATTCAGCGGAATCAAAGAAGTTAGGTGAGGATCAACTGCCCGTAAAAGCCCGATTGGTTCAACTAATAATCAGTGGCGGATGAACAAAACCCCCACTGATTAAAGTTTCACTTTATCATAGGATTAATTTAAAGGGGAATAAAAGAAAAAGAAGGTGTAGCATGCTTCAAGAATTTAATATAGCTTTACGTTTTATGTTAGAGTTATGTATTCTTGGGATTGTTGGATACTGGGGATATCGAGTAGGAACAACAACAGCTATAAAAATTACACTTGCTATTATTATTCCAATTGTTGTTGCTGTCATTTGGGGGCTATTTGGAGCTCCACATGCAGAATGGGAAGTACAAGGTATATTACATGTATTATTAGAAATTATCGTATTTGGAGTAGGTGTTGCAGCGTTATATCATTTGAAGCATCATATGCTCGCAAGTGGACTGGCTATTGTTATTGTTGTAAATCGAATACTAATGTTTATTTGGAATCAATAGCAGTTTCGGTTATGTATAACTCTCTCATCAATATGGAACAATAAAAAGTAAAACATCCATATTGAATGTGAGGGATATACGTATGCGTATGAATGAAAAAGGGCATTCTGTTACAAATGGTGCAAATCAACTGTTTAACGTGAATTTTCATGATTTTATTTCAAAAGAGCAAAACAATACTTCAATGGAGCTTGCTTCCGAGTTTGGGATTTCTCTTCAAGATGTAAAGCGTTTAAAGAAGCAGATTGAACGTTCTTAGAGCACTTGACAATCCTACTTAACAAACGTATAGTAATTTTATATTTACATATGAATATAACCGTTGATAGAGAAGAGTAAATGAGACACACATGGAAAGAGAAGGAATGTCTTAGGCTGAAAACATTTCTGCATGATGACTGATTGAATGACACTCTAGAGGTTTCAACTTGAACGGCATATATGCTTAGTAGGGATGAACGCATATTTAAGCGTTATTAAAAAAGTGGAAGCATACGTGCTTCAATTAGGGTGGCACCACGGGTATAATACTCTCGTCCCTACTGTTTAAACAGTAGAGGCGGGAGTTTTTTTATTTTTATTAAGATTAAAACAATTTGAGGAGGAACTGAATATGTCTATTCAAATCCCACGCGGAACGCAAGATATTCTTCCAGGCACTGTTGAGTTATGGCAGTATATCGAAGGGCAAGCACGCGAAATTTGCCGTCGTTACAATTATAAAGAAATTCGTACACCAATTTTTGAACACACTGAGCTATTTTTACGCGGTGTTGGTGATACGACAGATATCGTACAAAAAGAAATGTACTCATTCCAAGATCGTGGAGAGCGCAGCTTAACATTACGTCCAGAAGGTACTGCACCTGTTGTACGTTCTTACGTTGAAAATAAAATGTTTGGTGATGCAACACAACCAACGAAATTATACTATATCGGTCAAATGTTCCGTTATGAAAGACCACAAGCAGGTCGCTATCGTCAATTCGTACAATTCGGTATCGAAGCAATCGGCAGTAATGACCCTGCGATTGATGCAGAAGTAATTGCACTTGCTGTTGAATTTTACCGCGGCATGGGCTTAAAAAATATTAAAGTTGTATTAAACAGTTTAGGTGACGCAGCGAGCCGTCAAGCACACCGTGAAGCATTAATCGCACACTTTGAGCCACGTATCGGCGAATTCTGTTCTGACTGTCAATCTCGCTTAGAAAAGAACCCGCTTCGAATTTTAGACTGTAAGAAGGATCGTAACCATGAATTAATGGGAACAGCACCATCTATTACAGAATACTTAAACGAAGATTCAGCAGTATACTACGACAAAGTTCAAGAACTATTAACGATGATGGATGTTCCATTTGAAAAAGATCCGAACTTAGTGCGTGGTTTAGATTACTACCAACACACTGTTTTTGAAATTATGAGTGAGGCAGAAGGTTTCGGTGCGATCACTACATTAAGCGGTGGTGGCCGTTATAACGGACTTGTACAAGAAATCGGTGGACCAGAAATGCCAGGTATCGGTTTTGCAATGAGTATTGAACGTTTAATTATGGCGCTAAAAGCTGAAAACATTGAATTACCACTTGAACATAGCATTGATTGTTACGTTGTAGCGCTCGGTGAAAAAGCGAAAGACCATGCTGCAAAAGTTGCGTTCGATCTTCGTAAAGCTGGATTGTCAGTTGAAAAAGATTATTTAGATCGCAAAATGAAAGCACAATTTAAATCAGCAGATCGTCTAAAAGCGAAATTTGTAGCTGTATTAGGGGAAGATGAGCTAGATAAAGGCATCATTAACTTAAAAGATATGGCAACAGGTGAACAAGAAGAAGTAGCGTTAGATGTATTTGCTTCATACGTAGCAGAGAAATTAATATAGGGGGAACTTACAGTGGCTGAAAGAACACATGCATGTGGAAAAGTAACAGTAGAAGCTGTTGGACAAACAGTTCAATTAAAAGGTTGGGTACAAAAACGCCGTGACTTAGGTGGATTAATCTTTATCGATTTACGTGACCGTACAGGTATCGTACAAGTTGTATTTAACCCAGAAACATCAAAAGAAGCGTTAGAAGTAGCAGAAACAATTCGTAGCGAATACGTATTACACGTAGAAGGTACAGTTGTTGAACGTGGTGAAGGTGCAATTAATGACAATATGGCAACTGGTCGTATTGAAGTACAAGCAACAAAAGTAAATGTACTAAATGCAGCGAAAACAACGCCAATTATCATTGCTGATGATACAGATGCATCAGAAGATGTGCGTTTAAAATATCGTTATTTAGACTTACGTCGTCCTGTAATGTTCAATACATTCAAAATGCGTCATGACGTAACAAAAACAATTCGTAACTTCTTAGATACAGAAGAATTTTTAGAAGTCGAAACACCAATTTTAACGAAGAGCACACCAGAAGGAGCTCGTGACTATTTAGTACCAAGTCGTGTACATGATGGTGAATTCTATGCATTACCACAGTCACCACAGTTATTTAAACAGCTTCTTATGGTCGGCGGATTTGAGCGTTACTATCAAGTAGCACGTTGTTTCCGTGACGAAGATTTACGTGCAGATCGTCAACCAGAATTCACGCAAATCGATATTGAAGCTTCATTCTTAACACAAGATGAAATTTTAGAAATGATGGAGCGTATGATGACGAAAGTTATGAAGGATGCAAAAGGTGTAGAAGTTAGTGCACCATTCCCTCGTATGAAATATGCTGATGCAATGGCTCGTTACGGTTCTGATAAGCCAGATACACGCTTTGAAATGGAACTAACAGACTTATCTGAGTTTGCAGCAGGTTGTGGCTTTAAAGTGTTTACAAGTGCTGTAGAAAGCGGCGGACAAGTAAAAGCAATTAATGCAAAAGGTGCTGCAAGTAAATACTCTCGTAAAGACATCGATGCATTAACTGAATTCGTGAAAGTATACGGTGCAAAAGGTCTAGCTTGGCTTAAAGTTGAAGAAGACGGCTTAAAAGGACCGATTGCGAAATTCTTCGGTGAAGAAGATACAAACGTGTTAATGAGTACATTAGAAGCTACTGCTGACGACTTATTACTATTCGTAGCAGATAAGAAGAGCGTTGTTGCAGATAGCTTAGGCGCACTTCGTTTACGTCTAGGTAAAGAGCTTGAGTTAATTGATGAAAGTAAATTTAACTTCCTATGGGTAACTGATTGGCCACTTCTTGAGTACGATGAAGATGCAGATCGTTATTTCGCAGCTCATCACCCATTCACAATGCCATTCCGTGAAGACGTTGAACTACTAGAAACAGCACCAGAAAAAGCACGTGCACAAGCATATGACCTTGTATTAAACGGTTATGAGCTTGGTGGTGGATCACTTCGTATTTACGAGCGTGACGTACAAGAAAAAATGTTCAAAGCACTTGGATTCTCACAAGAAGAAGCGCAAGAGCAATTCGGATTCTTATTAGAAGCATTCGAATACGGTACACCACCACACGGCGGAATCGCATTAGGTTTAGATCGTCTTGTTATGTTACTTGCAGGCCGTACGAACCTTCGTGATACAATTGCATTCCCAAAAACAGCAAGCGCAAGCTGCTTATTAACAGAAGCTCCAAGCCCAGTTGCAGAAGCACAGCTTGAAGAGTTAAACTTAAAATTAAGCTTAAAAGAAGAAAAGTAAGAATAGGGTCTAGATGGTTATACTATAACCATCTAGACTTTTTTAATGGATAATTAAAAGAAGAAATAAAATCCCGGTTTACACTATGTTTTCATTATCGAAATATGTATTTTTAGGAATTCTATAACTTTTTCTATACAAATAGTCGGAAAAACGCTAGAATACATGGTAGACCATTTTTGTAATAGGAGTGTAGAGCTGAATGTTACATCAATTTTCACGTAATGAATTAGCCTTCGGTAAAGAAGGACTTGAAATATTAAAAAATAGTACAGTCGGTATTTTAGGAATTGGCGGCGTAGGTTCATTTTCAGCTGAAGCGTTAGCGCGTTCTGGAGTAGGACGTCTCGTATTAGTTGATAAAGACGTTGTAGATATTACAAACGTAAACCGTCAAATTCACGCTTTAGTATCTACTGTAGGACGTTCAAAAGTAGAATTAATGAAAGAGCGTATTGCAGACATTAATCCGGAATGTGAAGTAATTGGACTAGAAATGTTTTATACAGATGAAACATATGAAGAGTTCTTTAAACACGGTTTAGATTTCGTAGTGGATGCATCTGATACGATTACGTTCAAAATCCATTTAATTAAACAATGTTTACGTCGTAAAATTAAAATTATCTCATGTATGGGTGCAGCAAATAAAATGGACCCAACTCGTTTCCGTATTGCGGACATTTCTAAAACACATACAGATCCAATTGCGAAAGTAATTCGTACGAAGCTTCGTAAAGAGGGTATTAAAAAAGGTGTAAAAGTTGTCTTCTCTGACGAAAACCCAATCGTAATTCGTGAAGAAGTACGTAAAGAAATCGTACCAGACGAGAATGCAAAAATTCGTAAAGCGAAATTACCGCCTTCATCAAATGCATTCGTACCATCTGTGGCAGGCTTAATTATGGCAAGTCACGTTGTACGTGAACGTATTAAAAATGTAGAAGTGAAACGTGTAGGGCAAGAATAAAAGAAAAGCATATATCCATTTTGGATATATGCTTTTTTATATGTATTAAAGAAATATGGAAATTTGCATCACTACTAGTTCAAATGTAAGTAAGGTTAGTAAGTAATAATCATATTTATCTGATTTATAGGCGGATGTCTTTTTTAGACTGTTAATGGTGAAAAGAGCTAAAGTCAGGACGAGAAGGTCAAGAGTTATTTTGAAGATTATTAATGAAATAGCAACCATCTCCCTTTAAAGGGAGATGGTTATAATAACACTTTAGTAAAAATTATCTAATATGTTTTAGGAGTTTTCTTGTATGACAGGGAGGAATGTTATTGTCAATCTTTGTCGTTAAATCGATATCCTTTATTGAATCGTTGATATATTGCAAGTTGTGATAGATATATTCGAAAAACCGTTAATATAATTTCATTTACCGATATCTATATATGGTTCACCGAAAACAAACAAGGATGTCACTTAGTTAAAAAAGTGACATCCTTGTTTGTTAATTCTCTGCAGAATAAATAATATCTAAATTCCCGTTTTGATCAGTTTTGAAAATCGGGGCAATTTGCTTTTCTTGCTCTTCGACTGAAACAAGTTTTCGAGCACGATCCATAATTCGAACAAGCATTGCATAATCTTCTTCAATTGCTTGTTGTTTTTTTGTGAGTACCGTTAATTTTGTTTCGAGCTCATTATTCGTCTTTTGCAGAGAAGTGAGCTGAGCTTGTAATACATCATTTTCAGTTTGCAACTTTGCAAGTGAAGGATTGTTATGTTCTAAATTTTGTAAAAATGAGATGACATTTTGCATTGTAAGATCTTGTTTACTTGGCGTAATATCTTCTGAAAAATCGGCGTCAATCACGAGTTGTTTCGTTTTCGTGAACCGATCTTTTTCTATATTAGCTTCAGAACGTTTTAATTCTTTACGTTGTTTTTTTGCAAGCTGCACCGCATCTTCGTAATTCGGTCTTACTTCAGCATTCCATCTAAAACCACAAGCTGCGGAAGTGCGGTTTAAAGCGTCGCCAACTTCATCAAACGCTTTTATTTGTGTACTTCCGCTGCGAATATGTCGCAAAACAGTTTCTGCTAAAAGGAGATCATCTTCTTTTGTCCATGCATCTTGACGTGTTTTCATAAGCGAAGCCTCCATAATGGTGACGTTTTCGTTTATGTTACCCTTTATTTTTCGTTTTATTCGAAGTTTGTAATCTTTCATAAACAGTAGAAAGTGCTTGCTCAAATTTCCCTGTCGTTTTCGGTTTATAATATTGCTTGTTTTTTATTTTATCAGGTAAGTATTGTTGCCTTACCCAGCCATTTGGATGGTCGTGTGGATATAAATATCCAATGCCTCTTCCGAGTGATTCTGCGCCTTTGTAATGACTATCTTTTAAATGGCTTGGAATGTCACCTGTTTGACCGTTGCGTAAATCGTGTAATGCAGCATCAAGTGCTTTATAAGCTGAATTTGATTTTGGTGATAAGCATAGCTCTATAACGGCATTTGCAAGTGGGATGCGTGCTTCTGGGAATCCAACTCGTTCAGCTGATTCAATTGCAGCTAGTGTACGCGGTCCAGCTTGTGGGCTAGCAAGTCCAATATCTTCATAAGCCATAATAAGAAGGCGTCTGCCAATACTTTGTAAATCACCTGCTTCAATAAGACGTGCTAAATAATGGAGCGCTGCATTTACATCACTTCCGCGTACTGATTTTTGAAATGCTGATAATACGTCATAATGAGCATCGCCGCCTTTGTCGTGAACGAAGCTCTTCTTTTGTAAGCATTCTTCTGCAATCTCGAGTGTGATTTCAGCCGCTTGATCGTCTGTAGTAAAGCTAGATAATACAGCAAGTTCAAGTGCGTTATAAGCGGAACGCATATCACCACCAGAGGCATTTGCAAAATGATGTAGTGCTTCATCTGTTACCGTTACAGCATATTCTCCAAGGCCTTTTTCTTTATCTTCTAAAGCTCTTTTTAACCCAATTAAAATATCATCTTCTGTTAGTGCGTGTAATTCGAAAATTTGACACCTGCTTCGAATAGCGGAGTTTATTGCATGGAATGGATTACTTGTCGTTGCACCAATTAAAGTAAGAAGTCCGCTTTCTAAGTGAGGTAATAGAAAGTCTTGCTTTGCTTTATCTAGACGGTGAACTTCATCTAAAATTAAAACGAGGTGTCGATGCATCTTTGCTTCTTGTACAACAACTTCCATATCTTTTTTATTGTGAGTAACAGCGTTTAATAGACGAAACGGGGTACCGGTACTTCCTGCAATTGCACTGGCAATGGATGTTTTTCCTGTACCTGGAGGACCGTATAAAATCATAGATTGAAAATGATTTGCTTGGACCATTCGCCATAAAATCTTTCCTTCACCAACTAAATGCTGTTGCCCAATAATTTCTTGAATATTTGTAGGGCGCATTCGATGTGCGAGTGGTTGTTTCATTTAGACCGTCTCCCTTAATATATAATCTCGTTCTATCGTATCATTTTTTTCTACGGAATTTGAAATAGGATGCTGTTTTATGGGAAAAATGAAGGTGAATATTTTCATTTTTCTTTCAATTGTAATAATTTCCGAGTTTTTCAATGTGATTTTATGTTATCATTTTGATACACAAGTTGAAATTTCTTATAATACTATATTATGCTATAATTTCATAGGATTTTAAATTGTGTTCTTTTTATAAATAAGATATAACCAATAGAAGTGAAAATTTGAAAAGAGGTGCAAAATAGATGAAAATTTCAACAAAAGGCCGCTATGGCTTAACAATTATGATTGATCTTGCGAAAAAGTTTGGTGAAGGTCCAATTTCATTAAAATCAATTGCGCAGGCGCATGACTTATCCGAGCATTACTTAGAGCAATTAATTTCACCACTTCGTAACGCTCGTCTTGTAAAGAGTACGCGCGGGGCATATGGCGGATATGTATTATCTGATCAACCGGCTAACATTACAGCTGGGGATGTAATCCGTGTATTAGAGGGACCGATTAGTGTTGTAGAAATGATAGAAGAAGAAGAGCCAGCACAGCGCCAGTTATGGATGCGTGTTCGTGATGCCGTGCAAGAAGTGTTAGATAGTACAACGTTAGAAGATTTAGTACGTTATGAGGAAGAAAATCACGGGGGCTATATGTTTTACATTTAATTCCTTGTGAAACGATTTGGAAAGAAGGAGATTTAATGGAACGCATTTACTTAGATCATGCTGCGACATCTCCGACTCACCCAGAAGTGGTCGAAAAGATGATTCCATATATGACAGAAATATTCGGGAACCCGTCTAGTATTCACTTTTATGGACGTCAAACTCGTCACACAGTAGATGAGGCGAGACGAGTGTGTGCACGCAGCATTCATGCGAATCCGAATGAAATTATATTTACGAGCGGTGGTACAGAAGCTGACAATTTAGCGCTTATAGGTGTAGCACGTGCGAACCGTCATAAAGGTAACCACATAATAACGACGCAAATTGAACATCATGCGATTTTGCATACGTGCGAATTGTTAGAGCGTGAAGGGTTTGAAGTGACATATTTACCTGTCGATGAAACAGGACGCATTCAAGTTTCTGACATACAAAAGGCATTAACAGAAGAGACGATTCTTGTATCTGTTATGTTTGGGAATAATGAAGTAGGGACAATGCAACCAATTGTGGAAATAGGAAAGCTGCTAAAAGAGCATCAAGCTTATTTCCATACAGATGCGGTACAAGCTTACGGTTTAGTAGAAATTAATGTGAAAGAGTTTGGTATTGATTTATTATCAATTTCAGCTCATAAAATTAATGGGCCAAAAGGTGTAGGGTTCTTATTCGCTGGTGCAAATGTGAAATTTGAGCCGTTATTAATAGGCGGAGAGCAAGAAAGAAAACGCCGTGCTGGTACGGAAAATGTGCCTAGTATTGCTGGGCTTCAGCATGCAATTCTTATAGCTGAAAAAACTCGTGAGCAAAAAAATGCCCAATATGAAGAGTTTAAAGATATAATGGTATCTGTCTTCAAAAATGAAGGCATTACTTTCGAGGTAAACGGAAACTTAGAACATCGCTTACCGCATGTACTTAATGTAAGTTTTACAGGAATGAACATTGAACCGTTTCTTGTGAACTTAGACCTAGCTGGCATTGCAGTATCAAGTGGTTCTGCTTGTACAGCTGGTTCGATTGATCCATCACATGTATTAGTAGCGATGTTTGGAAAAGACTCCGATCAAATACGTTCATCCGTACGCTTTAGTTTTGGACTTGGAAATACGAAAGAGCAAATTGAAAAAGCGGCGTACGAAACAGTGAAAATCGTGAAGCGATTAACACAAAATTAGCATGGGAGGTGACATGATGAACAAACTACCTCACGAAACACGCGTTGTCATCGGAATGTCCGGTGGCGTCGATTCATCTGTAGCAGCACTTTTATTAAAAGAGCAAGGTTATGATGTAATCGGAATTTTTATGAAAAACTGGGATGATACAGATGAGAATGGTGTCTGCACAGCAACAGAAGATTACAATGATGTAATTGAAGTGTGTAATCAAATTGGTATTCCGTATTATGCAGTAAACTTTGAAAAACAATACTGGGATAAAGTATTTACGTACTTCTTAGATGAGTACCGAGCTGGTCGTACACCAAACCCAGATGTAATGTGTAATAAAGAAATTAAATTTAAAGCATTTTTAGAGCATGCAATTGCGCTTGGTGCCGATTATGTAGCAACAGGTCATTATGCACGCGTTGCTTATATGGACGGCGAATATAAAATGCTTCGCGGCGTTGATGACAATAAAGATCAAACATACTTCTTAAATCAATTAAGCCAAGAGCAATTATCAAAAACAATGTTCCCGTTAGGTGAACTGAAGAAACCACAAATTCGTGAAATGGCGAAAGAAGCTGGCTTAGCGACAGCGGCGAAAAAAGATAGTACAGGTATTTGCTTCATTGGTGAGCGTAACTTTAAAGATTTCTTAAGTAACTACTTACCAGCACAACCAGGTGTAATGCAAACATTATCTGGTGAAGTGAAAGGGAAGCATGACGGTTTAATGTATTATACAATTGGACAACGTCATGGTCTTGGAATTGGTGGTAATGGTGATCCATGGTTTGCTGTTGGAAAAAATCTAAAAGAAAACATTTTATATGTTGATCAAGGATTCCATAACGAACTTCTATATGGTGATGAAGTTATTGCTACGAATGTAGGATGGGTAAGTAACAAAGAAAAAGAAACAGAATTTAAGTGCACGGCGAAATTCCGTTATCGTCAAGAAGACAATAAAGTAACGGTTCAAATCGTTGATGAAAATACAGTTCGTATTCTTTGTGATGAGCCAATTCGTGCAATTACACCAGGACAAGCAGTCGTTTTCTATGATGGAGATGAGTGCTTAGGCGGTGCTACAATTGATGAAGTATACCGTAGTGGTAAGAAATTGGATTATTTAGGATAAATGAGAAGCCTCTGCCGATTAGCGGTTAGAGGTTTCTTTTACATAAAGCGAATTTTCGTTCGCTTGGAAAATACATTCTTTGTTATAATTTGTTGTAGAGGTGAAGGACATGTCAAACAAACTTGAAACAGGTATTCAATATATGCAAGAAGGAAATTGGGAAGAAGCAGCTAAAAATTTTACAGAAGCAATTGAAGAAAATCCGAAAGATGCGCTTGGATACATTAATTTTGCAAATTTATTAGACGTATTAGGTGATAGTGAGCGAGCGATTTTATTTTATAAACGTGCATTAGAGTTAGATGATAAATCTGCAGCTGCTTATTATGGCTTAGGAAACGTATATTATGGCCAAGAGCAATTTACTGAGGCGAAAGTTGTATTCGAACAAGCAATGCAAGCTGGATTACAATCAGCTGATGTAACATTTATGTTAGGTATTACACATGTACAGCTTGGAAATGATCGTCTTGCACTACCATTCTTACAAAGAGCAACAGAATTAGATGAAAACGATGTAGAAGCTGTATTCCAGTGCGGACTTTGCTTTGCGCGACTAGAACATATTCAAGAGGCGAAACCTTATTTTGAAAAGGTATTAGAAATGGATGAAGAGCATGCAGATGCGTATTACAATTTAGGTGTTACTTACGTATTTGAAGAAAATAACGAGAAAGCTCTCGCTTTATTTAAGAAAGCAACTGAAATTCAGTCAGATCACTTTTTAGCTGGTAATGGCGTTCGTTTATTAGAGCAAGAAGCTGAATAAGATAAAAATATAGTTTAATGGGTAGTTATCCCTCATCTAAAAAGGTGGGGGATGTACTGCTCATTAAAGTGAAAATATCGGAAAGGAGAGGAAAGATGGGAAATCAACATGCAATGGATTTGTTTGAGGAAGAGAAAAAATTTATAAAAGCGCAAGTTCTTCATACCATTTTCCACAACGAAGAAAACCTCTATTCCGTTGTCAGTATGAAAGTCATTGAAACGAATGAAACGTATGACGAAAAGAAAGTAATGATAAACGGTCATTTTCCCCGCATGCATGAAGATGAAGTGTTTACATTGACAGGTCACTTTAAGGACCATCCAAAGTATGGAAAACAATATATGGTTGAAACATTTAAAAAAGAATTGCCGCAAACAAAAGCAGGTATGGTGCAATATTTAGCGAGTGATTTATTTAAAGGGATAGGAAAGCGTACAGCGGAAAAAATTGTGGATCATCTCGGGGAACATGCTATTTCTAAAATTATGGATGACCCTGAGGCGTTAAATGGTGTTGTTAACAAACAAAAGGCTCAGGAAATATATGAGACAATTGTTGAACATCAAGGATTAGAGAAAGTAATGAGCTTTTTAAATGGTTACGGTTTTGGAACGAAACTTTCTATTAAGATTTACCAGCAATATAAAGAGATGACATTAGAAGTGATTCGTAATAATCCGTATCAACTTATTGAAGAAGTGGACGGGATTGGTTTTGGACGAGCGGATGATATAGGGCGTGCGTTAGGGATATCGGGTAATCACGACGACCGTGTACGAGCGGGATGTTTTTACACATTAGAGAATGTCTCATTGCAACTTGGTCACGTTTATATGAGGAAAGATCAACTTGTAAGAGAAACGATGTCACTTTTAAACAATCAAGAAGGAAGAGTGACTGAAGAAGATATTATAGGTTGTATTGAAACGATGCAAAGTGAAGGGAAAGTCATCATAGAAGAAGAACGAGTGTATTTAGCAACTTTATTCTACTCTGAAAAAGGTGTTGTAAAGTCTATTCGTCGATTGATGAATCAAGAGGAAACACCTTCATTTCCTGAAGCAGAAGTGTTAAAAACATTAGGTGAAATTGAAGAACAGTTGAATGTACAATATGCACCGTTTCAGCAAGAAGCGATTCAAACGGCACTTCATAAACCGATGATGTTATTAACAGGTGGACCAGGAACAGGAAAAACAACCGTTATTAAAGGGATTGTTGAAATGTATGCGTCACTTCACGGATTATCGTTAAATCCGAATGAATACAGTGATGATAACCCATTTCCAATACTATTAACAGCTCCAACAGGAAGAGCAGCGAAGCGGATGAGTGAATCGACAGGACTTCCAGCTTGCACAATTCACCGTTTGCTTGGCTGGACGCCAGAAGGATCTTTCCAGCGTAATGAAACGGATCCTGTCCAAGGTAAGCTCCTTATTATCGATGAATTTTCAATGGTTGATATTTGGCTCGCAAATCAGCTATTTAAGTCGCTACCGACGAATATTCAAGTTATCGTTGTAGGTGATGAAGATCAGTTGCCATCTGTAGGACCTGGACAAGTATTAAAAGATTTATTAAATGCAGGTGCAGTTCCGACAGTGAAGCTTACTGAAATTTATCGTCAAGCAGAAGGCTCATCTGTTATTCAACTTGCCCATGCGATCAAAGACGGCACACTCCCGCCAGATTTAGCGCAAAATAAAAAAGATCGTTCGTTTATCAGCTGTACAGGGGCTCAAATTGTTGAGGTTGTGAAAAAAGTTTGCGAAAATGCTAAAACAAAAGGCTTTAGTGCAAGGGATGTTCAAGTATTAGCACCGATGTACCGCGGGCCTGCTGGTATTAATGTATTAAACGAAGCGCTGCAACAAGTTTTTAACCCGAAAAGGGAAAAGAGTAAAGAAATCCAGTACGGTGATGTTGTATACCGAAGAGGCGATAAAGTACTGCAACTTGTTAATCAGCCGGAGAGCCAAGTGTTTAATGGTGATATCGGAGAAATTGTTTCGGTGTTTTATGCGAAAGAAAACGTCGAGCAACAAGATATGATTATCGTTTCATTTGATGGAATTGAGGTAACGTATACAAAGCCGGATTTAAATCAAATTACACATGCATATTGTTGTTCCATTCATAAATCACAAGGTAGTGAATTTCCGATTGTTATTATGCCGATTGTGAAAAGTTACAACCGTATGTTACGCCGTAATTTAATTTACACGGGCATTACAAGAAGTAAGAAGTTCCTTATTATTTGCGGGGAGGAAGTAGCTTTCCAATCTGGTGTAAATCGCCTTGATGATGCAATGCGTCAAACGACTTTGGCTAATCGTTTGCAGGAATCACAAGGAGAAGTACAGATGGTAACAGTTAATGGCGAAGAAATGGACGTGGAAAACATTTCACCGTATGATTTCATGTAACAAGGTGAAAATATATAGTGAAACTTTCAAATGCATAGCGTTGAAAGGCTCCAGCAATGTATAAATGAATGCGGTTTGGACATAATGGCGAATAGAATCTGGGAGACTGTAAGGAGATGAAAGCCATATGTTCATTTGTCCAAATTGCAAAGGGAAAGACATTGGAAAAATAGGTGTCAACCAATTTTATTGCTGGAATTGTTATATCGAATTATCGGTTTCAAAGGGGAAAATCCATACGCATCAAGTTGAGGAAGATGGTTCATTAAGCTCTCTTGATGATTTATTTGATGAGAATGAAAGAACGATCGGATAACGAAAAGGGGGATTTACTTTGAATCTACGCAATTCATTAATCGCATTAGGTGTTGGAGCTGCAGCATATCAATATGCTCGTAAGCAAGATATGTTTTCAAAACGAAATATAAAAAAGGCGCGTAAGATGATTAAGTCTTACTTATAATCATTTTGATAAAGTGAAAAACTCCCTTATAGACAAGGGAGTTTTTTTATGCACTCATATGCAAATAAAAAAGTCCAATTTCTGAGAAAAGATAAGATAGACCGTAACAGCCGACGCCAAGTATTCCATACTGCCATAATTGCTTCGCTTTTTCTTTACGTGAGGAACGAATAAAGAACCCCTTCCAAATACCAAAGCCGATACAAATCCATTCAAGAATCATAAAAAGTGCTGATAATCCAAGCATAAACAAAACCATAATTAGCCCTCCTGATTACATTATTTCATGCTGTATTCTCAGGGGTGGTTGTCCTTGTTATGTTATTTATATGTACGTCTTTAAAAAACAGTATGGTCCGTATGAAAAGATTTTAAAAGTTTCACACATAACCTAACCCATTTATTTTCAAAATAAAGGTGGAGGAGGTTTTTCATGTGAAGAATCTTAAAATCATTTGGATATATCGTTTAGGATTATTGTTACTTGTTTTTCTTTGTTTGCTCGTCTTTTTAAAAATTAAGCCACTATGGGCACCGATTATTTTTGTATTTAAAGTAGCAATTACGCCGTTTCTTATCGCCTGTTTTATTGCGTATTTATTGCACCCTTTAATTGAAAAAATTCATAAGGAAGGGATGCCCCGTACACTTGCCATTTTGCTCATTTATATTCTTTTCTTTGGCGGAATTGGTTATGGGATTTATAAAGGAACACCAGTCGTTATTAAACAGTTACAAGAGATTAATGAACAATTTCCGCAGTTTACAAAGATGTACGATTCGTGGATGGATGGCGTTACAGAACAAACAGCGAATTTCCCTTCGTTCATTCATGAAAAGGTGAAACAACTTTTTGTGGGTGTGGAAACGAAGATTCAAGCGCTTTTAAATAAAGTGATGAGTACAGCTCGTGGTGTACTCGATTCATTGCTCATTATTTTCTTAATACCGTTCATTGTATTTTACATATTAAAAGATTATGGTGAGTTTTATCATATCTTTTGGAAACTAGTCCCAAGTAAATGGCGAGGTACGGGGCAAATGCTTGCGAAAGAAATTGATAAGTCACTTGGAAGTTATATTCGAGGACAGTTATTTGTTTGTTTAGTATTAGGGGGAGTATCAGCTCTTTCTTTTTGGTTTATCGGTATGAAATATCCATTATTGCTTGGCATTATTATTGGGGTAACGGATATAATCCCGTACTTTGGTCCTATTTTAGGAGCGATCCCGACGTTAATGATTGCAGCAACAGTATCAACGAGTTTACTTATTAAGGCGGGGATTACGATTGCTATTTTACAATTCGTTGAAAGTAACATTTTATCTCCCTACATTGTTGGTAAGTCACTTCGTATGCATCCTGTTATTATTATGCTTGCATTACTAGTTGGTGGAGAGGTAGCTGGGATTGTAGGTTTACTAATATCGGTTCCAATTTTAGCAGTTATTCGCACGGTCATTGTTCATGTAAGGCCTCTTTTGAAAAAAGAAGATGTGTAAGTATAGAAGCCCTCTATGTAAAAAAATAGAGGGCTAATCATATGTTTATTTAGAAAGTTGCTCGTGTATCTTTTGTACAAGGGAGCTCACATCATTTGTTTGAATATGTTTTATTTTTTTCCATTCATTATCATACGTAAATATAATTTGATTGCTGAAAAGACGTTTTTTTTCTTTTAGATTAGAAATTTTTCCGAAAGAGTATTCTTCAAATATTGGATTCTTACTTACATCTGGCCTTGCGACGGAACGATAAATAAATATGTCTAATGAACATGCTGCGTAAAACAATATTGTTTCGTTAGTCGTTAATATGTTTTTAGCTTTATTCAATAAGGTTGCCATAGTAATCGCTTCTGTGTTATTAATAATTTAATTGTAACAAAAATGCAATATTCAGAAAATTTTATGCGGATGTTTTTATGAAGATAGTACGATTTATTAATGAACTGCATAATATATGAAAAGGCTGTTAAGAATGAATAGTAGAATACCTATGATTAATAAGCGATTAATACAATATAAATGATTATCTACATTGACAAACTTAAGAGAATTCTATTATATTTAGTCATATAATATATTAAATCAATGACGGAACAAGTACGTTACAGTCCATTTATAGAGAGAAGCTTCCATATGGCTGAAAGAAGCTTTAAATGAAGGGTAACAGAAAGCTAATCCTGAGAGCAGCTAATCACTGCCGTCTTGCCACGTTACGGCACCATGAGGTGATGAATTGATTGTTATTGTAATCAATTCATAATTAGGGTGGTATCGCGAGTTAACTCTCGTCCCTTTTATAGGGGCGGGAGTTTTTTATATTTAAGGAGGAAAATACAATGAAACAACTAACAGGCGCACAAATTCGTCAAATGTTTTTAGACTTTTTCCAAGAAAAAGGACATGCAGTAGAACCTAGTGCATCACTAGTTCCACATGAAGATCCATCTCTTCTATGGATTAATAGTGGTGTAGCAACATTAAAAAAATATTTTGATGGACGTGTAATCCCACAAAATCCACGTATTACAAATGCTCAAAAATCAATTCGTACAAACGATATTGAAAACGTAGGGAAAACAGCTCGTCACCATACATTCTTTGAAATGTTAGGAAACTTCTCAATTGGTGATTACTTCAAAGAAGAAGCAATTACATGGGCTTGGGAATTCTTAACGAGCGACAAATGGATCGGATTCGATAAAGAATTACTATCAGTTACAATCCATCCAGAAGATGAAGAAGCATTTACAATTTGGAATGAGAAAATGGGCGTTCCAAAAGAGCGTATTATCCGCTTAGAAGAAAACTTCTGGGATATCGGTGAAGGACCAAGTGGACCGAATACAGAGATTTTCTATGACCGCGGAGAAGCTTACGGTAATGACTTTAGTGACCCAGAATTATATCCAGGCGGAGAAAACGAGCGTTACTTAGAAGTATGGAACCTTGTATTCTCTCAATTTAATCATAATCCAGATGGTTCATATACACCACTTCCTAAGAAAAACATTGATACAGGGATGGGTCTAGAACGTATGACATCTATCGTTCAAGATGTGCCTACGAACTTTGATACAGATCTATTCATGCCGATGATTGGTGCAACAGAATCAATTTCTGGTGAGAAATATCGTAATGGCGATTTAGAAAAAGATATGGCGTTTAAAGTAATTGCTGACCATATTCGTACAGTAACATTTGCTGTTGGTGACGGTGCTCTTCCTTCTAACGAAGGCCGTGGTTATGTATTACGTCGTTTATTACGCCGCGCTGTTCGTTATTCGAAGAAATTAAACATTAACCGTCCATTCATGTTTGAATTAGTACCGGTTGTTGGAGAAGTAATGAAAGACTTCTATCCAGAAGTACTTGAAAAGAAAGATTTCATTGCGAAAGTTGTGAAAAACGAAGAAGAGCGTTTCCATGAAACACTTCATGATGGTGAAGCAATTTTAGCTGAAGTTATTACAAAAGCAAAAGAAGAAAAAACAACTGTTATTTCTGGAGTAGATGCGTTCCGTCTATATGACACATACGGTTTCCCAATCGAATTAACAGAAGAATATGCAGAAGAAGCTGGTATGACAGTTGACCAAGAAGGCTTCGAAAATGAAATGGAAAAACAACGTGAGCGTGCACGTGCTGCTCGTCAAGACGTTGACTCAATGCAAGTTCAAGGCGGTATACTTGGAGAAGTTAAAGTAGCGAGTGAGTTCGTTGGTTACGGTACAGTTGCAACAGAAAGTAACGTTGTTGCACTTGTGAAAAACGGCGAATACACAGACAGCTTACAAGCTGGTGAAGAAGGACAATTAATGCTTGATGTAACACCATTCTATGCTGAGAGCGGTGGACAAATTGCAGACCGTGGTTACCTTCTTGCTGATGGCGTGAAAGTTCTTGTAAAAGACGTGCAAAAAGCACCAAATGGTCAAAACTTACACAAAGTTGTTGTTGAAGAAGGTACATTAACGAAAGATGCGGCTGTGAAAGCTATTATCGATACGAAAAACCGTAGTAGCGTTGTGAAAAATCATACAGCAACTCACTTACTACACCAAGCATTAAAAGATGTACTTGGAACACACGTTAACCAAGCAGGTTCTCTTGTAACTTCTGAACGTTTACGCTTTGACTTCTCTCACTTCGGTCAAGTACAAGCTGACGAATTAGAAAAAATTGAGCGTATGGTAAACGAGAAAATTTGGGAAAGTATTGATGTTGAGATTTCTCAAAAAGCAATCGAAGAAGCGAAAGAAATGGGCGCAATGGCATTATTCGGTGAAAAATACGGTGATGTTGTACGCGTTGTACAAGTTGGCGATTACAGCTTAGAGCTTTGTGGTGGTTGTCACGTTGATAATACAGCTTCTATCGGTATTTTCAAAATCGTTGCTGAGTCTGGTATCGGTGCAGGAACTCGTCGTATTGAAGCAGTAACTGGTAAGTCTGCATACGAATTAATGAACGATCAAGTAGGTTTATTAAAAGAAGCAGCAGGAAAAATGAAAACAAATCCGAAAGATATTTTAACAAGAGTTGATGGTCTATTTGCCGAAGTAAAACAACTGCAAAAAGAAAATGAATCTCTTGCTGCGAAATTAAGCAATATCGAAGCTGGAAACTTAACTGATTCTGTAATGACAGTTGATGGTGTGAATGTATTAGCAGCGAAAGTAAATGTTGCAGATATGAATAACTTACGTACGATGATGGATGATCTAAAAAATAAATTAGAGTCAGCAGTTGTTGTATTAGCGTCTGTTAATGACGATAAAGTAAACATCCTAGCAGGTGTAACGAAAGACTTAATTGGCCAAGGTTACCATGCTGGTAAACTTGTGAAAGAAGTAGCTTCTCGTTGCGGCGGTGGCGGTGGTGGCCGTCCTGATATGGCACAAGCAGGCGGTAAAAACCCAGCTCAAGTCGAAGAAGCTTTAGCATTTGTACAAGAGTACGTTAAATCTGTTTCAAAATAAAGAGATAGTAGTGTACAATGGTAGGGAGAGGAGAAGTTCTTCTCCCTATACTTACTATATAAGTGAGGTGCTTGAAATGGACGGTTTTGATAAAACAATGAAGTTTAGCATTCAAGATGAAAAACAGAGTGTCCATGTAAATGATGTACTTTTAACTGTGTATGATGCACTTCAAGAAAAAGGCTATAATCCGATTAACCAAATCGTCGGTTACTTATTAAGTGGAGACCCAGCATACATACCTCGCCATAAAGATGCACGTAGCATCGTTCGCAAGCTTGAACGTGATGAGATTATTGAAGAGCTTGTGAAGTCTTACTTGAAACATCATCGTGAGGAGTAGTTTATGCGGATATTAGGTTTAGATGTAGGTACAAAAACAGTCGGAGTTGCAATTAGCGACGAAATGGGCTGGACAGCACAAGGATTAGAAACAATTAAGATTAACGAAGAACGAGGTCACTTTGGTTTTGATCGTATTTCTGAGTTAGTAAAGCAGTACAATGTGGATAAAATAGTAGTAGGTTTACCTAAAAATATGAATGGTACAATTGGCCCACGTGGTGAAGCGTGCCAACAATTTGCAGAAAACCTACGAGAGCTGTTACAATTAGACGTTGTAATGTGGGACGAGCGTTTGTCGACGATGGCAGCGGAACGTCTACTCATTTCAGCTGATGTAAGTCGTAAGAAGCGAAAACAAGTAATCGATAAGATGGCTGCAGTCGTAATCTTACAAGGATTTTTAGATAGTAAATAAGAGGTGACCAAAATGGAAGAAAATCAAATTACAATTGTAGACGAAAAAGGTAACGAACATTTATGTGAAATTATTTTCACTTTTGATGCTGAAAAATTTGGTAAAAAATCATATGTAGTCTTCTCTCCAATCGGTGAAGTAGACGAAGATGGAGACCCAATTTATGATGCAATGGCTTATGAGCAAAATGAAGAAGAGGGCGGAAGCTTACTTCCAATCGAATCTGAAGAAGAGTGGGAAATGGTACAAGAAATGTTCAACACTCTTGCTGATGAGCAAGAAGCTGAATAATAAGTACTGAAAAGATGGACGACATACAGTCCATCTTTTTTTGTATTTATATGTAAAATGAAAGATTTTTTGTCGAAACTGTGTAAGTCTTTGTAGTATAATGAGACGGATTGTAGAAAAATAAAGTGTCTATTAAAAAAGATAAGTGAATTTGTTGCGTTTTTACATCGTGCTGTATAGAAAGGTGTACATACGGTCTACAATTAAGTAAGGAGGAAATGTTTTGATAGAGAATCAAGTGAAAAAGAAGCGTAGACGCATCTTTTTATTTTCGATTATTGCACTGCTTTTAGTTTGTGGTTCAGTCTATGCGTATATTTCATCCGCATTAGGACCAGTTGATAGCGGGAATAAAAAAGAGATTGAAGTAGAAATTCCTAAAGGAGCATCTACAAGTAAAATTGGAGAAATTTTAGAAGAAAAAGGCGCTGTGAAAAACGGTACAGTTTTTAGTTTTTATACAAAGGCTAAATCGAAAAGTTTACAAGCAGGTACATATTTATTAAATCCTTCGATGAATGCTAAAGATGTTATCGAACAAATGTCATCTGGCGACGTGCATCGTCCAGCTCTTTATAAAGTGACGATTAAAGAAGGGGCGCAAGTAACTGAAATTGCAGAAGCGATTGCGGCAGAACTAAAGTGGAATAAAGATGATGTTACGCGTCAATTAAACGATAAAGCATTTATTCAAAAAATGCAGCAAAAGTATCCGAAGTTATTAACGGATAAAATCTTTGATAGTAATATTAAATACCCATTAGAAGGTTATTTATATCCTGCGACGTATTCGTTTTATAAGAAAGATACGACGTTAGAAGAAATTGTAATTCCAATGCTTGAGAAAACAAATGCAATCATTGTTCAAAATGAGGCGAAAATGAAAGCGAAGAACTGGGATGTTCATCAGCTTTTAACATTATCTTCACTTATTGAAGAAGAGGCAACTGGTTTTACAGATCGTCAAAAGATCTCTAGTGTCTTTTATAATCGTTTAGCAAAAGGTATGCCGCTTCAAACGGATCCAACGGTATTATATGCACTTGGAAAGCATAAACAACGTGTATTATACGAAGATTTAAAGGTCAACTCACCGTACAATACGTATGTTGTAAAAGGATTGCCGGTAGGGCCGATCGCAAACTCTGGTAAACATTCAGTGGAAGCTGCGTTAGAACCTGCGCAAACAGATTATTATTATTTCTTAGCTGCACCAAGTGGTGAAGTGTACTATGCGAAAACATTAGAAGAGCATAATGCATTAAAGCAAAAATACATTACGAAAAAACAGTGAAATGGGGAGGGATAGCGAAAAAAGTCGCACATCCCTCTTTTTTGTGGTAAAATATATCGGGTTAAAAACTGGCAGAAGAATCGTTTTTAATATCAAAACGGGACGTACAAGCTAAGGGTAAAGCTGGCTTGTATTTTTATTGCATTCTATGTGGGAAAAGACGTCATAGAGGCACTTCTCCATGTAAATAAGGAGGACCATTTATGGAGGATGCAGTTAACGAGTACCTATTATCATTTATTGATCCGAAAGATAAATTAATTCTTGAAATGGAAGAATATGCAACAGAAAATCATGTGCCGATTATGGATCGACTTGGAATGGAATTTATGCTGCAATTTTTACGTTTAATTGGACCGAAAAGCATTTTAGAACTTGGAACAGCAATCGGTTATTCTAGTATTCGTATGATGCAAGCTATTCCAAATTCACGTATTGTGACAGTTGAGCGCAATCGTGAGCGATATGAAAAAGCACTTGAATATATAGAACGTTCCCCAGTAACAGATCGTATTTCAGTTATTTACGGTGATGCGTTAGAGACAGGTGAACAAGTAAAAGAACACGGGACATTTGACGTTATTTTTATTGATGCAGCAAAAGGACAGTATCGTCGCTTTTTTGACTTATATGAACCGTTATTAAATCCTGGTGGCGTAATTATTTCAGATAATGTTATGTACCATGGTCTTGTAACGACAAAAGAGAAAATTGAAAACAGACGTACACGTGGTTTAATCCGTCGTATTAAGACGTACAATGAGTGGCTTATGAACCATGAAGGATATGATACAACGATTTTCCCAATTGGTGATGGAGTAGCTGTTAGTAAAAAGAGAGGGTGACCAAGGTATGAAGAAACCTGAATTGTTAGTAACGCCAAGAGCGGTGGCGGATATCGAACTTCTTGCGAAAGCAGGAGCAGATGCGGTAATGATCGGTGAGCAAAAGTTTGGTTTACGTTTAGCAGGGGAGTTTTCACGTGAAGATGTAAAACAAACTGTGAAGATTGCGCATAAAAATGGTGTGAAAGTATACGTAGCAATGAACGCTATGTTCCACAACGATAAAGTAGAAGAATTAACAGATTACGTTTCATTTTTAAATGAAGTAAATGTAGATGCAATTGTTTTCGGAGATCCAGCGGTATTAATGGCTGTTCGCGAAGTGGCACCAAATATGCAGTTGCACTGGAATACAGAAACGACAGCAACAAACTGGTTCACTTGTAATTACTGGGGACAAAGAGGAGCGAAGCGTGCTGTATTAGCTCGTGAGCTGAGCTTAGATGAAATTGTTGATTTAAAAGAAAATGCTGAAGTGGAACTAGAAGTACAAATTCACGGTATGACTTGTATGTTCCAATCGAAGCGTTCATTAGTAGGAAACTACTTTGAGTATCAAGGACGTAATCTTGACATTGAAAAGAAAAAATATGAAGAGAATATGTTCTTATATGACCCAGAGCGTAACAATAAATATCCAATTTATGAAGATGAAAATGGTACTCACATTATGAGTCCGAACGATATTTGTTTCATCGATGAATTAGAGGAACTAATCGAAGCTGAAGTTGATAGCTTAAAAATCGACGGTGTACTAAAAAGTTCTGAATACATTATTGAAGTAACGAAGAAATATCGTCAAGCGATCGATTTATGCGTAGAAGATCGTGATGCATATTATGACGTGAAAGATGATCTATATAAAGGAATAGAAGAAATGCAACCAGTAAATCGTCCGTTAGATACAGGATTCTTCTTTAAAGAAACGGTTTACTAAACGAGGAGGGTGTAGGAAATGACTGTACAAGAAATTTCACGAGTGATCGATGGCAAACGTGTTATTGTGAAGAAACCTGAACTGTTAATCCCTGCGGGTAACTTAGAAAAATTAAAAGTAGCTATCCATTACGGGGCAGATGCTGTATATTTAGGTGGACAAGAATTTGGTCTTCGTTCGAATGCAGGTAACTTTACGCTAGAAGAAATGGCAGAAGGCGTTGAGTTTGCAAAGAAGTATGGAGCGAAAATATATGTAACAACAAATATCTTTGCACATAATGAAAATATGGACGGGCTAGAGGAATATTTAAAAGGGATTGAAAAAGCTGGCGTAACGGGAATTATCGTTGCTGATCCGCTTATCATTGAGACTTGTAAACGCGTAGCGCCTTCTGTTGAGGTGCATTTAAGCACACAGCAATCACTATCCAACTGGAAAGCAGCACAGTATTGGAAAGAAGAAGGTTTACATCGTCTTGTATTAGCTCGTGAAGCAAGCTATGAAGAAATGAAAGAAATTAAAGAAAAAGTGGATATTGAAATTGAAGCATTCGTACATGGTGCAATGTGTATCGCATATTCAGGAAGATGTACATTAAGTAACCATATGACAGCGCGTGATTCTAATCGTGGTGGTTGTTGCCAATCTTGCCGCTGGGATTATGATTTAGTTCAAACAGTATCACAACATAAAGATGCAAAAGAGCTTCCTCTATTCCAAGAAGGAGATGCTCACTTTGCGATGAGTCCAAAAGATTTAAATTTAATTTTATCAATTCCGAAAATGATTGAAATCGGAATCGATAGCTTAAAGGTAGAAGGACGTATGAAATCAATCCATTACGTAGCGACTGTAGCAACTGTATATCGTAAAGTAATTGATGCTTATTGTGCGGATCCAGATAACTTTGAGTTTAAACAAGAATGGTTAGATGAGCTTGATAAATGTGCAAATCGTGATACAGCTCCTGCATTCTTTGAAGGGGTTCCAGGACATCAAGAGCAAATGTTTGGAAATCATAGTAAGAAAACAACGTATGATTTTGCTGGTTTAGTGTTAGATTATAATGAAGAAACGGGCATTGTAACGATTGAGCAACGTAATCATTTCAAACCAGGACATGAAGTGGAGTTCTTTGGACCAGAAATAGAAAACTTTACGCAAACGGTGGAGAAAATTTGGGATGAGGATGGAAACGAATTAGATGCAGCGAGACATCCGTTGCAAATCGTGAAATTCAAAGTGGATCAACGAGTGTATGTGAATAATATGATGCGCAAAAGCATACTTCAATAAGAAAGAGTGATAGTCGAATGGGGACGAATAAGCCTGTTGTAATTGGAATTGCTGGTGGTTCGGGATCAGGTAAAACGAGTGTAACGAAAGCGATTTTTGACCATTTTAAAGGTCATTCTATTTTAATCTTAGAGCAAGATTATTATTACAAAGATCAAAGCCATTTACCAATGGAAGAGCGTTTAAAAACAAATTATGATCATCCGCTTGCGTTTGATAATGATCTGTTAATTGAACATTTGCAGCAGTTGCTTGCATATGAGCAAATTGATAAGCCTGTATATGACTATACATTGCATACGCGTTCAGAAGAAATTATTCCAGTTGAGCCGAAAGATGTAATTATTTTAGAAGGAATTCTTATTTTAGAAGACCCACGTCTTTGCGAGTTAATGGACATTAAATTATTCGTTGATACGGATGCTGACCTTCGTATTCTGCGCCGCATGCAGCGTGATATTAAAGAGCGCGGTCGTACGATGGATTCAGTTATTGATCAGTACGTAAATGTTGTACGTCCAATGCACAATCAATTTATTGAGCCTTCTAAGAAATTTGCGGATATTATTATCCCTGAAGGTGGACAAAACCACGTTGCAATTGATATTATGGTGACAAAAATTGCAACAATTCTTGAACAAAAAGTAAATTTGTAATAGCATAGTAAAAGATATACGGTAGGAAGGGATTTTTTCCCTTCCCATCGAATACAATGAAACATGCAACCTCATCTATATATAGGTGAGGGCATATTTATATCAACTTTCCATACATATCTTCTTGATATAAAGAAGAATTGGAAATACGGGGTTGTATGTGACAACTCCGCTAGTGCGAGGGTACTAGAAACCTCCGCTAACAATGGAAGCGGAGGAGTTTTCATATGGAACTCCTCTTTTTTTCGGGGGATTGGTATATAAAAGGAGTGGAAAATATGTCAACAGAAAAAACATACCCTATGACGCAAGAGGGTAAGCAAAAACTAGAGAACGAACTTGAGCAATTAAAAACAGTAAGACGTAAAGAAGTAGTAGAACGTATTAAAATCGCACGTAGCTTCGGGGACCTTTCTGAGAACTCTGAGTACGATGCAGCAAAAGATGAGCAAGCGTTCGTAGAAGGACGTATTACACAATTAGAAAATATGATTCGTAATGCAGTTATCATTAAAGATACTGGCGAAGTATCAACTGTTGTTACATTAGGTAAAACAGTAACATTTAAAGAATTACCAAACGGAGATGAAGAAGCGTACACAATCGTAGGTAGCGCGGAAGCTGATCCATTTGAAGGAAGAATTTCTAACGATTCTCCAATCGCAAAAAGCTTATTAGGTAAGCAAATTGGTGAGAAAGTAACAATCCAAACACCAGGTGGAGAAATGCAAGTAGAGATTGTCTCTGTAAAATAATAAAAAAATCACTCGTGTAAAAACGAGTGATTTTTTTATTTGTATAAAAGATGAAACACTCCGTCCAAACTATAATAGACGAGGTGTTTTTTTATGAAAATAAAACGGAGAATTACAATTGTTTTAATTTGTTTTATGGGCATTATGTTTTTATTGCTTTGTCGTTTAATTCAAATCCAAATTATAGATACAGAATCATTTACTGATCGCAAAATAAATTTAATTGAAAAAAGTGTTACGCAACGTACGCAATCCATTGCAGTAGACGATGGACGTGGGCAGTTTATAGATCGTAGTGGTAAAGAAATAGGTGAGGAAAAGTATCCTGTTTTAATTGTTTTTCCATTTTTACAAATAAAAAATGACATGTTAGAGAAAATCGCGCATATCATTGGTGTGTCGAGACAAGAGATCAGAAGACAAATGAAAAATAAAAAAAATGCATTTATACTGCAAGGGGAAACTGCTCCATTTCGAGTGACACGAGAGCAGATGGAGAAGGTGAATCAATTACATGTATTAGGTATTGTAGCAGCTGAAGTGCGATTAAAACAAACTGGGGAGATAAATCATTTAATTGGTGATGTAGGGGAGAACGAAAGAGAATTTCAAAAGCGATATGGAGAAGTGAAAAAAATTTCAAAACAAACGCCGATAGGTATTTCAGGATTACAGCAATCATTTGATGAATTTCTATTGACTGATGGAGAGGCAAAAGTATTATATCAAGTAGATCGGCAAGGAGAACCAATTTTCGGAAAGCAAGCGAAATACACTTCACCAGGAAATCCATTTTATCCAGTTAGGATTCAAACTACTTTACATAAAGAGTTGCAGCAAAAAGCAGAAGAAGTGATTGAAGCAAACGAAATAAAGAAGGGGGGATTAGTATTACTTGATGTAAAGACAAATGAAATATTAGCGATGGTTAGTAAGCCGTCTTTACAAGTAAGGGATGAGAATTTATATAAAACTACACTTGAAAATCAAATGTTAACGCCGCATTTTCCAGGCTCTGTTTTTAAAACAGTAGTTGCAGCTGCAGTCATTGATCAAAAAGTAAATTTGTTTAATCGGACATTTAATTGTAATAAAGATTTATATGGTGAAAACGACCCACAAGTTATGATGGGTACACTTAACTTCAAAGAGAGCTTTGCTAGGAGCTGTAACAGGACATTTTCCGAGTTAGGTAACGAGCTATTACAAAAGGATAGAACGGTGCTAGAAACATACGTAGCAGCTTTAGGAGCAAATGAAAAGGTCGGATGGAAAGGTTCTGTATTTCATACACCTCATTTCGAGCAAATGCCAGAAGAAAAAGGCTCTACTATTTGGGGGAATGAAGAAAACAAAAATAGTAAAAAAGCGGTAGAGCAAACAGCGATTGGACAGAAAGATGTACGTATATCACCTCTAGCAATTGCTAATATGATGGCGACGATTGCGAGGAATGGAGAAAAGATGGAAGTGAAAGCTGTTGAAAAAATAGTATATAAAAATGGAGCGGATTTTTTTACATTTGAGAACCATACGTTACATGGAAAACAGCTTTCGTATGAAACAGTGAAAACATTACAAGAGTTATTAAGAGGCGTTGTAACAAGGGAGAAAGGAACAGGAACGGCATTCCGCTCGTTGCCGCTCAGTGTCGCTGGAAAATCCGGGACAGCGCAAACAGGGAAAGGGACGAGGGTGAATCGCTGGTTTGCAGGTTATTTTCCGTATGAGAATCCAAGATATGCTTTAGTTGTTGTTGATCTAGAGACTGATAACAAAGTGAATAAAGTCACACCTATTTTTAAAGATATGGTAGGAGCAATCTATCAATTGGAGAATGAAAAGTAATCTTGCAATTTATAGTGAATTGTTTTCATTTCATGAAAATATCATTGTAAATGTTCAACCTTTCTAGATTTAATGTTACAATAGCAATTAGGAAAAACTGCATGGAGGTTTGGAGAATGGCAGGAGGATCAAGATTCCAACAGAAACAACAAAAACGTCGTCAAAACGGTGTTTTAAATATTGCAATCGCTATTGTATTACTATTAGTAGCTATTGTAGCATATCAATTGTTCGTTCCTAGTACGAAAGAGCAAGCATCTTCTACTGATAAGAAAGTCTCTCAACAAACAACAAAGAATGAGAAAGCTGGAAAATCAGAAGATAAAGAATCTGCTAAGAAAAAAGAAAAAGAAAAAGAGCAAGCAGAAGCTAAGCAAAAAGCTGAAGAAGAGAAGTTAAAGGCTGAGGAAGAAAAGAAAAAAGCTGAAGAAGAAGCGAAAGCTAACGAGAAAGTATCAGCTGAAAAAACTGTATCCAAGGCAAAAGAGGCTTATACAAAACCTTCTTGGAAAGCTGTAGGAACAGAACAAGGTTCATCACCAGCGATGACGTTTAAACAGGGGTCATCAGATTGGAATGAGATGCAAAGTGCAATTGCTGCAGGTATTGAAGTACCGAAGGAGCAATTAGTATTCCATTTTGTTGGAAGAGACAAAACTGGAAAGAGCAAAGCTTATGGTGACGTTCAAGATAAGCAAAGTGGAAAAAGATATTACGTAAATATTGATTGGGTAGACAATGAGGGCTGGAAACCAGTACTTGTTCAAACTCTAAACTAAAAAAGAGAAGCTCCTTAGGAGCTTCTCTTTTTTAGTTAACGCAATTTCTTTAATTTAAAATGAACAACCGCGCTATAATAAGGTCTTTTGCTTTCAGGATCCATAACCATTTGATGTGAGATGTGATGGACTTCAAGCATAAGTGCTTTATTATTATCGATTTGTTCACTAATTTTTCGTTCTAAAGAAGCTAAGTCTCCCGCTTCAAAAAATTCTACTTTATCTTCTAACATTTCAAAGGTAAATGACATGAAGACGGCCCCTCTCCTATGTAATCAACTATAGTGTAACAAAGAAAAGAAGGAAATACCATGTACATTTCAATTGACATTTTTAGAAAGAGGGAATATCATACTGATAAAACCGATAAGAAAAAGGGGAATTTTTATGGGCACAGAATTTAATGGTTTATTTGATGAGTGGGCTCATACGTACGACTCATTCGTACAAGGCGAAGATATACAATATAAAGAAGTTTTCGCCCATTATGAGGATATTCTAGAGGATGTAGTTAACAAGTCATTTGGTAATGTATTAGAATTTGGTGTCGGTACAGGTAATTTAACAAATAAATTATTACTTGCTGGCCGCACAGTTTACGGTATAGAACCGTCGCGTGAAATGCGTATGATTGCAAAAGAGAAATTGCCAAAAGAATTTTCGATTACAGAAGGTGATTTTCTTTCGTTTGAAGTCCCAAATTCAATTGATACCATTGTAAGCACCTATGCATTTCATCATTTAACAGATGATGAAAAAAATGTAGCGGTTGCGAAGTATAGTCAATTGCTAAACAAAGGTGGTAAAATAGTGTTTGCTGATACGATATTTGCAGATCAAGATGCATATGATAAAACTGTTGAAACAGCAAAACAAAGAGGTTTTCACCAGTTAGCAAACGATTTGCAAACGGAATACTATACACGTATTCCAGTTATGCAGACTATTTTTGAAAACAATGGCTTCCATGTAACGTTTACGAGATTAAATCATTTCGTTTGGGTAATGGAGGCAACTAAGCAATAGAAAGAGGGATTAGATTGAGAATTGCTGTAATTGGAGCAATGGAAGAAGAAGTACGTATTTTACGTGACAAATTAGAACAAGCAGAGACAGAAACGGTTGCAGGTTGTGAATTTACGAAAGGACTATTAGCAGGACATGAAGTAATCTTGTTAAAGTCTGGTATTGGTAAAGTAAACGCAGCGATGTCAACGACAATTTTATTAGAAAAATATAAGCCTGAAAAAGTAATTAATACTGGTTCAGCTGGTGGATTCCATCATTCTCTAAACGTTGGTGATGTAGTTATTTCCACTGAAGTTCGTCACCATGACGTAGATGTAACAGCATTTAACTATGAATATGGTCAAGTACCAGGAATGCCGCCTGGATTTAAAGCTGATGAGGCGTTAGTTGCATTAGCTGAGAAATGTATGCAAACTGAAGAAAATATTCAAGTTGTAAAAGGCATGATTGCAACAGGCGATTCATTTATGAGTGATCCGAACCGCGTTGCAGCCATCCGTGATAAATTTGAAAATCTTTATGCGGTAGAAATGGAAGCAGCAGCTGTCGCACAAGTATGCCACCAATATGAAGTTCCGTTTGTTATCATTCGCGCACTTTCTGATATTGCTGGTAAAGAATCAAATGTTTCATTTGATCAGTTTTTAGATCAAGCAGCTCTTCATTCTACAAACTTTATCGTAAAAGTGTTAGAAGAGTTAAAGTAATGTAACAAAAAGGCAACTGTCTCATATAAAGAAAATACATACAGTTGCCTTTTCTTTATTGGCAAACAAGGGGGAGAACACGATGAATGTATATCGTGGAGTTCATGAGTTAATTGGTCATACACCAATTGTAGAAATTACTCGTTTTTCACTTCCGAAAGGGGTCCGCTTATTTGCAAAGCTTGAATTTTATAACCCAGGCGGAAGCGTTAAGGATCGTTTAGGAAGAGAATTAATCGAAGATGTGCTAGAAAAAGGGCTTGTTACCCAAGGTGGAACAATTATTGAACCGACTGCTGGGAATACTGGTATTGGACTGGCACTTGCAGCATTAGAACATGATTTACGTGTTATCGTTTGTGTACCAGAGAAATTTAGTATTGAAAAACAAGAATTAATGAAAGCACTAGGTGCAACGGTCGTGCATACACCGACTGAGCAAGGAATGACCGGTGCAATTGCAAAAGCAAAAGAATTAGTAAATGAAATACCGAATTCATACTCTCCAAGTCAGTTTGCGAATGAAGCAAACCCGCGTGCTTATTTCAAAACACTAGGTCCTGAACTTTGGGATGCACTGAATGGAGAAATTAACATATTTGTTGCTGGAGCAGGAACTGGCGGTACGTTTATGGGGACTGCATCTTATTTGAAAGAAAAAAATATAGATATTAAAACAGTTATCGTAGAGCCAGAAGGATCTATTTTAAATGGTGGTAAGGCTGGTTCACATGAGACCGAAGGAATTGGACTGGAATTTATCCCGCCATTTTTGAAAACATCTTATTTTGATGAAATTCATACGATTTCTGATCGAAATGCATTTTTACGAGTGAAAGAATTAGCGCAAAAAGAAGGACTTCTCGTTGGGAGCTCTTCAGGAGCAGCATTTCATGCGAGCTTACTTGAGGCAGAGAAGGCAGCACCAGGTACAAATATTGTAACCATTTTTCCTGATAGTAGTGAGCGCTATTTAAGTAAAGACATATACAAAGGATGGGAATAAAAAATGAGAGCAAAGACAAAGTTAATTCATGGTATTCGCATAGGAGAACCTTCAACTGGATCTGTAAACGTACCGATCTATCAAACAAGTACGTACAAACAAGAAGCGGTTGGTAAGCATCAAGGATATGAATATTCACGTACAGGTAACCCAACACGTGCAGCTTTAGAAGAAATGATTGCTGTATTAGAAAATGGTCATGCTGGATTTGCATTCGGTTCTGGAATGGCTGCTATTACAGCGACAATTATGTTGTTCTCAAAAGGTGACCACGTTATTTTAACAGATGATGTTTATGGTGGAACGTATCGTGTTATTACGAAAGTATTAAACCGCTTCGGTATTGAACATACATTTGTAGACACAACAAACTTAGAGGAAGTTGTAGAAGCAATTCGTCCAAATACGAAAGCGATCTATGTGGAAACACCAACGAATCCATTACTAAAAATTACTGATATTAAGAAAATATCTACTCTTGCTAAAGAGAAAGACTTATTAACAATTATTGATAACACATTCATGACGCCATATTGGCAGTCGCCGATTTCTTTAGGAGCAGATATTGTGCTTCATAGTGCAACGAAATATTTAGGAGGTCATAGTGACGTAGTTGCAGGTCTAGTAGTTGTAAATAGCCCACAACTAGCAGAAGACCTTCACTTTGTACAAAACTCAACAGGAGGTATTCTTGGACCACAAGATAGCTTCTTACTACTTCGCGGTTTAAAAACATTAGGAATTCGTATGGAAGAACATGAAACGAATTCACGCGCTATTGCTGAATTCTTAAATAATCATCCAAAAGTAAATAAAGTATATTACCCAGGTCTTGAATCACATCAAAACCACGAATTAGCAACAGAACAAGCAAATGGATTTGGTGCTATTATCTCGTTTGATGTAGATAGTGAGGAAACATTAAATAAAGTACTTGAGAAACTGCAATACTTTACACTTGCTGAAAGCTTAGGAGCAGTAGAAAGTTTAATTTCTATTCCATCTCAAATGACACATGCATCAATCCCAGCAGATCGCCGTAAAGAATTAGGAATTACAGATACATTAATTCGTATTTCTGTCGGTATTGAAGATGGTGAAGATTTAATTGAAGATTTAGCACAAGCGCTAGCATAATAAAAATGCACTGCTAATGTGGAGCAGTGCATTTTTATTACGTTAATTTGTGAAATTTTTCACAAATTAGACATACACAAATGAAATGATTTCATGTATATTGAATTCATGAAATGTTATTCACGAGTAAACTTGTGAAATGTTTCACAAACAATGGGATTCATGTAGGACGGTAACTCTATTTTTTTCGCTAATCGGGACTTATTATGACCTATAGGGACTTATAAAGACCGTGATAACAGAATAGGAGGAAATTTACATGGTAGTCAAAGAGAAAGTTGTAAATGAAATGCAAGAGATAAAAGAGATGATTGATACGTTAGTAAATAACGGTCAACAAGCTTTACAAGCATTAGAAAGTTTTACACAAGAGCAGATTGACAACATTGTTCATGAAATGGCACTAGCGGGTGTTGATCAACATATGCCACTTGCAAAATTGGCTGTTGAAGAAACAGGCCGTGGTGTCTATGAAGACAAATGCATTAAAAATATTTTTGCCACTGAATATATTTGGCATAGTATAAAGCAAGATAAAACGGTAGGAATTATTCACGAAGATCCTCATGAAGAAATAATAGAAATTGCAGAACCTGTCGGTGTAGTAGCTGGGGTAACACCAGTAACGAATCCAACGTCGACAACAATGTTTAAAGCGTTGATTGCGATAAAAACGAGAAATCCAATTATTTTCGCATTTCATCCTTCTGCACAAAATTGTTCGGTGGCAGCAGCGAAAACCGTATATGATGCAGCAATGAAAGCTGGTGCACCAAAACATTGTATTCAATGGATTGAAAGACCGTCTGTCGAAGCGACGAAACAATTAATGAACCATGAGGGTGTGGCACTCGTTCTAGCAACTGGAGGCGCTGGTATGGTGAAATCAGCTTACTCTACTGGAAAACCAGCGCTAGGTGTAGGTCCTGGTAATGTACCGTGTTATATAGAAAAATCAGCACATGTAAAACGAGCTGTTAATGATTTAATTTTATCGAAAACATTTGATAACGGTATGATTTGTGCATCGGAACAAGCAATCATTGTCGATAAAGAAATCTATGATGATGTTAAAACAGAAATGATTGAAAACAATTGTTACTTTGTAACAGAAGAAGAAAGAAAAAAATTAGAAAAGCTCGTTATAAATGAAAATACATGTGCAGTAAATAGTGATATTGTAGGAAAATCAGCACAGTATATTGCCGAATTAGTTGGGATTACTGTTCCTGAACATACAAAAATGCTTGTAGCTGAAATTCAAGGTATCGGAGCAGCATACCCGTTATCTCGTGAGAAACTGAGCCCAGTATTAGCCTGTGTGAAGGCGAATTCATTAGAAAAAGGATTTACATATTGCGAAGAAATGTTGAACCTCGGTGGTTTAGGACATTCAGCAGTTATTCATTCTACAAATAAAGAAGTGCAAAAGCAATTTGGATTACGTATGAAAGCTTGCCGTCTCATTGTAAATGCACCTTCATCACAAGGTGGAATAGGGGATATATATAACGGATTTATTCCATCACTTACACTTGGTTGTGGTTCATACGGAAAGAATTCAGTTTCTAAAAATGTAACGGCGACTCATTTATTAAATATAAAAAGGCTGGCAAATAGAAAAAAGAATATGCAGTGGTTCAAATTGCCACCAAAGATTTATTTTGAAAAACATGCTACAGCGTATTTAGCAAATATGCCTAACATTTCACGCGCATTTATTGTAACGGATCCTGGAATGGTTGAACATGGCTATGTCGATACAGTCGCGCACTATTTACGCAAGCATGCAAATGATGTGAAAGTTGAAGTTTTCTATGAGGTCGAACCAGATCCATCAGATGAAACTGTCTTTAAAGGTGCGGAAATGATGAGAAGCTTTCAGCCAGATGTAATTATCGCACTTGGTGGTGGTTCAGCTATGGATGCAGCAAAAGGGATGTGGTTGTTCTATGAGCATCCAGAAACAACATTCTATGGCATTAAACAGAAGTTTTTAGATATAAGAAAACGCACATGTAAATACCCGGAATTAGGAAATAAGGCACAGTTTGTTGCCATTCCAACAACGTCAGGAACAGGATCAGAAGTGACACCATTTGCGGTTATTACAGATAAGAAAAATAATATAAAGTATCCGCTCGCAGATTATGAATTAACACCAGATGTAGCAATTGTTGATCCGCAATTTGTAATGACAGTACCACCACACGTAACAGCGGATACTGGTATGGATGTTTTAACACATGCAATTGAGGCGTATGTGTCTGTTATGGCAAATGACTATACAGATGGATTAGCATTAAAAGCTATTGATCTCGTATTTAAATATTTACCGAGAGCATATAAAGACGGAAATGATGAAGAAGCAAGAGAAAAAATGCATAACGCTTCTGCAATTGCAGGGATGGCATTTGCAAATGCTTTTCTAGGTATTAATCACAGCTTAGCACATAAGATTGGACCAGAATTCCATATACCGCATGGACGTGCAAATGCAATTCTTATGCCGCACGTAGTTCGTTATAATGCTATTAACCCAAGAAAACACGCATTGTTCCCAAAATATGAGTACTTTGTAGCAGATGAACGCTATGCACATATTGCGAGAATGCTAGGGCTTCCAGCAAGCTCAGTAGCAGAAGGTGTGGAATCACTCGTCCAAGCAATTATTGAGCTTGGAAAAAGCTTGAATATTAATATGAGTATTGCAGGGCAAGGAGTAGATAAAGAGCAATTTGAAGAGGTTATTGGAGTATTAGCAGAAAGGGCTTTTGAAGATCAATGTACAACTGCTAATCCAAAGTTACCGCTTATTTCAGAGCTGAAAGAAATTTATATGCAAGCATATAAAGGTGAGTAATGGTTATGAAAGAGCCGCAGTAAAGCGGCTCTTTTTTTGTTGGAAAACATCTCCCAGAATGGCTGTATTTACTGGTCTTTCAGTTTCATAGAATATGATACAGTGAAATGGAGGAGTGAGAATCTAATGAAAGAATTACAAGGGAAAATAGAAGATTATACTCGGTTCGGACAAATTCTTCTCGCTGTAAGTACATTGTTAATGGTTGGCTTGTTGATTCCAAATGGAGCAAAAGAGACAATCCAATTTTTTGTTATGATGGGGAGCATCGGTATATTTTTAAGTTTATCGTTCTTTTTCTTTCAGCGTGTGAAAGTGATGCGTGACCAGCTAGAGGAAAATGAATGTGAATAATATTGTTAACTAGAGCGCGGCGAAAAGAAAGAATCTTTTTGTCGCGCTTTTTGTTTTTTGTAGAAAAATGTATGGGTTTCATATTGACAATGATAATCCTTATCAATTAAAGTAGAGTAATAGTTAATGATTATCATTATCAATTAGAGGTGAAGAAATGAAAAAATCTATTACGCTATTTACAGCGATTTTATCTATTTTTTTCTTGTTAATAGGTTGCAGTGCCAAAGGGGACGAAAAAGCATCTGCAACCAAAACAGAAAAAGGAAAAGAGAAAATCGAAATTACCGACCTATCAGGAAGAAAGGTAACATTCGATAAAGTGCCAGAGAGTTTTGCAACATTAAGTATGGGGGATATGGATATTATTCATGCTTTAGGTGGAAAAATAGTAGGTCGTCCGGATACGAAATTAACTCTTCCAGAGGAGTTAAAGAAAGCGCAAGTAATCGGGAATGCACATCAACCGAATTTTGAGCAAATTGCTAGTTTAAAGCCCGATGTACTTGTTGCTAACAATGGGTTCCAAAAGAATGTGCCAACGGTTGAAGGACAAGGAACGAAAGTAATCATTTCTTCTGCGAATTCTGTACAAGATATTCAAAAGAATATTGAACTATATGGAACGGTAATGAAGAAAGAAGAGAAAGCAAAAGAACTTAATCAAAAAATGAATGATCAAATGAAGAAATATGAGAAAAAGAGCGATGTGAAAGCATTGCTAGTGTATGGCGCACCAGGTACTTATTTAGCGGCATTACCAACATCTTTATCAGGTGATATTTTAGAAAAAACAGGCGGGAAAAATATTGCTTCTGATTTTCCAGAAATGAAAGAATATCCGCAATATGCACAGCTAAGTGTAGAACGCATTATTGAGGCGGATCCAGATGTTATTTATTTAATTACACACGGGGATCCAAATAGTGTAAAAAAAGCATTCGAAGGCGAAATGATGAAAAATGAAGCGTGGAAAAATTTAGATGCAGTAAAACAAAACCGCGTAGTTATTTTGCCACCTGATTTATTTGGATCGAATCCTGGAACAAAAGTTACAGAAGCAATGGACTTTATGTATAAAAGTATACAAGATGTAAGGAAATGATACGTATGGAAAGTAGTGAAGTAGTAAGAGAAAAGGAACATCCTTTTGCGAAAAAAAGATGGATAATAGCAGTTACTTTAGTTGTATTAACAATTCTAGGCCTCTTTTATGGTCTTTTCGCAGGAAGTTTATCCTTTTCTGTACGAGACATTCTAACAGGTATACAAGATGAAGGTTCGACAGTTCATCGAATTGTATGGGATCTTCGCATACCGAGAGTTCTCGTTGGGTTTATAGTAGGAACATGTTTAGCTGCATCTGGTACACTGCTGCAAGGGGTTATGAGAAACCCTCTTGCAGATCCTGGTATTATCGGGGTTTCATCTGGGGCAGGCCTTGTAGCAATTGTCATCATGATTTTATTCCCACAGCATCTAGCTTTTTTACCACTAGGGGCGTTTTTAGGAGCTTTCATAACAGCGATGGTTATTTATGCTTTATCATGGCAAAAAGGGGCACCACCTTCAAGAATCGTCTTAGTAGGAGTGTCAATCAATGCATTAATTGGTGCAGCAACGTCAGCTTTAATGTTATTACATAGTGACAAAGTACAATCCGTGTTACCGTGGCTAGCGGGCGGTATTGGTGGTGTAAGTTGGGCACATTTAAACATGATTATTTATTATGCAATATTCGCCATTATATTAGCTTTCTTTGGTATTAAGCATATTCGAGTGTTAATGCTTGGAGATGAAATGGCAAAGTTATTAGGACATAATGTGGAAAAAAGTCGGTTTTATTTAATCGTAGTAAGTACATTATTAGCTGGAATTGCAGTAAGTGTGTCTGGTCTTATTGGATTTGTCGGTCTTGTCGTACCACATATGCTACGTTTATTAGTTGGAAATGATTATAGATATTTGCTACCTTTATCATGCCTTGGCGGCGGGGTATTACTTGTTTTTGCGGATGCAATAGCTCGAAGTTGGTTTGACCCAATCGAATTGCCTGTTGGTATTTTACTGTCCTTCTTAGGTGGTCCTTTCTTCTTATATTTAATTCATAGAGGAGGAAAACAACGTGATTTCCGTTAACAAAGTGTTTTATGCACACTCTGAAAGATTTCAAATGCAAAATATGAATGTACATATTAAGGCTGGAGAAATCGTTAGTTTAATTGGTCCGAATGGATCGGGAAAATCTACTTTGCTTCGTTTAATAGCAAGGCTACTGAAACAAAGCGAAGGGGACATCATTTTAGATGGGAAAAATATTCATATGATGAAGAGTGCTGATGTAGCGAAGCAATTAGCGATGTTACCACAAATGCATGATCATCAATTAGATTTGACAGTGAAAGAACTAATTGAGTTCGGAAGAGGTCCACATAAATCATGGAGTAGCCGCTTAAATAAAGAAGATCAAGAAATTGTTGATTGGGCATTGTCTGTTACAAATCTTGAAGGGTATGAATATCGTCTTTTACATTCTTTATCAGGAGGGGAACGGCAACGTGCTTGGATTGCGATGACGCTAGCGCAACGTACAAATGTCTTATTATTGGATGAACCAACAATCTTTTTAGATATCGTTCACCAGTTGGAAGTAATGGAACTTGTGAAACGATTAAATGAGGAGTTTGGAATGACAATTATAATGGTTTTACATGACATTAACCAAGCTGCTCAATATAGCGATCGTTTACTTGTATTAAAGCGAGGAAAGATTCAGTATGATGGTATACCAGAAGAAGTACTATGCCATGAAATGTTTCAACATGTATTTGGCATAGAAGTAGATATTTTTCAAGGAAATGACAAGCCGTTTTTTACACCGAAACGAATTTCTAAAAGGGGAGAAGAGCGATGCAAACAGAAGAGCGTATTACCACTGAATTAGTAAGAGAATTTGTTATGGCAGCTCACGGGGATTTAGAGAAAGTACAAGAGCTATTGGCTGAATCGCCAAGCTTACTTCACGCCTCTTATAATTGGGGTGGATCAGATTGGGAAAGTGCGTTAGGGGCATCGGCACATGTAGGTCGTAAAGATATTGCTCTTTATTTACTAGAAAAGGGTGCTCGGATGGATATTTTTGCAGCAGCTATGCTTGGTGAATTAGAAATTGTACAAGCTATTTTAGTAGCTCAACCAGAAGCATTGCATGCATCTGGTCCTCATGGTATTTCTCTTCTTCAGCATGCACGAATGGGTGGAGAGAAATCTAAGCGTGTATATGATTATTTAGCAATACTATCTTAATGAATGAAGTTCTTATGTGCGGTAAACTTTTCACTTGAAAAAATTGGAAAGTTTACCGCCCGTTAGAACGGGATAAGTATCTAGTATATTTGAAAATCCTACACCCCCCTCAATTGTAGTTTTCTTTATGCTAGTTATGATATGGATGCAGTAGACAATATTTGTCTACTGCTTTTTTTAGGTTTATAAGAATGAAAATTCTGTGTTTTTATGTTGGTTCATTTATCCCGCTATTTTCCAGGCAGTAAGACTCCCGCCTAAAAATTCAGCTAAAGTAAAGAAGTTAGACGGGAGATCCACTGCCCGTAAACGCCCGATTGGTGAAGGCTAATAATCAGTGGGGATGAACAAAATTCCCCACTAATTAAAGTTTCACTTTATAATAGATAGTAACATTTCGTATACATACAAAACATGATCGTGAAATTAAGAACAAATTAGTGGAAAGGAGTGCCAGCATGTTTCATACAGAACGTTTACAAATTCGCAAATATACAATGGATGATTTACAGTTCTACGCTTCACTATGGGGGAACGAGAAGGTAATGCGCTATATTGGAAATGGGACGTTAAAAACATATATACAGTGTAAAAAAAGTCTGGAGGAATGGGTGATTCCTAGCTATAAAAACGGTCTCGGTTTATTTGTATTGATTGAAAAGGAAACGGGAACAAGAATTGGTCATGCAGGGCTGATACAGCAGAAGATAGATGGAAAAGAGGAAATTGAAATTGGTTATTGGTTACTTCCTCAGTATTGGGGAAAAGGGTATGCAAAAGAAGCGGCGGCAGCATTTCGTGACTATGGTTTCCAAGCATTACGAATGAATAAATTAATTTCTCTTATTAATCCGAATCATCCGGCCTCAATATTTGTTGCTAGAAAAACAGGGCTCAGCTATGAGAAAACAACGTCATTTCATGGAATCGATGTTCTAGTTTATTCTATTAAGCGTGTTGGATGAAAAGATTACTTTTTTAAAGGTAAATTACATTTTTTGAAGAATGGTATATGAAAATAAAGGGAGGGGTTACATGTACATTTATCATAATGGACTTATTATTCGTGAGGGAACGAGTAGTGTACCAGCATATGCAATTAAAGCTTTGTTTGAAGATGCCGGTTGGAGTAATGATAATATCCCTTCTTGGCAAATTGAAAAATTTACGATAGCATTCGAAAATTCAACATGGGCTTTCACAATTTGGGATGAGGAAGAGATGGTTGCGATGGTTAGAGTCATTTCTGATGGAATTATGATTGCGAACATAGTAAATTTAGTTGTGAAGTGTGAATATAGAGGGAAGGGATTAGGTAAGAAGCTTGTAGCTCTTTGCCTGCAAAAACTTCCCCACGGTGATTGGTTTGCGCATACATCAGCGAACAATTTTGATTTTTATAGAAGTTGTGGATTTGAAGTTAGAGAGCTATCGAGAAACGGAACATGTGCGTATTATGGATACCAAGTCGCGAAAAGAGATGGTCACCGATAAATGAATGGAAAGTAAAAAAGTATAGCGAGGTAATTTTGAGACTTTTGATAATAGAGAATGGATTGAGGCTCGTTTTATGATAAAATAAAAGAAAATTCTGTTTATTGTTAGGGGGATAAAAATGAGTGTAAAAGCTGGGGATGTATTTAAATATGAAAGAAGATTTACTGAGGAAGAAGTTTTTGAATTTGCAAATATTACTGGTGATAAAGGTAGACACCATGTGGAATACGATGAAAATGGAAGATTAATGGTTCATGGTTTATTGACTGCTAGCGTTGGGACGAAAGTGGGAGAAGAGTTACATTACATAGCAAGAGAATTAGTAAGTGAGTTTATTAGACCAGTTTTCACAGGAGATACGATCACTTGTGAACTAACTTTAACAAATGTTGAGCAAATGGAAGGCTATAAAAAAGTTTCAATCGAGTCAGTTTATCGCAATCAGCATGAAAAGACTGTACTAGTTGGGACAAGTTATGGAATTATAAGGGGATAAAAAAGAAGCCTGTTTAACAGGCTTCTTTTTTTTATTATTTAATAAACACGTTTTCGATTTTCCGCATAACTAGAGATGAGTAATAATGCAGTTTCTTCTCCTATATTACGAACAATATGAGGAACGCATGCATTCCATGAGAAAGAATCACCTTCTTCTACAATTGCAATATCTTCACCGTGCTGAACTTCTAGTTTTCCGCGTAATACAAGGTGACATTCTTCCCCTTCATGGGCATTTGGTGAGTTTTCTTTCGGGAATCCAGTAGGGATTTCTACTAAAGATAGGCGAAGGCCCCCTTGCTCCGCAACATGTTCAATTCTTTGCTCATCTTTGCCGTATACACTGTATTTCCGTTCTTCTTTTTTGACAATTTTTAATCGATCTTTTTGCTCTAACAATAAATAGGGAAGGGGAACGTTTAAAAAATTGGAGATCGTTTCTAAAGTTGAGATAGATGGTGATGTTTTATTATTTTCAACCTGACTCATAAATCCTTTAGAAAGACCTGTTCCCTCGCAAATTTGTGCAATTGTTATGCCTCTACGTTGACGAATTTCACGTATTGCAGAACCAATATTCATAAAATCAAGCTCCTTTTTGTAAACAACTATTTGTATCATAGCAAAAAAAATATATTTTTTCCCAGTGAAAATGAATTGACGAATAAAAAAAATTAGTGTATGTTTTGTAATGTAAATAAAAGTTTTGTATAAGAAAACTATAAAGGAGAGAATGAAATGAATCAACATATTGGTAACTTAATTATTCGTATCGTGTTAGGGGTAACATTCTTCATGCACGGTTTAACAAAATTCCAATCAGGAATTGACAATATTGCAGGATGGTTTACAAGTATTGGTTTACCAGGAGGACTTGCATACGGTGTAGCAACGTTTGAATTAGTTGGAGGTCTATTATTAATTCTAGGTTTAGGTGTAAGATATATTGGATTATTATTTGCACTTGTTATGGTTGGAGCAATCGTAAAAGTGAAATGGTCAGCTGGTTTATTGGGAGATGGAAAAAATCCTGGTTTCGAATTAGAACTTGCATTATTAGCAATGGGTGCATACTTATTTGTTGCAAAAGCTGATGGTTTTGTAGATAATTTCTTAAAAGAAAAAATGTCAAAGAAGAACTAATTTAAATGGGGGGGCTAACAAGATGAGTTTTCAACTTCATCCCGATACAACACTTGATGTTGTTCATTTATACGTATCTAATGTAAAGAAATCACTAGAGTTTTATACGGAAGTACTAAGTATGAAGGTGCTAAGAGAAGAAGAAGCAGTCGTTACATTTGGGAATGAAAATGATGAACCACTTCTTATCATTGAAGAAAAGAAAGAAGCTTTTCCGAAGCAAAGAGGAAGAACAGGGTTATATCATTACGCAATTTTATTACCAAGTAGACAGGATTTAGCGAATGTTCTTCGTCATCTTGTAGAGATGGTATATCCACTACATGGCGGAGCCGATCATTACTTTAGTGAAGCTCTTTATTTAGCTGATCCAGATGGAAACGGGATTGAAATTTATCATGATCGACAAAAAGAAGTTTGGCGTGATGAGAATGGAGAACTCCCATTTGTTAGTAACCCGTTAGCTGGTGAAGAATTATTACAGCAAGGAAGTACATGGAATGGCTTTCCAGCTGGTACTGTGATGGGGCATATTCATTTTCATGTAGCTGATTTAGAGGAAGCGAAACGTTTCTATGTTGATGGTCTTGGTTTTGAAGTAACGATTCCAGCTCGTAATGGAGCATTGTTCGTATCTGCAGGTGGTTATCATCATCATATCGGTTTAAATACATGGCAAGGTGAAGGGGTACCACCGCAAATGCCAGGTTCTGTTGGTTTGAAATATTTCACAGTTGTACTAGCGAATGAAAAACAAAAAGAGCAAGTATGTGAAAGCTTAAAAAATATTGGCAAGATTGCTACGTACAAAGATGGAATATTACAAGTCGAGGATCCATTTGGACATTGTATCCATTTCAAAATAAAAGGAGAAGCCTAAAAAGGCTTCTCCTTTTATTTTCTTATAATTGCTTTTTCGTTTTGTAAAAATAGTTCATCAAATTGTTTTGCAAGCTCAAAATCTAGTTTCGTTAAACCTTTTGCATTCCAAGATGACAAAGTAATAATAACTGCTTTATACTGGATAAGGATAAATGGATGGTGATTATGTTCTTCTGATAGTTTGGCGGCTTCAGAGACAAATTCGACTCCTTTTAAGTAGTCGGAAAACATATATTTTCGTTCAATCCATTTCTCATCTTTTACCATCCATTTATCTACCTTCAATAATTCTTCGTGAACTTCTTCTTCAGTTAATCTTAGCATCATTTTTCACATCCTTTACTGGAAGTAACGCAAGACCATTGTTAATAAGGCGAGTTACAGCTTCGTCAGTTGTGAAAGTAGAAAGTTGATGTAGTAATGCTGCCGATGTTTCATGCCCTTTGTTATGCTCTAAAAGTAACTCTAATACTTCAAGGCGCAGCAACCATTCTTTCGCATAAAATTTATTTAATACTTCTTGAATTGCTACTAATTGATCGATATGCGCGTCGTGTAAAATCCCCTCACTTCGAATATCTCGAACTGTTTGATACATACGTTCAAGTTCATTCAGTACAAGTGGAGCAGGAATTTCGTGAACTTCTTCATCCATTGGGAAAAATGCTGCGGCATCTGCGGCACCTGGGAATACTGAAGTGATTTGTGAGCCAACAGCCATATCAAATGCGCCCCATGAAGCATCAAATAAAACGCGGGCGTTATAAGTAACTGTGCAATCGATAAAGGAAATAAGAGCAATTTTCTTATCGTTTTTCACAATATCTGTTACTGTTCCTTTTACATGAATACCACTTGCAAAAGTAAACTCAGCGATAGTTCCAAGTGTAATTCCTAATGATTGTAGTTGTTCGTCTGTACAATTTTCTAATGCAATATTTTCAGTGAGTAATCCAATCGGTGTTCCAAATCCGTCACTGTGTACAGAAGTAGAATGATTTGCTAACTGTTTATTATGAAGCGCTAATGCCGTTGGCGAATTTGTTCGCATGTAAATTAATTCACCTGCATCGTTTTCAATTGTCTCGCTAAATGTACCTGTAATTTGTAATCCACTATTTAGCTCAGCTGTTGCATAGTTCTCAGAGCGAATTGCTTTTTCTAAACCTTCTTTTCCACCTGTTTTAAAGGCCATTGTTTTAGAAAATGTTTCAAGCGCATCTGTTAATTCTTCAAAGGATTCACAAACAAATAGTTGTGGTTGCATTTTTGTTACGTCATAAGTTGTCCCTATACATGCTTCGATAGAAAATGGAACCTTTTCTACAGCGTCTGTTAAGCAATGTTTGCTTTCGCCAACAGAAGAAAGGAGACCAGCACCATATATCTTTGGATCATCTATATTTCCGATCAATCCATATTCTACTGTCCACCAGAAAAGACGTGAAATTTGTTCAGCTTCTGATAAACCAGAAACTAAGTTTTGTTTTTCAATTACAGCATTTTCAGCAGCCTTAACTTCATCAGGAGTAGAAGTAGGGCTTTCTTTTACTATCGTTAATGTACGAACAGCTTCAAATGCATCATGTTCTTCTTTTGTAGAGAAAGCTTTTGCACCAATTTGCCCAAAACGTTTCACATATTTTGCATATGTAGGATCAAGTAAAATCGGTGCGTGCCCTGCGGCTTCGTGTACGATATCTGGAGCTGGTGTGTACTCGATATTTTCTACTTTCCGAATATCTGTTGCGATCGGTAGTAATCCGTGTCCTTGAAAATCGAAGAATGCTACGCCGGGAATAAGTCCGTCAATCGTTACAGCGCCCCAGCCACTTGGTGCCAAACACTCATTCATTTCTTCTACTTTTGGAATTGCATCTATATTAATACCAGATGATTGTAGTCCGTTCACATAGGCTGGATGAGCAACGTCTTTTAAGAAGCTATGATTTTGTCTCATAATGTAACGCCACACAGCGTGATTCACCGGTGTGTATTGATCATAATATTGTGTGGATACGAATGGTTTTAAATGCGATGGAATTTCTGTTTTCTTTGTCATTTAGACATCCTCCTTTTTTTCTATAAAATTGAATATCGATTTCGTATAGCTTGTATCACCTCCCTTCATTATTTGTAAGCGCTTATAAAATTTTATCATAAGATTCGGAATTATTTAACATATGTTTCTGTGAGAAATAGAAAAAGCCCCTATCGGAAAATCCGATAGGGGCGAAAGAATCGCGGTACCACCCTATTTGTAAGTGAAAATATACTTACATCTCAATTAATGATAACGGAAAAATTCCGTCTTTTCCTTCATGCATAAAAGCACTACGAAAAAGAAGCTCCAGAATTGTAATTCATACTTATATATGTGCTAATTTCCACCGACCATTAGCTCTCTGTAACAGGGATATAAGATACTACTGCGATTCTTTCAACGCGTATATATGAAATTGTGTAAGAGGATGGACGCAAAAAAGTCCCTATCGGAAAATCCGATAGGGACGATAAAAATCGCGGTACCACCCTATTTGTAAACAACTAATTGTTTACCACTCACTTTACGATAACGGAAAGATCCGTCTTTCTTTTCATGCATAAAAAGCATTACGGGAAAGAAGCTCCAGAATTGTAATTCACGCTTGTATATGTACTGATTCGCACCAACCATCAGTTCTCTGAGACAGTGATATAAGTCGCTACTAGTATTCCTTCAAAGCCGATATATAATTCGTTAAACTAAACTATGTTTTGTATTATAAAACTATATTTAAAAAATTGTCAACAAAAATTTTTTATCCCGTGTTAATGAACAGTAAAATTCCTACCTCAAAATTCGGTGGGAGTAAAGAAGTGAGATGGGAGAATAACTGCCCGTAACCCCCGATTGGTGAAGGGTAATAATCAGTGGGGATGCACAAAATCTCTACTGATTAAAGTTTCACTTTATTTCACTTCAAAATTAACAGTTAAATTAGAGTTATTGCCAGCTGCATCAGTTGCTACAATGTGAATAGTATTTTTTCCTTCTTGTAATTGAGTACGATCGAAATAAATGTTATAGCTTTTCTCCCAAGGGTTCAGGAATGCCTGGTCCCATACACCATTTCCGTTAATTTCATATTGCATTCTCACTGGAATACCAGGTGCTATCCAACCAAATTCTGACATCCAATCTAGTAGAATATCATCAACTTTTCCTCTAATTACGAGATTTTCTTGGTCAACTTCGTATGTTAACTTAGGTGCAGTTCGATCAAGAAATACAGCAGCTGTTTGTTTTGTTTCTCCGCCAGAATTAGAAGCAACTGCTTCGATTTGATATAGCCCGTCAGCTAAAGGAGTGCCATCGGCTTTTGTACCATTCCATTTGAAAGGTTTATACCCAGGAGTTGCATTTTTAGCTTGATGGATAATCCCTTGATACGTTACACGTTCTTTCGTAACTAAATTTGCATGCAATGTTACATCATCCACAGGCGCAACTAAATAGTAGTTGATGAGATTATCATCTAGTACGTGGTCGCCATTTGGGCTAAAAGTAGAATTAATAATTTCAAGTCCATCGATACGTTTATAATCTTTAGGATCGATACTAAATGTGAATGGAATTCGAATTTCTTCTTTTGCCCCTTGTTCTTTTACATATACATTTCCAGTATACACACCTTGTGGTAGTGAGCTATCTACAGTGATAGTAAATGGTTTTTCGGTACTACTATTCGGTTGTATGCTAATCGATGAAGGGACAGAAGCTCTTACTTTTGTGTTTGCATCTAGTAATTCCACACGAGTTGAAAAACTTTTCTTTTTACTAGAAAGGTTTTGTAATGTAACATTTTGCGTCAGTTTTACTTTTCCGCTATTTGGCTTAATAAGACCAAAGCTGACATTGTTAGGTTTTACTAATACATTTGTTTGAGCTGCTTTCGGAATGTTAATTAAACCAGATCCTTGTGCCATAACAGGGTATGTATTTTCATTGACATCATGTAATGTTTTTGCGTTGTTAGCAAGAGCCGCTTTCAATTGTTCTGTCGTCCAATCAGGATGCATTTGACGCAAGAGGGCAACTGCTCCAGTTACTTGCGGAGCAGCCATACTTGTTCCGTTATGCGATTCATAGCTGCCTCGCGGTACTGTACTAGTAATTTGTACTCCAGGTGCAACAACATCAGGCTTTATTAGCCAACTTCCTTGTGATGGTCCTCTTGAACTAAAGTTACCGATAAGTTTTGTTTGCTTTGGTTGTCCAATTTTTATATTTTTCTTTCGTTTTGTGATTAAAGTTTTTAATTCTTCCCCATTTGTATTTGATAATTGCATTACTGGGACAGCTAGATGTTCACGTGAAAAATATTCCGGCATCATATTAACTTCTTTTTCGCTAGAGATTAATAACACACCAAGTGCACCAGCTTGCTTCGCTTGTTCTGCTTTTACTAATGTACTAGAAGTACCTTGTAAAATAAGTACGAATTTCCCCTTCACATCTTGTTTTGCATAATCATTTGGATTGCCATAACCAATATATACAAGAGGGGAATCATTTCCTATTGGAAAATCAGATTTTGATAACGGTAACCCTTGATATGTTTTGCTGGAACCAGCTACTTGGAATGTTGGAAACGGGATAGAAACCGTAGATGCTCCAACAGAAATGACACTACTTGCGTTACCGGGAGCATCAACAGACCAAGGTTTTGGTCCGTCATTTCCATTTGAAACGACAGTAGTAACACCAAGTTTCGCTGCTCGTTCTAACGTTAATGTTACAGGCTGATCAGGTACATTTAAATCCTGCCCAAGGGAGAGGTTTAACACATCCGCACCATCTTGAATCGCTCGCTCAATCCCTTGGATAATATCATCTGTTGTACCAGTTCCACCGTCATTCATTACACGATAGGCTAGAATAGAAGCGTTTGGAGCAACGCCTTTAATTTTTCCATTACCCGCAATAATTCCAGCTACATGAGTACCATGTACGTTACCATCCATTGGATCGCTATCTTCATCAACCGTGTCATATCCACTGATATAATTTGCCTTTAAGTCAGGGTGTGTATAGTCTACGCCAGAGTCGATAATGGCTACTTTCATGCCTTTTCCATCAAGCGGTTTGCCAGATGGATCTTTTAAATTCCACGCTTCAGATGCACCAATTGTCGGTCCACCGATATTTGGTGCTTCTTCGTTAGTAGTACTTTTTGATGTTTCATGCAATTTATATGTTAAGTTCGGATAGACTGCTTTTACTTCAGGTAAAGAGGCAAGAGAGGTAATTTGATCTCCAGGAACTGAAATAGAGAATCCGGAAAATAACGTATTATACACTTCTTTAATTTTTGCACCAGGTGCTTTTTCTTTTATTTTCTTAGTCGTATCTTCTTGTGCTTTTTTTAGCTCAGCATGATAAGACTGCGCATTACTATTTTGTAAATCTGGAGCATGCTGAATATTACTTTGAGCAGCGAGAGGTGCATGTTGCAATTCTACAATTACTGATATTTCTTTTGTTGTTTTCGTTTCAATATTTTGAGCAATTTTATGTTCTCCCCACTGTTCAATCGTTGTTTTTAATTGTGGACTAAATTGCTTCTCCTTTTGTAGTGATTCAGCATGAGCGCTTAAAGCTCCAAAACTAGAAAAGACAAGCGCCATGCTTAATAGTGTAGATGTAGTTTTTTTCATTGATACTCCCCCCAATAAAAAAGTTCCAATATTCAGAAAAAAATCTTACATTTTAGTTGGAAATTATAAATATAAATGTTGGCTAAACTATACTTTCGACATAATTCATACCAATCCTCTATGAATTGAAAATTTCTTGGGAAATTTTTTCTGATTATGTCGAATCGATATTTTTCACATATTGTAGGGAGAAAGTGAGGAATGCTATGAGGGAAATGGAGTGATGGTATGAAAAGGCTAATAGTAAGTGGTAGTGTAGTGTTGTTTATATTTTTATGTTCTATCACTATTACTAGCGCAGAAAATAATAGTGTGAAAGTTGCTTTTATTCGTCATCATAACCTTTGGATTAAAGTTGATGGGAAAGAAAAACAACTTACAAAAGGAGAGAATATAACAGGGCCGAAGTGGTCATATGATGGGGAGTGGCTAGCATATGTAAAAGGGAAGAAACAAAATATTCTTGAGTTATATCGGCTGAAAGACGGAAAGAAAGTTACGCCGTTTCACTCAGAAGCATCGAATTATCAATGGTCACCAACAGAAAATATAATTGCATTTATATTTACAGGTACATTAAATACATTTGATGTAGAAAAAAAGAATGCAGATTTTGAAAATGTATCGGCTGGTGTAGGGGATTATGCATGGTACCCCGATGGAAAGAACTTTCTTGTATCCTCAGAAGCGCACTTACTTCCAACAGGATGGACAGGGGCTCAGCTATATGAAGTGCAAAAAGATGCACATATGAATCCTCACAAAATGAAGCATTTGTATGCATTGCCAAATGAACATGATGATTTTCTAGCGCTAGTAGCAAGTGGCTTTAAGTGGTCACCAGATCAAAAGTGGATTTCATTTTTAGCGGTACCGACAGCTTCATGGTCAGCTGATAGTAATACGCTTTGCTTAGTTCGAGCAGACGGTAGTCGGTTTGAAATAGTAGATCAAATGCTATTAAATACAGAATGGTTCAAATGGGCGCCATCAAAAAATATATTGGCTTATATTGAAGGTAGCGGGAGAGTTGCATTAGAGAATAAACATTTAAAAATAAAAGAACTGCCAGCACTCCAGCAGCAAACATTTACGCCGAAAGGATATGTGGATTGGGATTTTACATGGAAGAACGATAATGTAATTATCGTTTCACGAGCAAAAGAGGGAGGGTTTGAAACTCTGCCAGAAAAAAGGCCATTCCCATCTTTATATGAGATAAATAGCACAAGCGATAAACAATATCAAATTACAAAGTCATCTAATAAGCAAGGCGATTATCATCCAATTTTCATGAAGAAGAGCAAACAATTAATATGGATACGTTCAAATCGTAAGAAAGCTGATATATGGCTAGCTCATAGTGATGGAAAATATGAAAAGAAGTGGATTGAAAATGTAGATGTACCAGAGTGGTATTATGAGAAATGGAATTGGGAAAATGTTATCTCGGTGAAAGAAGAATAAAAAAACTGCCTAAAAGATCATTTTAGGCAGTTTTTTACTGTTATTTGTGAGTTTTATTTGGCTTTTTTTTCGCTGGGTTTCCGTTCCCTTGGCGCTTTCTATTTTGTTCATCTTTTGCTTGTTTTTCATGTAAAGTATCTAAAAAGTCATTTGAGTTACTCATTTTTATATCTCTCCTTTTTTCATTTCGTCCTAGTTACTATAACCATTTAGGAGGATAATCATGAGTTAGAAGTTAGGCACTTAATTTTCCTCGATAATGTAAGTAAAATATTCCATACATAACAAATAGCATGAGTAAAACTTGTAACTCTACATTTTCCTTTAAAATAGCTGCGATAGGGTCTGGTAAGTATGGTGATTTATCGTTTGTGCTTAAACCTAACCATTTATTTAAGAGGCTAATGGTACAAAACATAAAAACACCGGACCAGCTTGCCGTAATTGCTTTTTGTTTAATTTTTGTTTCACGTTCATCATCTGTAATCCAAGGATTAGCAGTTTTATCACTACTAAAGAAGCCATTTATATATCCCCATACAATCATTCCAATAAAGACAATTATCCATTTCATATATGTAATTCTCCTTTCGGTGTAAAAAGTATTTTACATGTTATATTGTAATATTTTACAAACATTCGTGTCAAACCTTTTTTACATATCGGTTTTTATACAGCAGGAATAAAGTATGAGATAGGGAAGAAATATGTAAGAGGATTTCATAATGAGAGGAGGAAGGGGATGAAAATCGTCTTTGTTCGGCACGGGGAAGGGGAACATACAAGGGATTTGCCATCAAGTTTACAAGTGCTGCATCCGTCATTGACGGATGAAGGAAGGAATCAGGCTAATTCAATGCGATGTACCATTGCAGGAAACGGATATATTAATTGTTAGTCCTACACTTAGAACTTTACAAACGGCGACAATATGGAGTGCGAAAGTAGCTTGTCAAAAACTCGTCCATCCATATATATCTCCGCGTATTTTTCCTTATCGAGAAGAAGCGAGAACATTACCGTGCGATTATATAGTAGAGCAGGGAATGATAACAAAGTTATTTCCGCATTTTTCGATAGAGAAAAGCTCAAATAATCAGTTATGGAAGGAAGGTATAAACACTATTTCAGAGAATAGTTTTCAGCAAATAGTAGATGAATTTCTTCTTTGGTGTTATGAACTGAGTGCTGAAAGAATTTGCATTGTATCTCACGATGGAACAATTACAGCATATAGGCAATATTTACAGAAAGTCGTTTTAACTAGATCAGACTTTTTGAAAGAAACGGGCATATATGAAATGAATATATCCCATAAAAGTCTGATTAATAAGGGCTGATTATAGGATGGAGTTGTATGTTGAATATTGCATTAGTAGTTGGTTTTAATTCGGATTTAGAGGCGCAATCAATCCGAGCATCTCTTGAGTATTTTGGTGCAAGAGTTGTGACATATTGGATTGGTAGACCGAAAGATTTTGTGGAAGTTCTTTCTGGAAAGAACTTATTTAACGATATTAATTATATTATTTTTTGCTTTCATGGTGAAGAAGGAAAGTTTGTCATGGAAGAATTAGGCGAAGAAATATATGAACAAGATGAACCGAGAGGGTATTTTGGTACAGCAGAAATTTATAAATATGCAAAATTGCATAATACACATATTGTAAATAGCGGGTGCACGTTAGGGGAGAAAAATCTTGCAAAATCTTTTTTACATAGTGGTGCAAAATCATATATTGGATCGATTGATTATGTAGATGGAAATGCAGCACTTATGTTTACTATACGCTTATTTTATGGGGTTATTAACCATCGGAAAACGTTAGAAGAAGCGTTTCAAGAAGCGAGTTTAATTGATGAGGAGACACATACATTTCGATTCTATAATTAGTATGAAACACGTTTATTCTATATTCGAATAAACGTGTTTCACATTTAACTCACAATTTTTTTACATTTTTTTCAATGAAAATGATTATCACCTGTGGTATGATATGTTCAAGTTTTTACAGGTAATAAAAGTTACTATATAAACGTTAGTTTTTAATGTTTCATACATATGTCATGAATTATTCATAATTAACGTTTGAAAAATAAGTAACTAATGTTATTATATTAACTGTAACTAACTTAATTACAACTTTAGGAGGAAGATATGGTTATTCAATTTTTAAGAGAAAACAAAGCAGTTTCTTTTGTATTAGCAGTAATTCGAGTATATCTTGGTTACACATGGTTAATGGCTGGAATCGGTAAACTACAAGGAAAAGGATTCGATGCAACAGGTTATTTGCAAGGCGCAATTGAAAAATCTAAAGGCGCACAACCGGCTGTTCAATCTTGGTGGGCATCATTCTTACAAGAATTTGCAATTCCAAATGTAGATTTGTTTAATACGCTTGTAACATGGGGAGAAATTTTAGTCGGAATTGGTTTAATTGTAGGCTGTTTAACAAAAACAGCGGTCTTTTTTGGTCTTGTAATGAACTTTTCCTATATGTTTAGTGGGTCAATTGGTGTGAACCCTGAGATGGTTATCTTATCTATGTTTGTTCTTGTTGCCGGTATGAACGCTGGGAAATTTGGAATGGATGGCTTTGTTATCCCGAAAGTATTAGGATCAAAAACTCAAAAACGCCAAAAGCAAGCTGCTTAATATATGAAAACGGGTATCTCAAAATGAGATACCCGTTTATGTTATTTTTCAACTTTGATCGGATTGTTCTTAAAGAAGTCTTGTACATACCCGACAAATTCTTGTGGTTCTTGGCGAAATGGTGCATGATAACCTTTTTCAATAATATGTAAAGTGCTATTTTTTAAGAATTGATGATACGTTTCTCCTTCTTTCCAAGAAACGCTACTATCATTTCTGCCCCATATAATTAGAGTAGGCTGTTTCATTTCATTCGCATTAATTTTAAGACGTCTAGGCCATAGTTTCATTTTGTTATAATGCTCTTCATCGCTACGTTTGAATTTCACTTTGCTCTCATCATAATCAGTAATAGAAGAAACGGCATTTAAATCAGTCGGCAATTGTGGTTTTGGTGAGCCTTGTTTAGTAACGAATGTATGAGGACCACCTGTAGCATCAGTTAAAATAAGGTGAGTAACTGCTTCAGGATATAAATATGTTAAATTTAGAGAAATTTCTCCCCCCATGGAATGCCCCAGTATTGCGAATGAATCATACCCTAGTTTTTTCATTAATTTATAATACAAATTTGCATGAGTTGGAAAAGAATAATAAAAATCCATTGGCTTAGATGAGCGCCCGAATCCTAAAGCATCTACAGAAATAATTGTATGATCTTTTGCTAAATCGGAGTAAATCTTTTGAAAACCATCTGATGACCCTCCAAAGCCATGAATCATAAGTAAAGGTGGTTTTTCATTACCAATCTTTTTAAAGTAAATGGTTTGACCATCTATTTCTACCATTTTTTCCTCGGTAGCTAGTTTCGCTGTAATTGTATTTTTCACTTGCTTTACTTGTTCTACTGGCTTTTCTGCTGCACTACATCCTACTAATAGTGTAAGAGTAAGACAACCTACCATAAAATAGCTAAATCGCTTCAATTAGGTGTCTCCTTTCTAACATAACGCTGTATCTATCATAGCAAATAGCATATTACGATTTCCAGGAAGTTGGCTACCATTTTTTATCATAAGAGGTGAAAGGAGCGTTTCTTGGAAATTTTCTGTTTGAAGAAATTTACGAAATGTAAATTGTGAGTGTGGGACATCAATTCGTACTATACCATTCCAACATTCACATATCTTTTTTAATAATTGAATAGCATCTTCTTCTTGCTTGGCGATAAGTGGATTGATACATAATATATTGCCCTTTTGTATGCATAATGAAAAAGCTTCTATACAGTTATTTCTTTCAATTTTAAAAGAGTGTACGGTCCTTGGTAATAGCAAAGAGTAAAGTAGAGAACGATTCACACCAGTTGCAATTTGATCGAGAGAAGTAAGCGAGATAAGGTCTTCTTCTCGTACTTGTTGCAAGTGAGAAGGATACGTCTTAGTAGTTTGCTTTTCAAAACGATGAATTGTTGTTGCTGTTTGAAATCCACATGATGTGTATAGAGGTTCGCCAGCTTTTGTCGCAATAAGTGCGATTGGTTGTTTTGAATGAGTTTGTTCCAAGCAATGATTTAGCAATATACGTCCTATTCCTCGTCCTTGAAAATTAGGATGAACGATTAACATGCCAATGGAAGAGAAGTTGCTTGTAAAGGGAAATATACCTCCAGTCGCAATGAGTTTGTCTTCATGCATATAACCTACAAGTGTGCCGATAGAAAGATACATTTCGAATTGTTTTTTCATAAAAAATTCATCGTGTAACCATCCAACAGATTTGCAAAGATTAAGTAATTCAAAAATAAAAGATTTATTTAGCTTTACTATTTTCATAAAGGCTCACCGCATTTCTATTTATTTTCATAAAAATAGAGTCAAAATGTAAAATAAGAGATTTACGTTAAATGAAATCCAACTTGTTTATATTTAAATTGTAAAGGGCGGGATGGTTGATACGAAAAGACAAAGTTATACAAATTATAACTGATATTTACATAAGTTAACAAAAAATTTACATATAACTAATTTTCTCTTAATAGTCTTCCATTAAATTTGATAGTGGGAAATGAATAACCTAATTAGGGGGACAAGACAGTGAAAAAGTTTGTGAAAAAAGCATGGCCATTTGCAGTTGTGGCATCATTAGCAGTTACTTCGGTAGCAACATGGAATTTTACTCGTTCTAGTGAGGTTAATGCAGATGAGAACGGAAGCAATGCAAAGATTAAAAATGTTATCGTATTAATTGGGGATGGTATGGGCCCTTCATATATGACGGCTCACCGTTATATGAAAGATAATCCAAAAACCTTTGAAATGGAATCTACAGAATTTGATAAGCATCTTGTAGGAACACAAAAAACATACCCAGAAGATGAGCATGAAAATATTACAGACTCTGCATCAGCAGCAACAGCTATGTCAGCAGGGATTAAAACATATAATGCTGCAATTGCAGTTGATAATGATAAAGCGGAAGTGAAAACAGTTCTTGAGCAAGCGAAGGAAAAAGGGAAATCAACGGGACTTGTTGCAACTTCTGAAATTACACATGCAACACCAGCAGCTTTCGGTGCGCATGACATTAGCCGTAAAAATATGGACGCAATTGCAAATGATTATTTTGATGAGAAAATTAAAGGGGAGCATAAAGTAGATGTTATGCTTGGCGGCGGCGTAAAGAACTTTGTTAGAAAAGATCGTAATCTTACAGAAGAGTTTAAGAAATCTGGTTATAGCTATGTAACGGATCGAGATCAATTGTTAAATGATAAAAATGATCAAATTCTTGGTTTGTTTGCACCAGGTGGATTAGATAAAATGATTGACCGTAATGAGAAAACACCTTCATTAGAAGAAATGACTAATGCGGCAATTGAGCGTTTGAACAAAAATAAAAATGGTTTCTTCTTAATGGTGGAAGGAAGTCAAATCGACTGGGCTGGACATGATAATGATATCGTTGGTGCAATGAGTGAAATGGAAGACTTCGAAAAAGCTTTCAAAGCAGCGATTGAGTTTGCGAAAAAAGATAAAAATACGTTAGTTGTTGCAACGGCAGACCATGCTACAGGTGGATTATCTTTAGGTGCCAATGGCGAGTATAACTTTAAAGTAGATCCAATTAAAGCTGCAAAACGCACACCAGACTTTATGGCAAATGAGATTGCAAAAGGTGCAAATGTAGAAGAAACATTGAAAAAGTATATTGATTTACAATTAACTCCAGAAGAAATTCAAGCTGTAAATGATATAGCTCCGTCAAAAGATGTAACAAAGATTGACAATGCAATTGAAGATATTTTCAATAAGCGCTCGGTTACAGGCTGGACAACTGGTGGACATACAGGGGAAGATGTGAACGTGTATGCATTTGGTCCAGGTAAATACTTATTCTCAGGCGTTCAAGAGAATACAAATATAGCGAAACGTGTCTTTGATATTGTTGGCGGCGGCGATCCGAATAAAGGAAGACGTTAATTAAGAGCGAAAGTGAGGCGAAATGCCTCACTTTTCTTTTTAGGAGTTGGGAATATGGAAAAAATATTTAGGAAATTAAGATTCCTTCTAGTATTTGTAGTATTACTAGTTGGATGTCAACAAGAAGAGAATAACGTAGAACAAAAATCTACTACTAAAAAATCTGAGGAAAAGGTACAAATAACAAAAGAAGAAGAGAGATCTATTCAAGATGTTATTATTACATTTGTGCGAACGACGAATGAAAAAAATCTTGCAGAACATATGGAGTTATTTTCAAAGAAGATGCCTAGTGCTGAAGATTTAAAAACACAAAAAGAAGCGGCATTTCAAAAGGGAAATAAGAAGATTGAATTGGAACATATAGATATGAAAGCTAGTAAAGTAGGGTATGTTATTGTTGAAACGAAAGAAAAGGAAGTAGACGATAGTGTCACTCTTCAAAAGAAAGTACAGTATGCTCTTGGAAAAGAAGATGAGAAATGGAAGATTGAAGAGGTTCGCACGATAGAGAAAAAATAACGTGAAACTTTAATAAGTGTGGGAGTCGTACTTCCCAAAAATGGTATAAAAAAAGGTTCTCATTGGCGAGAACCTTTTTTTATAGTGGTAGCATAATTTGATTTGAGCATGCCTCAATATCATCAATATCTTGACGAATTGTGGCCATTTTATTATCAAGATCTTCAGCTTTCATTGCTGCATCATGTAGTTCATCTTTTAAATACTCCGGTATTTTCCCTTCATATTTATAATAAAGTTTGTGTTCTAAACTTGCCCAAAAGTCCATTGCCAGTGTACGTAACTGAATTTCTGCAAATACATCTTTTGTACCAGAATTCAGTGATAAAGGATATTTAATAATCATGTGTAAACTTTTATAACCGTTTCCCTTTGGATTAGCGATATAATCTTTTACCTCTATGATTTCCATATCTTCACGCTTTTGAATGACTTCTTTTAAATGATAAATATCTTCTACGAAGCAACATGTAATACGAATACCAATAATATCTTGTAAATGCGTTTGGGCATTTTCAACTGTCGGTAATAAATTTTTACGTTCAAGCTTTTTAATAATACTTTCAGGTTGTTTTAGTCTTGTTTTTATATGTTCAAACGGGTTGTAATCCTCTAAAAATTGAGCTTCCCGGTTCATAATTTCAAATTTAGTTTTTAACTCTTCTAAAGCAAATGTATATGGTAATACAAAAGCTTTCCAGTAGTTAACTGTTGATTGATTATATTCCATTTATATACACACCTTTTCCTATTTACAAGTGAGGTTGTTATTATACTAAATACCAAATCATATAAGCACAAGCGGCAAATGATGAGATCATAAAGCGATATTTAGTTTTCATACTTTCAACTCCTTTCGAGTAAGATTCTATATAAATAAACGTGATTGTTAATAAGTTCACTATGTACAATTTCTATAGTAATAGATTCGTGTGAATTTCGTATGAACTAATTGTTTCAGCTTTTTGTCTTTTTTGCTGTTAATCATAATTATTATTCGGATTTAAATTATTTTCATTTGATTTATCCATTTGTATAAATTAATGTATATTTAAATTTATAGTTATTAAGGAGGATATATGGTGAACTTTGAAGAATTAGCAATTGCTAGACGTTCTGCAATGAAATTTATACAAGGTATAGAAATTCCTGATGAGGATTTTAAAAAAATATTTGAGTTAACTAAGCTTTCTCCATCTTGCTATAATTTGCAGCACACACATTATGTTGTAATTCGTGATCAAGAGCGAAAAGAAAGACTAAAAGAATTAGCGTTCGGTCAATATAAAGTATCGAGTGCATCAGCGGTAGTGCTCGTTTGTGGTGATAAAAGAGCATACCAAAATGTTGAAAATATTTACTTCGGTATGAAAGTTTTAAAAATGATTGATGAATGCGAATATGAAGATACAATTAGGCAAACGAAAGGTTTATATGAAGGGAAAGGAGAGCGTTTCATGGAGGATGAAGCGATTAGAAATGCTTCGTTAAGCGCGATGACTTTTATGTACGCAGCTAAATATTATGGCTATGATACATGTCCAATGATTGGTTTTGATGAAAAAGCAGTACAAAGTGAATTAAATATGCCAGAGCATGTAATACCTGTTTTAATGATTACGATAGGAAAAAGTGATACGACTAAAGTTCGTCCAAGAGGATATCGAAAGCCAATTAGTGAGTTTGTTACATACGAATCGTTTTAATAAAATTTATTTAACTATAAAAACAAGGGGATTCTAAATAGAATCTTCTTGTTTTTGCAATTGACAAATAGAATGAAGTTTTATAATATATAAATCGTAATCATTACGTTTTAGTTTGCGATCTTTGAAAGAAAGGAGAATTACCTATGCGTGTAAATATTACATTAGCTTGTACGGAGTGCGGTGATCGTAATTATATTTCTAAAAAAAATAAACGAAACAATCCAGAACGTATCGAACTAAAAAAATATTGTCCACGATTAAAGCGAGTAACGTTACATCGTGAGACGAAGTAGAAGACTAGAGATATCTCTAGTCTTTTTTTGTTAATAAGTTTTGGTTTTCTTTGTTATAATTACCTTAAATTGTAACAAAGGAGAGGGTATGGTGAATCAAAAAGATAAAGAAAGAAAAGAGCACGTAGCTCATATTATTGAAATTCCAGATGAATATAGGCTTGTTGTAGATGATCAAGAAGGGGTTGATGACCCGTATCATCTATTATGGTGGGGACATAAAGATGATGAGGAGAAACAGATACAAATTACATTAAATAGACATACTGGTAATTTAATTGAATTTAGGATAGATGATGGAAATTCTTTTTCGAGTGATAAGGGAGCGATAGAGGAGAATAAAGCAAGAGAGGTTGCAAATACATTCTTAAAAAAATATACAAAAGAAGGATATGAATGCTATACATATGTAACGGTTAAGGACGACAGGCGCGGTTGGAAAGAAGTAAATTATATGCAAGAAGTGAATAGCTATCCATTGCCGAATACTGGGGGTGTTGTGCAAGTGCACCCTTCAGGTAATGTTGTGCATTTTCATTACAATGGACAAAAAGCCATAGAGAAAAAACCGTTATGGCCAAGTGAAATTGTTGGGGAGAATATCGTTTTAGAAAATTTGAAAGCTAGACAAGATATGAGACTTGTATTTGTAGATTTAACATACTCTTCATGTGAGTATGAAAACGGGGAAGAAGTAAAAGGGTACCATCTTGTATATGAACCAGAGCCTAGTCATGCGTTTATTGATGCAAGTACAGGTAAAGATTTATATGGGCCAGAACACTATAAATTACCTTCTACAGTACTTGTTGATAAACCGCTAAAGAGTAGTCAAAAAAAAGATGTGTTTGATTTATTTGATTGGGACAAGGGGAAGTTTGTCAAAATAGATGAAAAAGTAGATGAGGATGAAGTCCGGATAAAATTTGTATTAAAAGAAGAATTACAAAAAGAAATAGAAGAGAAGGATTCATATTCAATGGATGAGTTTTATAAAAAACATTTTCCAATGTTGAAACATGATGACTTCGTTGTAATTACTCTAGATAAAGAAACAAATCAATCGCTTTCTTTTTTTATGTGGAAGGATGAGAAAAAAAGGAAAACAATCTTATCAAGAGAGCAATGTTTAAGCAAGGCACTTCAATTTTTAGAGCATATTATCCCAGATGCGACAAAGTATGTTCAACTTTGGGATAATTATGAGGAGGAAGAGGGGATAGAGAGGTTTTCCTTTTCAATCTATGTAAATGACATTCATGTAGAGGGGAAATATATTATGATCAACATCAATGCAGAAAATGGTGCTGTGATGCACTACTCTGGAGAGTCTGGCAACTTTATAAAAGAATTACTTACATATGAAACAACACCAAAAGTAACAAAAGAAAAAGCGTTAGAAATATACAGAGAGGCTATCCGAGTTAAATTAGAATGGTTTGTAGATCGTGATGCAGAGGAAACGAAATACAAACTACTGTACAAACAAACGACAGATGAAAAACATAAAGAACCTTTTGATTGTAGTCGGGAAATTCGTTATATTGATGCCCAAACTGGGAGAAAGATTTGGAGTAAGTAAAGTAAAAAGAGTTATTTTTCAAAGAAAATAACTCTTTTTATTTTTATAACTTGCCTGTTCGTTTTTCAAAATTAAATGTGATAGGAAGATTGGAAGAAGAATTATCACTTTTAAATGTTACTTTCCATTCTTTAGTATGGGCTTTAATTTCAAAATTAAGAAGATTCATCGCTCTACGTTTATCTATTTCTAAAAACATATTATGAATTTCTGGTTCTTGCTGTAAATTAAGAGCCTTTAGTGTGACTGTAAATGTGAAAAAATTCTGCCCTTCATATACTATTTTTGATATTTTTGTTTTTTGTGTATTTAACAGTATATAAAAACGCTCTGATGGAGTTAATTGTACAGAGTCATCAGTAATTTCATTCTCGCTATTATGCAGTTCAACTAAGAAAGATGTACTATGGGAAGAATCTTTTTTGCTTGTAATCTGTAATTCAGTAGGAATCATCGGTATTTCATAAAAATCATTCCTTATTATGCTATTGTAATCCTCTGAAAATTTACGGACTTCTTTTGGAAAAGAGTCTTCTTGTGTACTTAAAAAAGTTTTATGTTGCTTTGGAGTTTTTTTACTAAAATTTAATGTTTCTTTAAAGTAATAATTGGATCCGGTTAAAAATAAAAAACTACAAATTAATAAAAAAATTCGATACGGATTTTGAAAGTGAAATAATAGTAGTATACATGCAATAAATCCAATTACATAGAAAATAAAGATAAGTAGTTCTAGTTTTGAGTGAAAGGAGAAACCATAATTATGAAAAAATTTCATTCCAATTATAATTTGAGCTCCAAAAAACAAAGAAATTCCAAATTGAAAAAATAATAAATCAGGCCCTCTCTTAATAACAAAAGTAATGAACGAAATGAAAAGTAAAAATACCCCTAAATAAATTGTTACATTTAATAATCGATCTAATGTAAGCATGAATAGTGTCCCCTTTAATATTCATATATAAATAACAATTTCATTTAATTATAATATAACAATAAAATATTTTAAATGTTAGAAGTGTTGAGTTTTATAAATAAACTGTACAGACACAAACAACCTCACGCCCACATACACATAATAAAGACCACTATTTTGGCGGAGGTGAAAGGTTTGAGTCTATTCGCCGCAATTGGATATATGGTTCGAGAAGTGTTTGTCTTTGTTTCTTATGTAAAGAATAATGCGTTCCCGCAGCCGTTATCATCAGATGATGAGAGAAAGTACTTAGAGTTAATGGAGCAAGGTGATGCTCAAGCGAGAAATCTTTTAATTGAACATAATTTACGGCTTGTAGCTCATATCGTTAAAAAATTTGAGAACACAGGAGAAGATGCAGAAGATTTAATTTCAATTGGTACAATCGGACTCATTAAAGCGATCGAGAGCTATTCTGCAGGAAAGGGAACGAAGCTTGCGACGTATGCAGCACGCTGTATTGAAAATGAAATTTTGATGCATTTACGTGTACTAAAGAAAACGAAAAAAGATGTTTCACTTCATGATCCGATCGGGCAAGATAAAGAGGGCAATGAAATATCGCTTATTGATATATTAAAATCAGAGTCTGAAGATGTAATTGATATGATTCAGCTTAGTATGGAGTTAGAAAAAATTAAAGAGTATATCGATATTTTAGACGAAAGAGAAAAAGAAGTGATTGTGAAACGTTTTGGACTTGGGCTAGATAAGGAGAAAACACAGCGGGAAATCGCTAAAGCGCTTGGCATTTCTAGAAGTTACGTATCACGGATCGAAAAGCGTGCTTTAATGAAAATGTTCCACGAGTTTGTAAGGGCAGAGAAAGAGAAAAAAGCGAAAGAGTAAAGTGTATTAGAAGCAGCCATATTTTAAAATGGGCTGCTTTTCTTATTGTAAATAAGAAAAGAAAACGCGTTATGCTAAGAAGAAATACATGTTCACTGTTGAAAATGACGGATTCTATCTGTAATATTAGAAGGTGCTAAATAATTTAAGAATAATACCATACTTAGTTTTCTGTATGTATAATAAGGCTGCTTTATATGATATGTGGGAATAAGAACCAATTTTACGTATGATATAGAAAGAAAATAAGGGAAAACTAAAGTTATAGACTGATTAGGGGGTTTCGCAATTTGCGACGTACATTATATCGACTTATGATAGAACTTACAAATGGTCGCTTTACTTCTTATATATTACGTAAATTTGCACAATCTCGTTTGAGCTCTATCATTATTCCATCGTATGCGAAAGTTTTTCAAATTAATCAAGATGAGATGGAAAAGGGTTTGAAGGAATATAGAACATTGCATGAATTATTTACGCGTAAGCTAAAAGAAGGAAAGCGTAGTATTGATACAGATGCATCGAGTATCGTTAGTCCTGTTGATGGTGTTTTTGCAGATCATGGTCCTATTGAGGATACAAAAACATTTGATATTAAAGGAAAGCGCTATTCAATTGTGGATATGCTAGGTAATGAAGAACGTGCAACGCGATATGCAGGCGGTACATATATGGTAATTTATTTGAGTCCAAGTCACTATCATCGCATTCATAGTCCGCTTTCTGGTTCTGTGACTGAAAGATTTGTACTCGGTAGAAAATCGTATCCGGTAAATGCAGCTGGTATGGAATACGGGAAAGAACCGCTGTCAAAAAATTATCGTTCTGTTACAGAAGTAAGCAGTGATGGCGAACATATGGCTCTTGTAAAAGTAGGGGCCATGTTTGTTAATAGTATTGAGCTTTTGCATGAGAGAGACACTGTTCAAAAAGGTGAAGAAATGGCATACTTTACATTTGGTTCAACAGTTGTGTTATTGTTTGAAAAAGATATGATAGAAGTAGTGCAGGAATTAAAGAGTGGACAAGAGCTTCGTCTTGGTGAAAAAATAGCTACTCGATTAGCTCATAAATAAAGAAAAGCTTTTATAACCGTAAGTAAGAGTTATGGGCAAAGATACTTAATGATGAAATCCCCTAGATGGGAGTACTTGTTTATTCGAGAGCCATCGTAGGATGGCTCTTTTTACAGGGCATTCAATAATGTATCCTGTAACTGTTTGATTGGTACGGGCTGATTAAACTTTCACTTTATATGTAATCAAGAAGATTTGACAAGCTTGTCCTCTAATGAGCGTCTAATGATTTCTTGTTTTATAAGTAAAATGAAGTCGGGATTTAATTTTAGTTCTTTTGCTTTATAATAAGACTCAGTGAGTAACTCAGTGGATAACTGTTCCATATGTTTTGTTTTCAAGGTGAGTCACCTCCTAATAATATAAGGATTGATTCGTTGATGCATTTAATGTACCAAAAAAGTATGACAGTCACAAACGAGTGGTTATCCACATACCTAGGTGGATAAAGTGTGTATAGTTTGTTAGTAAATTCCAAATTAACTGAAAGATTAATGTGGAAAATGTGTACAATTTTATCCACAGGTTATATATCGAAAAATGTTGTCGAAAAATTTTATGAAAAATCCTCAAAGAGGTGAAAGAAATTGAAGCTATTTTTACCAAATGAATACGTGAAAAATGTATATCATGTTCAACCAGAAGATTTAAAAAAACGTGGGATTAAAGGTGTTATTACTGATTTAGATAACACTTTAATTGAATGGGATCGTCCAAATGCAACCCCGCAACTTGAAGAATGGTTCTTAAAAATGAAAGAGCAAGGCATCCAAGTAACGGTTGTTTCAAATAATAATGAGCAACGTGTAAAAGATTTTGCTGACCCATTAGGTATTCCATTTATTCATAGTGCACGTAAACCATTTGTTCGAGCGTTTAAGCGTGCGATACAAGAGATGCATCTGCAGGCAGAGGAAGTTGTAGTAATTGGAGATCAGTTACTGACTGATGTGCTTGGTGGAAACCGAGTAGGGCTTCATACAATTTTAGTTGTACCGGTAGCACAAACGGACGGATTAGTGACGCGCTTTAATCGAAAAATTGAACGAAGAATCATGAAAAATATGAAGAAAAAAGGTTTAATTAACTGGGAGGAATAAAGTTTGACTGAAACAATTAAATGTATTGGTTGCGGTGTAGAAATTCAAACAGAAAATAAAAACGAAGTGGGGTATGCTCCTACCTCATCTTTAGAGAAAGAACAAGTCATTTGTCAACGTTGTTTTCGCTTGAAGCATTACAATGAAATTCAAGATGTATCGTTAACAGATGATGACTTCCTACGCATTTTAAATGGAATTGGAAAATCAGATGCATTAGTAGTCAAAATTGTAGATATTTTTGATTTTAATGGTAGCTGGTTACCTGGCTTACATCGTTTCGTAGGAAATAATAAAGTATTACTTGTTGGAAATAAAGCTGATTTAATTCCAAAGTCAGTAAAACATGATAAAGTAAAGCATTGGATGCGCTATAGTGCAAAGCAGCTAGGATTAAAACCAGAAGATGTCTTTTTAATTAGTGCAGCGAAGGGACAAGGAATTGCTGAACTAGCAGATGCTATTGAGTATTATCGCGGCGGCAAAGATGTTTATGTTGTTGGATGTACGAATGTAGGGAAATCGACATTTATTAATCGTATGATTAAAGAATTTAGTGATGAGACTGAAAATGTAATTACAACATCTCATTTCCCAGGAACAACACTGGATTTAATTGATATTCCATTAGACGAAGAATCTTCTTTATATGATACGCCAGGTATTATTAACCACCACCAAATGGCTCATTATGTTGGGAAGCAAAGCTTAAAGCTTATTACACCAACAAAAGAAATTAAGCCGATGGTATTCCAATTAAATGAAGAACAAACGTTATTCTTTAGTGGATTGGCACGTTTTGATTATGTAAGTGGTGGTCGTCGTGCGTTTACTTGTCACTTCTCGAATCGTTTAACAATCCATCGTACAAAGCTTGAGAAAGCAGATGAATTATATAAAAATCATGCTGGAGATTTACTAAGCCCGCCAACACCAGAAGAATTAGCAAATATGCCTGAGTTAGTGAAATACGAATTTAATATTCGTGAACCAAAGACGGATGTTGTATTCTCTGGATTAGGATGGGTTACTGTGAACGAACCAGGCGCAAAAATTGTTGCACACGTACCAAAAGGAGTAAGTGTTTCACTACGTAAATCTTTAATTTAATATGGAGAGGGATTTATGAAACAATTATATGGTGTAATCGGAAATCCAATTGAACATTCATTATCACCCGTTATGCATAACGATGCATTTGAACACTTGAATATGGATGCCCATTATCATGCATTCCTTGTTGAAGAGGAAGCGCTAGGGGAAGCAGTAAGAGGTTTAAAAGCATTAGGTATTTCAGGATTTAATGTAACAACTCCGCACAAGGTTGCTATCATGGAGTATTTGGATGAGATTGATCCATTGGCAAGGAAAATCGGTGCAGTAAATACAGTGGTTCATAAGAATGGAAGGTTAATTGGCTACAACACAGATGGAATTGGTTTTGTTCGAGCGTTGCAGTCAATTAGTAATGAACCACTTCAAGGGAAACGTATTTTGTTACTTGGTGCAGGTGGTGCTAGCCGAGCTATTTATTTTTCTCTTGCTGATGTAGGTGTAAAAGAGATTGATGTAGCCAATCGTACAGTAGATAAGGCGAAAGAACTTATTGCTGCACGTACGGCCGATGTTAATTCGGTTGCTTTGTCGTTAGAAAAAGCGACAGAAGAACAAGGAAATTATGATATTATCATTCAGACGACAACGATAGGTATGCATCCACACGTCGAACATACGCCATTACAAATGTGTTCGTTAAAAAAAGGAACTATTGTATCAGATATAATTTATAATCCATTTGAAACGAAAATTTTATGTGAGGCAAAAGAGCAAGGTGCAATCATTCAAAATGGTATTGATATGTTTGTTTATCAAGGAGCACTTGCATTTGAAATGTGGACAGGACGTGTACCAAATATTGATCGAATGAAACAATTAGTTATAGAAAAGCTTGGAGGCTAACATATATGTTAACAGGAAAACAAAAAAGATTTTTACGTGCACAAGCACATCATTTAACACCAATTTTTCAAGTAGGAAAAGGCGGAGTAAATGAAAATATGGTAAAACAAATTGGAGAAGCGTTAGAAGTTCGTGAACTATTTAAAGTGAGCGTATTACAAAACTGTGAATTTGATCGCCGTGAGGTTGCGGAAGAACTTGCAAAAGGTGCACGTGCTGAAATCGTTCAAGTAATTGGAAGCACAATCGTTTTATACAAAGAATCAAGAGAAAATAAACAAATTAAGCTTCCTCGATAAAAAGATTAGCATGCGCTATTTTTTATCGCTGATGCGTAATGATGTAGAGAGCGAAACCAATTGAACTTTTATTAATAGCAACTCTCTTCGTTCCTAACCAAGGAGAGTTGCTGTATGTAAAAGGAAGGGGCGTTTCTTTTGAGGAAAATTGGCATCATTGGCGGTACATTTGATCCGCCTCACTATGGACATTTGCTAATTGCAAATGAAGTATATCACGCTTTGGAATTGGAAGAAGTATGGTTCTTGCCAAACCAGATTCCGCCACATAAACAAGGACGTAATATTACAAGTATAGAAAGTCGTTTACATATGTTAGAGCTTGCGACTGAGGCAGAAGAACACTTTTCTATTTGTTTAGAAGAGCTAAGCAGGAAGGGCCCATCTTATACGTATGACACTATGTTACAATTGACGAAGAAGTATCCGGATGTGCAGTTTCACTTTATTATCGGTGGGGATATGGTTGAGTATTTACCGAAGTGGTATAACATTGAAGCTTTACTTAATCTTGTAACATTTGTTGGAGTTGCAAGACCTGGGTATACATTGCATACACCATATAAGATTACTACAGTGGAAATTCCGGAATTTGCAGTTTCTTCATCCTTATTACGTGAGAGATATAAGGAGAAGAAAACGTGTAAATATTTACTTCCTGAAAAAGTACAGGTATATATCGAGAGGAATGGGTTGTATGAATCGTGAGAATGCACTTCATATTGTCAAACAACAAATGCATGAAAAACGTTATATACACACAATTGGTGTAATGGAGACAGCGATTGAGCTTGCTAAGTTATACGGTGTGGACGAGAAAAAAGCAGAGATGGCAGCTATATTCCATGATTATGCGAAATGTAGAGCAATTTCAGAGATGGAAGAGATTATTAAACGTGAAGATTTGCCGAAAGATTTACTTTGCTATAATAAAGAGTTGTGGCATGCGCCTGTTGGGGCATACTTAGTAGAAAAAGAGGTAGGCATTACGGATTCTGAAATATTGCAAGCTATTACATATCATACAAGTGGTCATGAGAACATGACGATGTTAGATAAAGTGATTTATGTAGCTGATTACATTGAGCCAGGGCGAAAGTTTCCGGGTGTGGAAGAGGCTCGTAAACTCGCATATACGGATATAAATCAAGCTTTATTATTTGCGTTAAAGAGAACAATTCAATTTTTAATGGAAAAAAATCAGACGATTTATCCATTAACATTCCAAACATACAATGCAGTTATCAAGGAGGAAATGAGTAAATGAACGATAAAGATTTATTAGTGTTAGCGGCAAAAGCAGCTGATGATAAAAGAGCAGAAGATATGGTTGTCCTAAATATGCAAGGTATTTCACCAATTGCAGATTATTTCATTATTTGTCACGGTAATTCAGATAAACAAGTGCAAGCAATTGCACGTGAAATTAAATCAAAAGCACATGAGTTCCAAATCGACGTACAACGTATGGAAGGTTTTGACGAAGCACGTTGGGTATTAGTTGATCTTGGAGATGTAGTTGCCCATGTATTCCATAAAGATGAGCGTAATCACTATAATTTAGAGCGTCTATGGGGCGATGTGCCACGTGAAGATATAACAGAAGAGCTAGGCCAATGAAATACGAACAATTTGCATTGTTGTACGACGAACTGATGAATGATGTCCCTTATGATAAATGGGTAGAATTCACAGAGGAAAGCCTGCAGCAGGCAGATATGAAAGAGGCAAAAATTCTTGATGTAGCATGCGGTACGGGTAATGTAACCCTTCCGCTTGTGCAAAAGGGTTACGATTTAATAGGTGTCGATCTTTCAGAAGAAATGTTAACAGTCGCTCAGCAAAAACTAGGAGGAGAGGGATACTTTATTCCTTTTTACCAACAAGACATGCGAGAGCTTGATGTTCCAGGTGAGTTTGACTGTGTCACTATCTTTTGTGATTCATTAAATTATGTATTGCAAGAAGATGGAGTACAAGAAACATTTAGAAGAGTGTTTCACCATTTGCGTCAAGATGGTTTGTTTTTATTTGATGTACATTCTTTATATAAAATACATCATGTATTTCAAAATGAAACGTATACAGTGAATGGAGAAGAAATATCTCTTATTTGGAATTGCTTCCCTGGTGAAGAAGCAAATAGTGTAGAGCATGATTTAACATTCTTTGTTCAAGATCCGGAAGAAGATGTGTACCATCGGTTTGACGAATGTCACGTGCAACGTGCATATCAAGTGGAAGAGTTAACGAAATGGCTTGGAGAAGCAGGTTTTACAGTTCTTCGTGTAACAGGTGATTTTGAGCGACTTGAAGTTACAGAACAAACAGAGCGTATTTTCTTCATGGCGAAGAAAAACGGATAAAACAAAAGCAACCGAGAAGGTTGCTTTTGTTTTATAAAGAAGATGTATTTTTAGTTCTAGCATAATCTGAAGATCGTATGCGTAAAGTATGGGAATAGTAGTTGAAGTGAAAATGTATTGTAAAAAAGTAAGTATTTATAAAAAGGATTTGGAATGAAAATGACGTATTTATTATGTGTGTTTATTGAATTGCTGATCAACGCATTCTAAATCTTCATCAAATTTTTCATGTGTTCGCTCGATTAACTTATGGAACATATCTCCAACGTGTTCTTCTAAAACCCGAATGCCTTCCCCGGTAACGCCGCCTTTCACGCAAACCTTTTCTTGTAAGGTAGGTAATGTGAAGATTTCTTTTTCAAGTAATTTCCCCATTCCCACGACCATTTCACTTACTAAAGTAGTAGCCTCTTCGTGTGTAATATTTGTTTTATCTACAGCAGCGTTAATGAAGCATTGTAGTAAATAACTAAAGAAAGCAGGACCGCAACTTGCTATATCAGAAGAAACACGTGTTATATCTTCTTCTATTACAAGAGGTGTAGAAATATTTTTGAATAGACGAAGTAGTTTTTGTTGCCATTCTTCAGAGCAATTATCTCCAAATGTAAATAGTGAGGCGCCAGAGAGGGCGCGATTTGTGATACTTGGAATGATACGTGCGACGTGGCACGGTACGAGAGTCTCTAATTGTGATGGAGATATTGGACTTGTAATAGAAACTAAGCACGTTTCATCAGAAAAATGTTCAGCGTATTTTTTTAGGATAGGGTATATATCTATCGGCTTAACGCAAATAAAAATAAGTTGTGATTGTTCGATTACTTCCGGGATTGTTTTTGCTATATGAACAGAAGGGTATTTTTCTTTTATATGATATGCTTTGGCAGGCGTCCGATTAATGATTGTAAGGCACGAAGGTTTGACAGCACGGGTTTCTAAAAATGCATCGATTAGTATATTCCCCATGTTTCCTGTCCCTATAATTCCTATGTTCAAAGTTTCATCCCTCCTTCGTAACAGCTTTCTCCTAAACAATATGAATGATGTTATAAATTTATGATTAGAGGTGTAAAATGATGTGGGATTTTCCGAAAAAGTGGTTAGGTTTAGTAGCTATTATTGGAACTTTACTTTTTCTTGTTTTTTGGAAAACGAATCAGAGTGTAGAACGAACGCCTATTACAATGAATGTGCAAGAGAAGGAGATAGAAAAAAAGGGTAAACCGAAAATATCGGATACAAAGGAACAGAAAAGAACAATTATAATTGATGTGAAAGGAGCGGTTAATAAAGAAGGGGTATATGAAATGAAGGAAGGAGATCGCGTAAAGGATGCGGTTCAAAAGGCTGGTGGTTTTTTATCAGAAGTAGATATGAAAAAAGTGAATTTAGCACAAATTGTACAAGATCAAATGCTTCTTTATATACCGAGTAAAAATGAGTCAGAACAAGGGATGTTTACTTCTTCTAAGGAAGATGGCAAGATTCGAATAAATACAGCAGCGAAAGAGCAATTGGAAAAAATTACAGGGATTGGCTCTCGAAAGGCAGAAAGTATTTTGAAATATCGAGAAGAGCATGGTCCGTTTCAGAAAATAGAAGATTTATTAGAGATTGATGGGATTGGTGCGAAGTCTCTTGAAAAGATAAAAGATCAAATTATTATTCCGTAAAAGATTGACGAAGTTTTTCTTCTTTCGCTACACTACAAGTAGACAAAAAAGTAGGTGAAAAATATGGAACGAATTTCATGGGATCAATATTTTATGACGCAAAGCCATCTACTATCGTTACGTAGTACATGTACAAGGCTTGCGGTAGGAGCGACAATCGTTCGCGATAAACGAATTATTGCTGGTGGATATAATGGTTCGATTAAAGGTGGCGTACATTGTATAGATGATGGTTGTTACGTAATCGATAACCATTGTGTTCGGACAATTCATGCCGAAATGAATGCTTTATTACAATGTGCCAAGTTTGGTGCGAAAACAGAGGAAGCAGAAATTTACGTTACGCATTTCCCTTGTTTACAATGTTGTAAGGCAATTATTCAAAGTGGTATTACAGCGGTTTATTATGCGCAGGATTATAAAAATCATCCATACGCCATAGAGTTATTTGAACAAGCGAATGTAACAGTGAAGCACGTTCCGCTAGAATATGATATCGCTGCATTAGAGGAGCAAAAACGTTATACGGAGTTAAAAGAATTATTTGCGTCTTTAGAAAAAGATAATTTATCAATGGAAGAATTACAGCATGTATTCACGAAAGCAAAAATGATGCTATAAGGAGTGAGTATAAGTTGCAGGAACAATGGGGGTATGTTGCAATCTCGTTTATAATAGGGATTGCAATTGCCTTTTCCTCGTCACTTTTATTGATAGTTTTTTGCCTCTTTTTAAATGTTTTCTTCCGTTTATATCGAACTTCGCGTAAAACCTTCTTTTTTTGCATTGTAGCGTGCTTTAGTGGCGCTATATACACTTCCTATGTTCAAGGGTGGAATAAGTCTCTAGGAGAGTCCTATGGAGTTACAAGAGGGGTTATACAAAATACACCGCTTGTTAATGGAGATCGCCTATCTTTTCAGTTTGAAGATCACAATAAAAATATAGTGCAGTTAAGTTATAGAATAAAATCAGCCTTGGAAAAGGAAAAAATGCAACAATTATACGCAGGGATATCATGTGTATTCGAGGGTGAGAGGAAAGAACCGCAAACAGCTCGGAATTTTCATGGTTTTAATTACCGTGATTATTTATACAAGCAACATATTCATTTCACATTTGAGGCTACATATATTTCTGAATGCTATAAAACATCACTGTCGCTCATGCAACGGATTCTCCTTTTGAGGCAACAAGTAATCTCGAAAGTTACAGAGATGTTTCCAGAGCAATCAGGTGCTTTTATGAATGCGTTACTATTTGGTGATAGACAACAAATGACGTTTGAAGTGGAAGAGCAATATCAACAGTTTGGTCTTGTACATTTGTTAGCAATTTCAGGTTCGCACATTGTATTGTTAATGGTGATAGTATATTTTATTTTGCTAAGAAGTGGTGCGACGAGGGAGGTAGCAACAATTTGCCTTATCATTTGTATTCCTTTGTATATGGTTTTAGCAGGGGCGTCACCCTCTGTTATAAGGGCTTCTATAACAGGAGTTTTGACGTTGATTGCTTTTATGTGCTCGATTCGTTTATCTAGTTTAGATGCTTTAAGTGTAACAGCTATATGTATGCTTATATATGACCCTTATCTTGTTTTTAATATTGGATTTCAGTTTTCTTTTGTAGGTAGCTTCGCTTTACTTTTGTCTGCTCCGTTATTGTTAGTGAGTAGCAACGGAGTAATCCGAAATTCTATTTATATTTCTATCATTTCACAGCTCGTTAGTACTCCGATTTTGTTATATCACTTTGGTTATTTTTCTCCATATAGCATTTTCCTCAATCTTTTATACGTTCCGTTTTTATCTATCATTGTATTACCATGTAGCATTATTATTTTACTGTGTATGCCAATTGTCCCGTTTCTCGCAAAAGGATTTGCGGATGTGTTATCAATAGGCTTGAGTATGTCTAATGTTTTTCTAAGTTATTGTGAAAGTTTACCATTTAACCAGCTTATTTTCGGGAAAACGTCCTTCAATCTTGTAGCTGTATATTGCGCGAGTATTGTCAGTATATTGATGGTTTGGGAAAGGAGAGCGCCGAAAAAAATGGTTTGTATAGTTGTGAGTATATTTCTTTTTATTAGCACGTGTCATTATGTATATCCATATTTTAGAGGAAGTGGAAGTGTAACATTTATTGATGTTGGACAAGGTGATGCAATATTAATTCGCCTTCCGTATGATAAAGGGGTTTATCTTATTGATACAGGTGGAACGCTTCGTGTCAATAAGGAAGAGTGGCAACGAAAAAAGCATGAATTTTCTGTTGGAAATGATGTTTTAATACCCTATTTACAAAAAGAAGGTATTAAAACAATTGATAAATTAATCGTAACGCATGGAGATGCAGATCATATAGGTGCTGCGCAAGAATTATTATCATATATACCTGTAAAAGAAGTTGTATTTGGCCGGAAGGGAAAAGATGCAGTATTAGAAAAAGTAGTAAAGAAACAGGCATTAGAAAAGGAAATGAAAATAACTGAAGTGGGGGAAGGGGAAAGTTGGAGTGTAAATGAAGCTGAATTTTTCGTTTTAGCTCCAAAAGGAAAAGAAAAAAGTGAAAATAATGCTTCAATTGTAATATGGGCAAAATTTGGAGGATTGACGTGGCTATTTACAGGCGATTTAGAAGAAGAAGGAGAGCAGTTTTTAGTATCTGCGTATCCAGATTTGCGAGTAGATGTTTTAAAAGTTGCTCATCATGGAAGTAACACGTCATCTATAGAGTCTTTTTTGAACGTTATACAGCCCCGTGTAGCGATTATATCTGTTGGTAAGCAGAATAGATATGGACACCCGCATAAAGAAGTGATAGAGCGTTTGGAGAAGATGGGAAGTGCGATATGGCGGACGGACAAGCAAGGTGCTATTTCCTATGTTTTTAAAGGGGAAAATGGAACCTTTCAAAGTAAAATCACATACGATAAGACATATAATAGGTGAAAAAGAGAAGACTGCCATGAAGTGGCAGCCTTTAAGAACCGATAAATTTAATAACAGTTGCAATGATGAAAAGTGTTGCGAAAAAACCAAATGAGACGATAAATCCTACCCCTGAATCAATAGCGTCATTGCGTTTACTTTGAACGTTTTGTTCAAAATCATTCATTTAGAATCCCTCCCCAACATTCCACTTTAGTATAAAATATTGTCAGAAAAAAATCTACAATTTCCATATGAAGAGAAAATGAGCTTTTTTGCTACTTTTAGATCATGAAGTAACGTGAGTTTTTTGTTTCCAAGCATGTTAACAGTTGGCACTTATACTCGAATTTTTATTGTGAATAATAAAGGGAAGGTGATTACCGCACACCAATAAGAAACCCGGGGCTTATTGCGTGGCGTTTAATATAAATAAAGGGACGGGTTATAAAGCCTGTTCCTTTGTACTTGTAAAACAAAAGCTAGGGCATTAGTATAAATATATATTGCCAAGTTAGGGAGTAGGAAAAAGTATGAGTGATATACATAAAAAAATTAAAAAGAAACAGTTTGCTTCGTTATATTTACTATATGGAACGGAAGCTTTTTTTATAAATGAAACGATAAAGCTTATTACGACAGAAGCACTTGAAGAAGAAGATCGAGAGTTTAATGTTGTGACATACGATTTGGAAGAAGCATATTTAGAAGATGTGGTTGAGGATGCGCGTACGCTTCCTTTCTTTGGAGAACGGAAAGTACTGTTAATAAAATCACCGCTATTTCTGACTTCGCAAAAAGAAAAGTTAGAGCAAAATATAAAAATTTTAGAAGAATACATTGGTGAACCTTCTCCATTTTCTATTCTTGTTTTTGTTGCGCCTTACGAAAAACTTGATGAGCGAAAAAAAATTACAAAACTATTAAAGAAAACAGCAGATGTAGTAGAAGCGAATGCGATGCAAGTGCAGGATGTTCAGAAGTGGATTATTGCTCGGGCAGATGAAGTGCATGTGCACATTGATAACGCGGCTGTTAGTTTGTTGCTAGAGCTTGTGGGAAGTAATGTAACGATGTTGGCGAAGGAAATGGACAAGTTAACGTTATACGTTGGTATGGGCGGAGAGATTACGACGAAACTTGTTGCAGAGCTTGTGCCAAAATCAGTTGAGCAAAATGTATTTGCTTTGACAGAAAAAGTGGTGAAAAAAGATATTGCAGGTGCAATGCAAATTTTGGATGGATTATTTACGCAGCAGGAAGAACCGATTAAATTGCTTGCGTTATTAGTGAGTCAATTCCGTTTGTTGTATCAAGTGAAAGAGTTACAGCAACGTGGTTATGGGCAAAATCAAATTGCATCTCATATTGGTGTACATCCGTATCGTGTAAAATTGGCGATGAATCAAACGAAATTTTTCTCTTTTGAAGAATTAAAAAAAGTGATTATAGAATTAGCGGAAGCTGATTATAGTATGAAGACGGGAAAGATGGATAAGAAACTTGTGCTCGAGTTTTTCTTAATGCGATTAAATCATATGTGATGACACAAAAAAAGTTCATGTACCTAGTGCATGAACTTTTTTTGTATATAAAAAAACGATCCAAATGGATCGTTTTTTAAACGCCTTACGCGTTTACTTGTTTCGCTAAGCGAGATTTTTGACGAGATGCAGCGTTTTGGTGGATAAGACCTTTACGAGCTGCTTTGTCAAGTTTTTTAGAAGCAGTTTTGAAAGCTTCTTTAGCATTTTCAAGATCGTTATTAGTAACTAAAGCTTCTACAGTTTTAACAGCAGAACGCATGTCAGACTTGATAGAAGCGTTATGTGCACGACGCTCTTCGCTAAGTTTAGCGCGTTTGATAGCAGATTTGATGTTTGCCATACTTTTCACCTCCCTGGTGCAATCGAATGACTCGATTCTTACATAGAACAAGTGATATTCTATCAAACGGTGAAGAGAATTGCAATAGTATATCCATGAAATTTCACGTAAAGGAAAGAATGACCTTATATAACTTTGGGAAATCTAACGATATTTACTATGAATTACGGAGGAGATACGATGAAAGAACCATTGGATTTAAGTAAATATAGCGTTAGAACTGACCTTGCTGTAGAAGCTCATCAAATGTTGCAAGAAAGCCAAGAAGAACAAAAAGGGATACAGGGGGTAATTGTAAAAGAGAGGGAAGAAGAAGGTACTATAATTACAAAAGTAACAATTGATGAAGCTGCCTCTGAAGCGATGGGTAAAAAACCTGGAAATTATTTAACGCTTGAAGTACAAGGTATACGTCAGCAAGATACAGAACTTCAACAAAAAGTGGAGCGTATTTTTGCAAAAGAATTTTCTTATTTCTTAGAAGAGGTTGGTGTTACCAAAGAAGCGAGCTGTTTAATTGTAGGCCTTGGGAATTGGAATGTAACACCGGATGCTCTTGGGCCAATAGTTGTAGAAAATGTATTAGTAACGAGACATTTGTTTCAATTGCAGCCTGAAAGTGTAGAAGAAGGATTCAGGCCTGTTAGTGCAATTCGGCCGGGGGTAATGGGGATTACAGGCATCGAAACGAGCGATGTTATTTATGGGATTATTGAGAAGACAAATCCAGACTTTGTAATTGCGATTGACGCATTAGCTGCCCGTTCTATTGAACGAGTAAATAGCACGATACAAATTTCTGATACTGGAATCCATCCTGGATCAGGGGTTGGGAATAAACGTAAGGAACTAAGTAAAGAGACATTAGGTATCCCTGTTATCGCAATTGGTGTTCCGACTGTGGTCGATGCCGTTTCGATTACAAGTGATACGATTGATTTTATTTTGAAACATTTTGGTCGAGAGATGAAAGAAGGAAACAAACCTTCAAGATCTTTGTTACCAGCGGGATTTTCATTTGGAGAAAAGAAAAAATTAACAGAAGAAGATATGCCAGATGAAAAGAGCCGAAATATGTTTTTAGGTACTGTTGGTACGTTAGAAGAAGAAGAAAAAAGAAGGTTGATTTATGAAGTGCTATCGCCTCTTGGTCATAATTTAATGGTGACCCCAAAAGAAGTAGATACTTTTATTGAGGATATGGCGAATGTAATAGCGAGTGGTTTAAATGCAGCGCTGCATCATCAAATTGATCAAGATAATACGGGAGCGTATACACATTGAGGGAGAAAGATGATAATAGTTTGAGTCGTTTTGCGCTTTTGTGTATATGTAGTGTAGCTTTATGTTTACTTATGATGATAGCAGGAGTGTCACTTGCTAATCATGGTTTGAAAAGTATGAAAGGTTATCGACAATTGTCGTATGAACAAATAGCTCATATGACAGGGACAGAGAGTACAGGTGTTGAATCGGAAATTTTGGGTAGTTCGTTTTCAGCTTCAGAAAAACAACAACAATTAGAACGTTTAAGAAGTTTTAATGTTGTAGAAGGAATTGGGATGGCGGTAGCAAGTGTAGCTTATGAAATGACGAAGTTCGGAACGGATATAGTTGTTGGGAAAATAAAGGGGATTTTTAGCTAAGAGTAGCATGGGAGATGGTTGTTTTACTGATTTGTAAGACAACCGTTTTAAAATTTGAAAAGGGTTTGTCTCTTATGGTTTATTCGCATAAGATATAGATAGAATGATTTGTATCGTAAGCAGCACGAGTTTTCATTGAATCTTTGTTGCTCTATTGATATAATCAGTGCTAGTGTATATTGGCGAGACTATTAGGAGTTGAGAACATAGATGAACAAAGAAGAAAGAGCAAAAAGACAGTCCAAAATTCGTAATTTCTCTATTATTGCTCATATTGACCACGGAAAATCAACGTTAGCAGACCGTATTTTAGAGAAAACAAATGCGTTAACACAACGCGAAATGAAAGCTCAGTTGCTTGACTCTATGGATTTAGAGCGTGAGCGTGGTATTACAATCAAATTAAACGCAGTACAATTAAACTATAAAGCAAAAGATGGTGAAGAGTATATTCTTCATTTAATTGATACACCAGGACACGTCGACTTTACGTACGAAGTATCTCGTAGTTTAGCGGCTTGTGAAGGCGCGATTCTTGTAGTAGATGCAGCGCAAGGTATTGAAGCTCAAACGTTAGCGAACGTATACTTAGCGCTCGATAACAACTTAGAAATTTTACCAGTTATCAATAAAATCGACTTACCAAGTGCGGATCCAGAACGTGTACGTCAAGAGGTAGAAGATGTAATTGGTTTAGATGCATCAGAAGCGGTACTTGCTTCTGCGAAAGCTGGAATTGGTATTGAAGAAATTTTAGAACAAATTGTTGAAAAAGTACCAGCTCCGGCAGGTGATTCAGAAGAGCCGTTACAATGTATGATTTTCGACTCTTTATATGATCCGTACCGTGGTGTAATTGCTTATATCCGTGTTGTAAATGGAACGGTAAAAGTTGGCGATAAAGTACGTATGATGGCAACGGGTAAAGAATTTGAAGTAACAGAAGTAGGTGTATTTACACCGAAAACTACGCAACGTGACGAGTTAACAGTAGGTGATGTAGGTTTCTTAGCAGCATCTATTAAAAACGTAGGTGATACACGTGTTGGTGATACGATTACACATGCGAAACGTCCAGCTGCAGAGGCGTTACCAGGTTACCGTAAATTAAACCCGATGGTATTCTGTGGGCTGTATCCAATTGATTCTGCTCGTTATAACGATTTACGTGATGCGTTAGAAAAATTAGAGTTAAACGATTCTGCTCTTGAGTTTGAACCAGAAACATCTCAAGCGTTAGGATTTGGTTTCCGTTGTGGATTCTTAGGACTTCTTCACATGGAAATCATTCAAGAACGTATTGAACGTGAATTTAAGATTGACTTAATTACAACAGCGCCAAGCGTTATTTATAAAGTTTATTTAACAAACGGTGAAGATGTTATTGTTGATAATCCATCTAATATGCCAGATCCACAGTCTATCGATCGTGTAGAAGAGCCGTTTGTGAAGGCTTCAATTATGGTTCCGAATGACTATGTTGGAGCTGTAATGGAAATTTGCCAAGGTAAACGTGGAACGTTTATTGATATGCAATATTTAGATGAAACGCGTGTTACATTAACATATGAAATCCCGTTATCAGAAATCGTATATGACTTCTTCGATCAATTGAAATCAAATACGAAAGGGTATGCATCATTTGACTACGAGTTAATTGGTTATAAACCATCTAAACTTGTGAAAATGGATATTCTTTTAAATAATGAACAAGTGGATGCTTTATCATTTATCGTACACCGTGATTCAGCGTATGACCGTGGTAAAGTAATTGTAGAGAAATTAAAAGAATTAATTCCGAGACAACAGTTCGAAGTACCAATTCAGGCGACTATCGGAAATAAAGTTGTAGCACGTTCTACAATTAAGGCGATGCGTAAAAACGTACTTGCAAAATGTTACGGCGGTGACATTTCTCGTAAGCGTAAACTTCTTGATAAGCAAAAAGAAGGTAAAAAACGTATGAAGTCTGTTGGTTCTGTAGAAGTGCCACAAGAGGCATTCATGGCTGTACTGAAAATGGATGACAACTAATATTTGAAATAAAAAAGAAGTCGTTTGTGCGGCTTCTTTTTTCTGTATAATTACTTTTTAGACATCTGAGCAGCTCTCATTTACAATAATGAGAGAGCTTTTTAGTTCATATAGAGTTAGGAGATTGTTAATGTCCGAAAATATTCGAAAAGATATTCAAGATAAAATACAAAATGGCAATTTTAATTGTGAAAAGGAATTGACGCTTTCTATTATTAGTGGAAAGTGGAAAGTTGTGATACTGTGGCATCTTGGTGTGGAAGGGCCTCATCGTTTTAGTGAATTACAACGGTTATTCCCAAGCATTTCTCATAAAGTTTTGTCGAACCAATTAAAAGAGTTAATGGAAGATGGGATTGTTGATCGAACAGTATATCCCGAAATTCCTCCTCGTGTTGAGTATTATATGACGGAACTAGGCATGTCACTTTTACCGATCGTTGAAATGATGTATGATTGGGGAAAAATGCGAATGGAACAAATTCGTAATACGTTAGAGAAGTAGAGAATCCTCCGGAGTGCGGAGGTTTTCTTTTTAGAAAGGTAGGAGTTATATTTGGTACAAGCTGCATATATTCATATTCCGTTTTGTCAGCACATTTGTCACTATTGTGATTTTAATAAAGTGTTTATTGAACGCCAACCGGTTGATCAATATTTAGATTATTTAGAGAAGGAAATAATAAATACGGTTCAAAAAGTTCCGTTTGATAGTATGAAAACGATTTTTGTGGGCGGTGGAACTCCGACAGCGTTAAATATGGAACAGACAAAAAAATTACTCGAGATTATTAATCGTCATTTGCGTCCGTTTGCTCCGAATTGTGAATTGACATTTGAAGCGAATCCAGGAGATCTACCGAAAGAGAAGTTGAATGTACTATTAGAAGGTGGAGTGAATCGAATTAGTTTTGGTGTGCAAACGTTCCGTGATGAACTGCTTGAGAAAATCGGGCGCAAGCATACGAGGGAAGATGCATTCCTAGCGATTCGAGAAGCTCAGGAAGTAGGTTTTAAAAATATTAATGTAGATATTATTTATGCTTTGCCAGGACAAACGATAGAAGATGTGAAGGAAACATTAGACATTGCTTTTACGCTTGGTGTACAACATTTCTCGGCATATTCATTAATTGTGGAACCTAAAACAGTGTTTTATAACTTAATGAATAAAGGGAAATTGCGTCTTCCGGGTGAAGACCATGAAGCTAAAATGTATGAAATGGTAATGGATGAAATGGAGAAACACGGTTATAACCAGTATGAAATTAGTAATTTCTCAAAAGGTGACAATAAAAGTAGACATAATCTCACATACTGGAATAATGAAGAGTATTATGGCTTTGGAGCTGGAGCTCATAGTTATGTGAATGGGGAACGTATTCAAAATGTAGGTCCGCTGAAGCGATATTTTAATAAAATTGATGAAACAGGATTTCCGTATTTAGATGTTCATAAGGTGACGGAGAAAGAAAGAATGGAAGAAGAACTGTTCTTAGGACTTCGAAAAACAAAAGGTGTTTCTAAAACGGCATTCCGCAATAAATTTAATGTGGAGATGGATCAAGTTTTCGCGAAGCAGTTACAAAGCAATCAAGAACAAGGATTACTTGAAGAGGAAAATGGACATGTGCGTTTAACGCGAAAAGGAAAATTATTAGGGAATGAAGTATTCCAATCATTTTTGATTGACTAATTAAATGTTCCATAGGCGTGAAAAAGTTTCATTATTTCGTGACGTTTCCGTTGACAATTGAATGTCAATTTTGGTAAGTTATTAATAGATTTAGCACTCAAAGACAAAGAGTGCTAACAGAGGTGATGATGAGATGCTTACGGAACGTCAGCTCTTAATTTTACAAACAATTATTGATGACTTTATTGGATCAGCGCAGCCTGTTGGGTCTAGAACGTTGGCTAAAAAAGATGAAATTACATTTAGTTCAGCTACTATTCGAAATGAAATGGCGGACTTAGAAGAATTAGGTTTTATTGAAAAAACGCACAGTTCTTCTGGACGTGTTCCTTCTGAGAAAGGTTACCGATTTTATGTAGACCATCTTTTAGCGCCGCAAAACTTACCGAACGCTGAAATTGTACAAATTAAAGATTTATTTGCTGAAAGAATTTTTGAAGCGGAAAAAATTGCACAGCAATCTGCTCAAATTTTATCAGAACTTACGAATTATACGGCCATTGTTCTTGGACCGAAGTTAAGTACAAATAAACTTAAAAATGTACAAATTGTGCCGCTTGATCGTCAAACTGCAGTCGCTATTATTGTAACTGATACAGGGCATGTACAAAGTAAAACGATTACCGTTCCGGAATCTGTTGATTTATCAGATTTAGAAAAAATGGTTAATGTTTTAAATGAAAAGCTATCTGGCGTACCGATGGAAGAACTTCATAATAAAATCTTTAAGGAAATTGTTACAGTTTTACGTGGGTATGTTCATAATTACGATAGTGCAATAAAAATGTTAGATGGTACATTTCAAGTTCCGTTATCGGAAAAGATATACTTTGGAGGAAAAGCAAATATGCTTTCGCAGCCAGAGTTCCATGACATTCAAAAGGTTAGATCTTTGCTTACCATGATTGATAATGAAGCCGAATTTTATGACATTTTGCGTCATAAACAAGTCGGGATTCAAGTGAAAATTGGTAGGGAAAACACTTCGACGGCTATGGAGGATTGCAGTTTAATTTCTGCAACATATTCGATCGGCGAAGAGCAACTTGGAACAATTGCTATTTTAGGTCCTACGAGAATGCAATATTCTCGTGTAATTAGTTTGTTACAGTTATTTACGAGACAATTTACTGATGGACTTAAAAAGTAAATGAGAGTAATACATTCGCTCAAGTGATGAAATTTTCATTGCTGTGTGTAATATATAATGCTTAGGTAATCATGCTATGCATGATACCTAATACTTTTTAAGGAGGTGAATATTGTGGAAGAGCGTAACGAACAAGTGGTAGAAGAAGTAAAAGAAGCGCAAGTTGAAGAAGCTGTCACGCCAGAAAACAGTGAAGAAACTGTAGAAGAAAAAAGTGAGGCTGCTCTTTTACAAGAAAAAGTAGATGAGTTACAAGCGAAACTAACGGAAACGGAAGGTCGCACATTACGTCTACAAGCTGATTTTGAAAATTATAAGCGCCGTGTCCAAATGGATAAACAGGCTGCTGAAAAATATAGAGCACAAAGTCTAGTTTCAGACATCTTGCCAGCTCTTGATAATTTTGAAAGAGCAATGCAAGTGGAAGCGACTGATGAGCAAACGAAATCCTTGTTACAAGGTATGGAAATGGTGCATCGTCAATTGTTAGAAGCGCTGACTAAAGAAGGTGTGGAAGTGATTGAAGCTGTTGGTAAACAGTTTGATCCTAATGAACACCAAGCTATTATGCAAGTGGAAGATAGTGAATTTGAATCAAACGCGGTTGTGGAAGAATTCCAAAAAGGTTATAAATTAAAAGACCGTGTGATTCGCCCATCAATGGTAAAAGTAAATCAATAATTTACATAAAACTAGGAGGATTCGCCATGAGTAAAATTATCGGTATTGACTTAGGTACAACAAACTCTTGTGTAGCTGTTATGGAAGGTGGAGAACCAAAGGTTATCCCAAATCCAGAAGGAAATCGTACAACACCTTCTGTTGTAGCTTTCAAAAATGAAGAACGTCAAGTTGGGGAAGTTGCAAAGCGTCAAGCAATTACAAACCCAAATACAATCATGTCTGTTAAACGTCATATGGGTACAGACTACAAAGTAGAAGTTGAAGGTAAAGATTATACACCTCAAGAAATTTCTGCAATCATTTTACAAAACTTAAAAGCTTCTGCTGAAGCATACTTAGGTGAAACAGTAACGAAAGCTGTTATTACAGTACCTGCATACTTCAACGATGCAGAGCGTCAAGCAACGAAAGATGCTGGTCGTATCGCTGGTTTAGAAGTTGAGCGTATCATTAACGAGCCAACAGCAGCAGCACTTGCTTACGGTTTAGAAAAACAAGACGAAGAACAAAAAATCTTAGTATATGACTTAGGTGGCGGTACGTTTGACGTATCTATCCTTGAGTTAGCAGACGGCACATTCGAAGTTATTTCAACTGCTGGTGACAACCGTCTTGGTGGCGATGACTTTGACCAAGTTATCATCGATCACTTAGTAGCTGAGTTCAAAAAAGAAAATAACATTGATTTAAGCCAAGATAAAATGGCGCTTCAACGCTTGAAAGATGCAGCTGAAAAAGCGAAAAAAGATCTTTCTGGTGTAACACAAACTCAAATTTCATTACCATTCATTAGTGCTGGAGCTGCTGGTCCATTACACTTAGAATTAACGTTAACAAGAGCGAAATTCGAAGAGCTTTCAGCAGGTCTTGTTGAAAGAACATTAGAGCCAACTCGTCGTGCATTAAAAGACGCTGGTTTTGCTCCAAGCGAATTAGATAAAGTTATTCTTGTTGGTGGATCTACTCGTATCCCAGCTGTACAAGAAGCTATTAAACGTGAAACTGGTAAAGAGCCATATAAAGGTGTAAACCCTGATGAAGTTGTAGCATTAGGTGCTGCAGTTCAAGGTGGCGTACTTACTGGTGATGTAGAAGGCGTTCTATTATTAGACGTAACTCCACTTTCTTTAGGTATTGAAACTATGGGTGGCGTGTTCACGAAATTAATCGAGCGTAACACTACAATTCCAACAAGTAAGTCACAAGTATTCTCGACAGCTGCTGATAATCAACCAGCAGTAGACATTCACGTATTACAAGGTGAGCGTCCAATGTCAGCTGACAACAAAACGTTAGGTCGTTTCCAATTAACTGACCTTCCACCAGCACCACGTGGTATTCCACAAATCGAAGTAACATTCGATATTGATGCGAACGGTATCGTTAACGTACGTGCGAAAGACTTAGGAACAAGCAAAGAGCAAGCTATTACAATCCAATCTTCTTCAGGTCTTTCTGATGAAGAAGTAGAACGTATGGTACAAGAAGCGGAAGCAAATGCTGACGCTGACCAAAAACGTAAGGAAGAAGTTGAACTTCGTAACGAAGCTGACCAACTTGTATTCCAAACAGACAAAGTTGTAAAAGATTTAGAAGGTAAAGTAGATGCAGCTGAAGTTGCAAAAGCAACAGAAGCGAAAGAAGCATTACAAGCTGCAATTGAGAAAAACGAGCTTGAAGAAATTCGTGCGAAAAAAGATGCTTTACAAGAAATCGTACAACAATTAACTGTTAAATTATACGAGCAAGCTCAAGCAGCTGCTGGTCAAGCAGAAGGTGCGCAAGGTGCACAAGACGCTGGCACGAAGAAAGACAATGTAGTTGACGCTGAGTTTGAAGAAGTAAAAGAAGACAAGTAATTCAACTGTAAACATAATAAGTAAGATGACAAAAAGTCAAAGTCAAGCGTGCCTTGACTTTGGCTTTTTTCACGAATGAGAAGCGATGTGTGAGGATCTTAAGTTTTTCGCTTTGCATACTGTAAGTGAGGAAACTTTGTTGCAAAGCACTTTCTTTCGGTGTTAAAATTACGTTTATGTGAAAGATTCGGGGGTTGTAAATTTATGAGTAAACGAGACTATTATGAGGTCCTTGGACTTAGCAAGGGCGCTTCAACAGATGAAATAAAAAAAGCGTATCGTCGTTTGGCTAAAAAATACCATCCAGACGTAAGCAAAGAAGAAAATGCAATTGAAAAGTTTAAAGAAGTACAAGAAGCATACGAAGTGTTAAGTGATGATCAAAAGCGTGCGCAGTACGATCAATTTGGTCATGCTGGTGCAAATCAAGGATTCGGTGGATTTGGCGGCGGAGGAGACTTCGGCGGTGGCTTCGGTTTTGAAGATATATTTAGTTCTTTCTTTGGCGGTGGCGGCGGCAGACGTCGTGATCCAAATGCTCCGCGCCAAGGTGCTGACTTACAATATCAAGTCACTTTAGATTTTGAAGAAGCTATTTTTGGTAAGGAATTAAATGTGGAAATTCCAGTAGAAGATCCATGTGATACTTGTAAAGGTAGTGGAGCAAAACCAGGAACTTCAAAAGAAACATGTAAACATTGTTCAGGCTCTGGTCAAGTGAGTGTAGAACAAAACACACCGTTTGGTCGTATCGTAAACCGTCAAGCTTGTGGTCATTGTTCAGGAACTGGACAAATTATTAAAGAAAAATGTACGACATGTCACGGTTCAGGTAAAGTTCGTAAGCGTAAAAAAATCAATGTTAAAATTCCAGCGGGTATCGATAATGGTCAACAAATTCGTGTGTCTGGAAAAGGTGAAGCCGGCGTAAATGGCGGACCAGCAGGAGACTTATATGTTGTCGTTCATGTAAGAAATCATGAATTCTTCGAGCGTGAAGGAGATCACATTATTTGCGAAATGCCATTAACATTTGCGCAAATGGCGCTTGGTGATGAAGTGGAAGTTCCTACTGTTCATGGTAAAGTGAAGCTGAAAATTCCAGCAGGAACACAAACTGGAACAGAATTCCGCTTAAAAGGAAAAGGTGCTCCGAATGTACGTGGATACGGCCAAGGAGATCAATATGTAGTCGTTCGTGTTGTTGTACCGACGAAATTGACTTCACAGCAAAAAGATTTATTACGTGAATTTGCAGGACAAGAAGAGCAGGATGATAGTTTATTCGGAAAGCTTAAACGTGCTTTCAAAGGGGAATAATGGAAATAAAAAATGGAGTTGGTAAATTGTGAAATGGTCAGAAATTAGTATTCATACAACAGAAGAAGCAGTAGAAGCTGTCTCTCATATTTTACATGAAGCTGGTGCTAGCGGAGTTGCGATTGAGGATCCAGCGGAGTTAACGAAAGAGCGCGAGCAACAATATGGTGAAATTTATGCATTGAATCCAGATGAATATCCGGCGGAAGGTGTATTAATAAAAGCATATTTCCCGCAAACGGATTCTTTACATGAAACGATTGCAGGTGTAAAATCATCTATTGATGTGCTTCCATCTTACGACATTGAAATTGGTACTGGAAATATTACCGTTAACGAAGTCAATGAAGAAGATTGGGCTACTGCTTGGAAAAAATATTACCATCCAGTACAAATTTCTGATACATTCACAATCGTACCGACGTGGGAAGAATATACACCATCTTCTCCTGATGAAAAAATCATTGAATTAGACCCAGGTATGGCGTTTGGTACAGGAACTCATCCAACAACAACGATGTGTATTCGTGCTTTAGAAAAAACAGTACAGCCAGGTGACGCTATCATTGATGTAGGAACAGGCTCTGGTGTGCTTAGTATTGCAGCGGCAAAATTAGGTGCGTCTTCTGTTCAAGCATATGATTTAGATCCGGTTGCAGTTGAAAGTGCAGAAATGAATGTGCGTTTAAATAAAACAGATGATATCGTGTCTGTTGGGCAAAATAGTCTTTTAGAAGGTATTGAAGGTCCTGTTGATTTAATCGTAGCTAACTTATTAGCAGAAATTATTCTTTTATTCCCTGAAGATGCAGCGAGAGTTGTGAAGTCAGGTGGATTATTTATTACATCGGGCATTATTGCTGCGAAGGAAAAAGTAATTTCTGAGGCGTTAGAACAAGCTGGATTTACAATTGAAGAAGTGTTACGAATGGAAGATTGGGTAGCAATTATTGCACGAAATGCGTAATATAGATTTTAGTCTATAATGAAAAGGGGAGTCTCTCACTATAAGGTGAGGGACTTGCCGTTTGTTATATGAAAAATGATAATGTTTCGTTCTTTTCGTAAGTGTTGACTTACGAAAGGAACGAAACTCTACTAAGGTGATTATATGCAACGTTATTTTGTAGAAGAGAAATATGTAAGTGAAGCAAAAATTCGCATTGTAGGTGATGATGTACATCACATTGCGAGAGTAATGCGTATGACAGCTGGCGATCAAATTTATTGCTGTGTAAACGGAAAAACAGCAGTATGTTCAATTGATGAAATTACCAGTGAATTTATTAATACGGCTATTGTAGAATGGGTAGAGGCGTCAAGTGAACTTCCTGTTTTCGTGACGATTGCAAGTGGACTGCCAAAAGGAGACAAGCTAGAGTTGATTTTTCAAAAAGGAACTGAGCTTGGGGCAGCTGCATTCTTACCATTTCAAGCATCTCGCTCTATCGTAAAATGGGATGCGAAAAAAGCTGATAAAAAAGTTGAGCGTTTAAGAAAAATTGTGAAAGAAGCTGCGGAACAATCACATAGAAGTGAAATTCCGGAAGTACATGCTCCGGCATCATTTAAGCAACTGCTTTCAATGAGTGGTGAGTATGATGTTTGTCTTGTTGCTTACGAAGAGGAAGCGAAACAAGGCGAGAAATCTAATTTTGCGAAAGCTTTAACGACAATGAAACCAGGTCAAAAGCTATTGATTGTATTTGGCCCAGAAGGCGGTTTAGCTGAGGAAGAGATTACAGCGCTTCGTGAACATAAATTTGTACCATGTAGTTTAGGACCAAGAATTTTAAGAACAGAAACGGCGCCGTTATACGCGTTAAGTGCTGCTTCGTATCATTTTGAATTGATGGGGTGATGATCAATGTCAACTGTTGCGTTCCATACGTTAGGTTGTAAAGTAAACCACTATGAAACAGAAGCCATTTGGCAATTGTTTAAACAAGGTGGTTATGAAAGAACAGAATATGAAAAGAAAGCTGATGTATATGTTATTAACACATGTACAGTAACGAATACTGGGGACAAAAAAAGCCGTCAAGTAATCAGACGTGCTGTGCGTCAAAATCCAGATGCAGTTATTTGCGTAACGGGATGTTATGCACAAACATCTCCAGCTGAAATTATGGCGATTCCAGGTGTAGATATTGTAGTTGGTACACAGGATCGTGAAAAGATGTTAGGTTACATCGAAGAATTCCGTAAAGAGCGTCAACCAATTAATGCTGTCCGCAATATTATGAAAACACGTGTGTACGAAGAACTTGATGTACCTTATTTCACGGATCGTACACGTGCGTCTTTAAAAATACAAGAGGGTTGCAATAACTTCTGTACATTCTGTATCATTCCTTGGGCGCGTGGTTTAATGCGTTCTCGTGATGGAAAAGAGGTTATTAAACAAGCACAACAATTAGTGGATGCAGGCTATAAAGAAATCGTATTAACGGGTATTCATACAGGTGGATACGGCGAAGATATAAAAGATTATAACTTAGCTGGATTACTTCGTGATATGGAAGCGGAAGTAGGCGGATTAAAACGTCTTCGTATTTCTTCTATTGAAGCGAGTCAAATTTCAGATGAAGTAATTGAAGTGTTAGATAAATCTGAAGTAGTTGTACGTCACTTGCATATTCCGTTGCAATCTGGTTCTAATACTGTATTAAAACGTATGCGTCGTAAATATACGATGGAATTCTTCCAAGAGCGTTTAGATCGTTTGAAAGAAGCGTTACCAGGCCTTGCGATTACATCTGACGTAATCGTTGGTTTCCCAGGTGAAACAGAAGAAGAATTCATGGAAACATACAATTTCATTAAAGAGAACCGCTTCTCTGAGTTACACGTGTTCCCTTATTCAAAACGTACAGGAACACCTGCAGCACGCATGGAAGATCAAGTTCCTGAAGATGTGAAGAACGATCGTGTTCATCGTTTAATTGAGCTATCTAATCAATTAGCGAAAGAATATGCATCAGTGTTTGAAGGTGAAGTGCTTGAAATCATTCCAGAAGAGCAATTTAAAGACGGCGACCGTGAAGGGTTATATGTAGGGTATACAGATAACTACTTGAAAATTGTATTTGAAGGATCAGAAGAATTAATTGGTAAGCTAGTGAAAGTGAAAATTACGAAAGCTGGCTATCCATATAACGAAGCGCAATTTGTTCGTGTTCTTGAAGATGATGTGAAAAAAGAATCAGCAAGCGCATAAAAAAGAGCGTGCAACCGGAAATGGTTTGCATGCTTTCTTTATTTGAAGCGGTTAAGTACTAGAAGGTGGGGAGGCGTTTCGTGCATCCCTGTATGAAAAAAGTTGAAATGATAAAAATATAGTTGTCTTCATGAAAGAAGGATACTAGATATTTGTATAACTTTTGAAAAGGAAATGCTTCTATTCTTCTTTTATTCTGCCAAATAGTTGACCTGAAGTGATAAAATGTATTATAATCGTAAAAGACATGCTGAAGAAGTGTTTCTTTTTGCATGCTGAAGTTAGTATGTAAGTGTGATGTTTCGGAGGGAGGGAAAGAGAATGTCAAAAACAGTCGTTCGTAAAAACGAGTCTTTGGAGGATGCACTTCGCCGTTTTAAAAGATCGGTTTCTAAAACTGGTACACTTGCTGAAGCAAGAAAGCGCGAGTTTTATGAAAAACCAAGTGTAAAACGTAAGAAGAAATCTGAAGCGGCAAGAAAGCGTAAATTCTAAGAGAGGGTGTAAGTTATGAGTCTTCTCGGTCGTTTAAACGATGATATGAAACAAGCGATGAAGAATAAACAAAAAGAAAAATTAACCGTTATTCGTATGGTTAAGGCTGCTTTACAAAATGAAGGTATTAAACTGCAACATACTCTTACTGAAGAAGAGGAAGTAACAGTTTTAGCTCGTGAAGTAAAACAGTATAAGGACTCCCTCCTTGAATTTAAAAAAGCTGGTCGTGAAGACCTTGTTAATAAACTGCAAAGTGAAATTCAGATTTTAAGCGCATATTTGCCAGAGCAATTAACTGAAGAAGAACTAGTTGATGTAATCAAGCAAGTTATTTCTGAAGTTGGTGCGACTTCTAAAGCAGATATGGGTAAGGTGATGACTGCTGTTATGCCGAAAGTAAAAGGTAAAACAGACGGATCACTTGTGAATAAGCTGGTTATCCAGCTATTAGCATAAAAAAACGTCTCATTTCGTATGAGACGTTTTTTTATTGTTCTTATTAAGAAGAAACGCTATATTGCTTAAAAAGCGTTTCTGTAAGTGATAGAAACCCCTCTGGTATGTAAAAAAGATAACGGCCTTAGTTATGATTAATCCCACCATAAAAAAAGCTTTTTCGTTTTCTTAATTTCTTCGACTAACTCCTCAATGCTTTCTGTTCCTTGTTCCACTATATCTGGACAAAATTCATACATTTCTTGCGCGAAAGATTGCATTTCTTCGTCTGTAGGTAACGCGCTAAAAATGGCATCAACCCAGTCATGATCTGCACCGATTATGATAAAAGGATAGCGATCATTCCATTTTCTTAGTTTAAAAATAACATCTATATTGCTAACTTCGTAATTAACGCCATTTGTTTGTTGGATTGTAAGGATATCAAATTGGTCATTTCCTTGTGTAATTGCAATTCTACACTCACTCTTACTTCCTTGACTAAAACTTCTTTCGCAAATAAAAGCTAAGTATCCAAGTTTCTGAACCTCAGATTGAAGTTTTATAACTTGCTGTTCAGCAGAATCCTCAAAGGTAACGAAAGAGACTCCGGCTATTTTAGATTTTGAATCAGTTGCATAAAAGGGCTGGATGCTGCTGTTAGTAACTTGTTTTATAACATTCAAAATTTCTTGACTAAATCCAATTTCCTTTCGTATTTCCTCGCTTATTAATTCATTTTTTTGAAATTCATATAACAACCACCTATAAAATATTCTTACTTACACCGCAAAATTCAGAGTGGAGCAATTTCCTTTTTCGGATTTTATCTCATTTGTCTAATGAATGACAACTACTTATTCTATGGTCAGTATGTCACGTCCAGAACGAATTGTAACAGGTTTTTTCAAGTTTCCAACTTCTTGCTAGGCTCAATTTCTTAATTTAACTTGTACTGATATCCCCTGAGGGCGCATATTCTTGTATTAATACTTCTATTATTATGGGTAACATTCTCTGATCCATCATTGTCCTGATAAATATGATTTCATATAGCGACTGTTTTAATTAACATGAGATGAACTCTTACAGAATATAGTTATGTTAGTGAAGTCGTTATAACACGATAGGCACTTGTGAAGAAATACATATATATGGGATGAGGAGGGGGTCTTTCGAGATGAAGAAATTAGAACAAATGAAAAATTGGTTAACAAAACAAGTAGACCTACCAGTGGATGTATTAATGGATCTGCCTCGGATTACTCTTGTTGGGCAAATACATATTTATATAGAAAATCATCGGGGGCTATTAGTGTTTTCAGATAAAGAAGTGCGATTGCTTTTAAAACATGGTCAATTACTAATTAAAGGACAATCCTTTGTTATTAAAACGATTCTTCCAGAAGAGCTTTTGCTCGAAGGGATAATTGAGCAAGTAACATTTTTAGAAAATGAAAAAAAAGGTGATTGAAGTGAAACTTCCATTTGTGAAGTTTTTCTTCTTTATCCTGTAAAAGTTTCGTTGATAGAGACCGATTACAGTTTTAATTTGTTTCATTTTAGTACGAGCTATTTTAATGCTTCAAATAAAAAGTAGTATATCTACTTTTAGAAAGGCAGTGAAGGTGGTAAATGAAAAATAAATGGTTTATAAAGTGGCTTGGATATGTAAAAGTGCGGATTGAAGGTAGAGGAGCGGAACGGTTTGTTAATGAATGTGTACGGAGGAATTTGTTAGTTTGGGATGTTAAGAAAATAGCTGATGAAACGTTAGTTTTTTGTATGTTGTTACGCGATGTGAAAAAAATAAAACCAATTTATAGAAAAAATGAATGTAAATTATATTTTATTGGACGTTATGGTTTTCCTTTTTGGAATAAGCGTTTAATTAAAAATAGTGGATTTTTAATTGGGTTTTTAATTTTCTTTTTTGGCGTGATTGCAATGTCAAATATGGTTTGGAAAATTGAAATTACAGGAGCAAAACCCGAAACAGAATATATATTGATGAAAGAATTGGATAAAATGGGTATTAAAAAAGGGAAACTACAATTTCAAATGCCGAATGTAGAAGATGTACAACGCCATTTGACAGATAATATTAATGCCATTACTTGGGCGGGACTAGAAGTAAGAGGAACGACGTATCATTTTAAAATTGTTGAAAAAAACGAACCAAAAAAAGAAAAGGAACAAAGGCCGCAAAATTTAGTAGCAAAAAAAGAAGCGATTATTACAAAAACGTTTGTAGAAGTTGGAAAACCAGTTGTACTGAAGAATGATCATGTAGAAAAAGGGCAGATTCTCGTATCGGGAATATATGGTAATGAGGAAAGTCCAACGATTGTTTCAGCGAAAGGTATTGTGTATGGCGAAACGTGGTATACATCTAAGGTAGATGTTCCGCTAAAGACGCAATTCCAAGTGTATACTGGTAATGTATACAATGAACATTTTCTTAAATTCGGGGATACGAAAATAAAAATATGGGGATTTCAGCATGATAAGTATAAACGCTCTCGTACTGAAAGTGTAAAGCATGATGTGAAATTATTTGGTTTTACACTGCCGATTGCATATGAAAAAGATGTTGTGAGAGAAGAGGAAGAAGCGAATCGAGAATATACAGAAAAGCAAGCGCTGAAAGTAGCGAAGGAGATGGCCGAAAAAGAACTAAAGAAAAAATTGGATGAACATGCTATGATTGTAAGTGATAAGATTTTGAGTAAAGAGGTTGAGGCGGATCAACTAAAAGTCACATTGCATTATACTGTGGTTGAAAATATTGCAGAGCCACAACCAATATCCGAATCCGATATTCAAGGAGACTGAGTAATGGCAGAACAATTAGTAGAAATGAACCAACAATTGGAAAATACTAACGAAGCAATCGCTCTTTTTGGAGTCAATGATGCACATTTAAAAGTAATTGAACGAGAACTGAATGTATCGATCGTAACTAGAGGAGAAACTGTTCATGTATCTGGAGCAGTTGAAACGGTGACACTCGTAGAAAAAATCTTACAGCAATTACTTGTTGTAATTCGTAAAAGTATATCAATTTCAGAGAGAGATGTTGCGTATGCAATTCAGCTCGCGCAACAAGGGAAAATTGCTCAATTTGAAGAGTTATATGAAGAAGAAATTTTCAAGACTGCAAAAGGTAAATCCATTCGTGTAAAAACAATGGGGCAAAGAAGATATATTCATGCGATGAAGAAGAATGATATTGTCTTTGGGATAGGGCCTGCAGGAACTGGAAAAACATACTTAGCTGTAGTAATGGCTGTGAGAGCTTTAAAACAAGGATATGTAAAGAAAATTATTTTAACAAGACCTGCTGTAGAAGCTGGAGAAAATTTAGGTTTTTTACCAGGGGATTTGAAAGAGAAGGTAGATCCATACTTACGTCCATTATATGATGCCTTACATGATATTCTTGGACAAGAATATACGCAGCGTATGATGGAGCGAGGAGTAATTGAAATAGCTCCGCTTGCTTATATGAGGGGGCGTACGCTTGATGATTCATTTGTTATTTTAGATGAGGCTCAAAATACAACGGGTGCTCAAATAAAAATGTTTTTAACAAGATTAGGTTTTAGCTCTAAAATGGTTATTACAGGGGACCCTTCACAAGTAGACTTGCCAAAAGGGGTAAAATCAGGGCTATCTATAGCTGCTAATATTTTATCTGGTGTATCAGGTCTGTCATTTATTACATTAGAACAAACGGACGTTGTGAGACATCCATTGGTGCAACGTATTATTGAGGCATATGATAAAATGGAATGATCCTATTTGTCAGGATCATTTCTTTTTGTATGATAAGGTTGGCGAATGTCATATTTTTTACTATCATGAAAGATAAGGAAAATAAACTATAGGTACTGGTGTGTAAAATGTTGCCTCAAAGTATCGTTGGGTAGAAGAAATGAAAGCTATAAATAGTTTCACTTTATTTCTGGAGAGGAGAAGGTATTGAAATCATGTCAAGATCTCAAGAAATTTCTAAGTGGTTTCGTAATTTACAACATTCGAAAAAACTAAGTTGGATTTCTTACGTTGTGTTAGGAGCAGTGCTGTTTTTTGCGCTTATGAATAATGTAAAACCAGAACAATTAGATGTTAATATGTATTCTATTGCGAAAAAGACAATCCATTCTCCTATAAAAATTGAAGATAAAGTTACAACGGATAAAAAGAAAAAAGAAGCCGCTACAAAAGTTGAAGATCAATATACATATAAAAGTGAGTATAAACAAAACAAAGTTGATATTGTGAATGACGTCTTTGCTAAAGTGGATGAAGTGGTGCAAGAGATTAAAGCTGTTGGACCGGATGATCAAAAAAAGATGACTGATGCTGAGAAAGTGGATAAGTTAAAAAAGAAACTACCCGCTGACTTAACGAAAGAATTATCTGATTCAAACTTACTAAATTTGATTAATGCAGATTCGAGCCAATTAGTATTAGCGAAAGATGCTGCGGTAACAGCGATTAATAGTATCATGACTGAGCATATTAAAATGGACGAATTGAAAGATGCGAAAGAACGATATGTAAGTGAGATGAATAGTGTTAATGTTGATAATGGTTTAAAAGAGTCAATTAAGGCGCTAGGAAGATATGCAATTTCAGCGAACTATTTTTATGACCCGATCTTAACGAAAGAGAAGAGAAAAGCAGAGGAAGATTTAGTTCCACCTGTTTATATTCTTCAAGGACAAGTTCTTGTTAGAGAAGGTGAAACGATTTCAAGTGATGTGTATAATCAGTTGAAATTAGTTGGTTTGTTAGAAAAAGGGAACGGCTTTCAACCTTATGTTGGATTAGCGGTACTCATTGGTGTATTACTATACTTTATGCATAAACAATTTGAATTATTTTTAAAGAGAAAAAGAGAAGATAGACCGTATGTTTTAGCGTATATTACAATTTTGTCTATCACAATCGTCTTAATGAAAATCATTAGTTTGTTTCAAAAACTTGAATACGCAGGGATTGCATATGTTGTCCCAGTTGCGATGGGAACAATACTTGTAAAACTAATGATTGGTGATCGATTTGTCTTTTTAACGAGTATGATTTTTTCTGTATGCGGAAGTATTATGTTTAATGAAGGAGTAACGAGTACATTAAATTATAGTGTAGGGATTTACGTATTGTTAAGTTCATTATCGGTTAGTATTTTCTTGCGAGAAAAAAATCGTCGTACAATGATTTTACAAGCTGGTATACTCGTTTCTGTATTAAATGTAGTCGTATTAGCGGCGCTCTTATTATTACGTAATGGGAATTTTTCGCCTCTTGAAATTGGTACGCAATTATTAATGGCTTCACTTTCAGGGATTATATCATCCGTTTTGGCTATGGGGATTTTACCATATTTAGAAAGTGGACTTGGAATCGTATCAAGTATGAAGCTTATGGAACTATCAAGTCCAAATCATCCGCTTTTACGCAGAATTTTGTTAGAAGCGCCAGGGACATATCATCATAGTGTAATGGTAGCGAATCTTTCTGAGGCTGCTTGTGAAGCAGTTGGGGCAAATGGTGTATTAGCGCGTGTAGGGGCATATTATCATGATGTAGGAAAAACAGTACAACCGCAATTCTTTATTGAAAACCAAATGGGAATTGAAAACCCGCATGATAAATTAGATCCTGTAACGAGTAAAGATATTATAATTGCTCACGTAACGGATGGAGTAAGAATGCTCGAAGAATATCATATTCCACAAGAAATTATTGATATTGCTGGGCAACATCACGGTACAACGTTACTGAAATATTTTTATTATAAAGCTATTAAAGAAGATAAAGAAAAATATACAGAAGAGATGTTCCGTTATCCAGGTTCAAAAGCAACTTCGAAAGAATCGGCAATTGTTGGTATTGCTGATAGTGTAGAAGCTGCGGTACGTTCTATGAATCACCCAACGCCAGAACAAATTAATAACTTGGTGCAAAGTATTATTAAAGATCGACTGCAAGACGGTCAATTTAGTGAATGTGATTTGACGTTTAAGGAACTACAAATCGTTGGAAAAACGTTGTGTGAAACGTTAAATGGTATTTTCCATTCGCGTATTACATATCCGGAACCTCCGGAAGAAAAGGAGAAAGAATGAGTTTGTTAATTGATTTTATTGATGAAACAGAAGAAGTAAAAGAAGAGTATATGAGTTTAATTCGTGAAGTGTTAGAAAAAGCAGCTCAAATGGAAAATATCGAGGATGGTGCGGAGGTATCGGTGACATTTGTAGATAATGAGCGCATTAGAGAAATTAATCGTGATTACCGAGATAAAGATCAACCTACAGATGTAATATCCTTTGCCATGGAAGAGATGGGAGAAGGAGAAATGGAGATTGTTGGTGCAGAGATGCCGCGCATGTTAGGGGATCTTATTATCTCTATTCCAAGGGCGAAAGAGCAAGCTGAAGAGTACGGACATTCTTTCGATCGTGAACTTGGATTTTTGGCGTTACATGGCTTTTTACATTTACTTGGTTATGATCACATGACAGAAGAAGATGAAAAAGAAATGTTCGGAAGACAAAAAGAAATTTTAGAAGCTTTTGGATTAGGACGATGAAAAAAGGAAAACTTATAGATAGTTTTGGATATGCTATAGCTGGTATATTCTTTTGTTTTCGTCATGAACGAAATATGAAAATCCATTATTTAGCCGCAGTCATTGTTATATGCTGCGGCTTTTATTTCCATATTACGAAAATAGAGTGGATGATATTACTTATTGTAATAGGGAGTGTAATGAGTTTAGAGATGGTAAATACGGCTGTGGAAAAAACGGTAGATTTAGCGACTGCCGATATTCATCCGTTTGCAAAAATTGCAAAGGATGTTGCGGCAGGAGCGGTTTTATTGTTTGCAATTATAGCTGTTATAATTGGTGCTATTATCTTTTTACCGTATATGGTATAGTTGCATTCCGAAGCTTTTATTAAGCTTTGGAAGTGCTGTAAGGGCCTTTAATGAGAGAGTGTATCTCTTCATAGCTGTGAACAGGAAGGATGCGGGAATATGAATAGTAAACAATTAATTCTAGAAGCAATCGAAGCGCGTAAACAAGCGTACGTACCATATTCTAAATTTCAAGTAGGTGCAGCATTATTAACGCGCGGTGGAAAAGTATATCGTGGATGTAATGTTGAGAATGCATCATATGGCTTATGTAATTGTGCTGAAAGAACAGCTTTATTTAAGGCGGTTTCTGAAGGAGATAAAGAATTTGTAGCCATTGCGGTTGTAGCAGATACAAAGCGCCCAGTACCTCCTTGTGGAGCATGTCGACAAGTTATGGTAGAATTATGTAAACAGGATACGAAAGTATACTTATCAAACTTACATGGTGACGTTCAAGAGACGACAGTCGGAGAATTGTTACCAGGAGCATTTTTAGCGGAGGATTTACATGAATAGAAAAGGTTATAAATCAGGTTTTGTCTCTATTATTGGCAGACCGAATGTTGGAAAATCTACATTTTTAAACCGTATTATCGGCCAGAAAATTGCTATTATGAGTGATAAGCCACAAACGACTCGTAATAAAATTCAAGGTGTATATACAGAAAATGATGCACAAGTTATTTTCATTGATACACCAGGAATACATAAACCTAAACATAAATTAGGCGACTTCATGGTAAAGATGGCGCAAACGACATTAAAAGAAGTTGATATTGTTCTGTTTATGGTTAATGCAGTTGAAGGATTTGGTCGTGGTGAGGAATTCATCATTGAGAAATTAAAAGAAACGAAACAACCAGTATTTTTAGTCATTAATAAAATTGACCAACTTCATCCAGAGCAATTACTAGAGTTAATTGATCAATATCGTAAACTACATGAGTTTGCAGAGATTGTACCAATTTCTGCGTTAGACGGTAATAATGTGGACGCTTTAATTGGAACAATTAAAAAGTATTTACCAGAAGGACCACAATACTATCCAGAGAATCAAGTAACGGATCATCCGGAGAGATTTATTATTGCAGAGCTTATTCGTGAGAAAGTACTACATTTAACACGTGAAGAAGTGCCGCATTCTGTGGCTGTTGTTATCGATGCGATTCAAAAGCGTGAGGGCGGGGCAGTTTATATAAATGCAACGATTGTTGTTGAACGTGCATCACAAAAAGGAATCATCATCGGAAAACAAGGAAAAATGTTAAAAGAAGTTGGTAAGCGAGCTCGTTTTGATATTGAAGCGCTACTTGGTTCTAAAGTATTTTTAGAAGTATGGGTAAAAGTGCAAAAAGATTGGCGTAATAAAATGTCTCAGCTTCGTGACCTAGGTTTCCGCGAGGATGAGTACTAAAATAGAGTAAAGTTGTAATCAGTGGATGGTTGGTTCATCCACTGATTATTGGTTTTTATGAACTTTGATAAATTAGGAAAAATTTTTCTCACATGAAAATGGACAAAATGGGTCAATTTAATAACAACAAAGGAAATTGGTTTATAGGCTACGCTTATTGAGAAAGGTGGATTCTTATGCTAGATTTTACCTGGAAGTTTTTCTCCAAAACAGGAAGCATTGAAACGTACTTGCTTTTGAAAGAAATGGAAAAAGACGTAAACGATGAGATGGATCAACATGAAGAGGAGCTAGCGCATCTAGACTCTCCAATTTCTTGACCCGTTTTGTTCAAACCTTGGATGGTGACGAACATGTTTCAAAAAGTTGAGGGCATCGTTATCCGTACGACAGATTACGGAGAAACGAACAAGATTGTTACAATATTCTCAAGAGAACTTGGTAAGGTAAGTGCAATGGCAAGAGGGGCAAAAAAACCGAAAAGCCGATTAGCATCTGTGTCGCAATTAATGACACATGGCCATTTTCTTATTCAAATGGGATCTGGGCTTGGAACATTGCAACAAGGCGAGATTATTTCAACTATGAAAGAAATTCGCGAGGATATATTTTTAACTGCTTATGCATCATTTATTGTTGAGTTAACTGATAAAGCAACAGAAGATAAAAAACATAATCCGTATTTATTTGAAATGTTATATCAAACGTTGCATTATATGTGTGAGGGTGTTGATCCAGAAGTATTATCATTAATTTATCAAACGAAAATGCTTCCGGTATTAGGGATGCGCCCGTACTTTGATACATGTGCGATTTGTCATCAAGAAACAGACTTTGTCGCCTTCTCCGTAAGGGAAGGCGGTTTTCTGTGCTCACGTCATGCAGAGCAAGACCCATATCGTATACCGGTAGGAGAAGCTGTTCATAAATTATTACGTCTTTTCTTCCATTTCGATTTACATAGGCTCGGAAATGTATCGGTAAAGGATAGCACAAAAAAACAAATGCGTTTAGTATTGAATACATATTATGATGAATATTGCGGAATTTATTTGAAATCAAGACGTTTTTTAGAACAACTTGATAAGTTTCAAATATAATTTTGGGCCGTATACGGTCCTTTTTACATACTTTCTTTTTCGAATAGCATATTTAGTATATAATATTTAAGAGATAGTATAACTTTTTTCGTTGTGCATTAAAGGTGGTGATTATCATAGAGCTGAATAAACGGCAAGAACATATCATTCAGATTGTAAAAGATCACGGTCCTATTACAGGGGAATCAATTGCAGCGCAATTGGGTCTAACACGTGCGACGCTAAGACCAGACTTAGCAATTTTAACGATGGCTGGTTATTTAGAAGCACGTCCACGCGTAGGTTATTTTTATACGGGTAAAACTGGGGGGCAGCTATTATCTGAAGCTGTTAAGAAAATTAAAGTACAAGATTATCAATCTAGACCGGTTGTAATTGATAAAAATGTTTCCGTATACGATGCAATTTGTACGATGTTTTTAGAGGACGTTGGTACATTGTTCGTTGTAGATCAGATGACTCTATTAGTTGGTGTTGTGTCTCGTAAAGATTTATTAAGAGCGAGCTTAGGAAAGCAGGATTTAACCTCTCTTCCGGTTAATATTATCATGACAAGGATGCCAAACATTGCGATGTGTCGTAGAGAGGATTCTTTATATGATATTGCGATGGAATTAATAGAAAGACAGATTGATGCAATGCCAGTTGTAAAAGATACGAAACAAGGTTTAGAAGTGATTGGGCGAATTACAAAAACAAATATTACACGTGCGTTTGTAAATTTAGTAAATAACGAATAAGTGTAATTTGTTTAAAGTGAGGTAATGTAATGGATAATAAAATCGTATATGTCGTATCTGACTCTGTAGGGGAAACGGCTGATTTGGTTGTTCGAGCAGCAATGGGGCAATTCCCGTTTGCTCCTGATATTAGACGTGTACCGTATGTAGAAGATACAGGGACATTAAAAGAAGTGATTTCGATTGCTAAGAGTAATCAAGCACTTATATGTTTTACGTTAGTTAAGCCTGATATGCGCCAGTATTTAGTAACAGAGGCTGCAAAAGAAGGGGTAGAGGCATACGATATTATCGGCCCTCTTATTGATCAAATTGAAGAAATTACGGGGCAAGTGCCGAGATATGAGCCAGGTGTTGTCCGTAGGTTAGATGAAGAATACTTTAAAAAGATTGAAGCGATTGAGTTTGCTGTGAAGTATGATGACGGCAGAGATGCACGAGGTATTTTAAAAGCAGATATCGTGTTGATTGGTGTTTCGCGTACATCAAAAACACCACTTTCCCAATATTTAGCTCATAACAAACGCTTGAAAGTTGCGAATGTACCACTCGTGCCAGAAGTTGACCCACCTGAAGAACTATATCAAGTGGCAAAAGAAAAATGTTTCGGTTTGAAAATTACGCCAGATAAGTTAAATCATATTCGAAAAGAACGATTAAAATCACTTGGATTAAGTGATGGAGCAACATATGCAAATATTAATCGTATTCAAGAAGAAATTGATCACTTTGAGGAAGTAATTAGTAAAATAAATTGCCAAGTAATCGATGTATCGAATAAAGCGATTGAAGAAACAGCAAATATTATTGTGAATGCAGTGCAAAACCAAAAAATGTTTTAGCACATTTACCAAAGGTGAATGTGCTTTTTTCGCTCGTGTGAAATATGATACCTATGGATTTTGTAATAGATTGTAGTGTAATGGTTATACTTATACTCCTTTGTCTTTTAGTATATTCAAGGTGTGAGTTTGTCATTCTGAAATGTAAGATGAAAAAATAAAGGGATATGTAGCGTAGTTGAAGAAAATATATTATAATAAAAAATTGTGATAAAAACCTATATTTTACGTTTAGACTTTAATTTTTCAGAATAAACTAGGGATAGGATTTACGAAAAAGACATGTAATTACGTTAAATCGACAAAATCTATACAAGAAAACGCACATTATGGAAGGATTCACAGAAGGGATGTAGAATACAGAAATATGCAAAACATCAACAACATATTAGTTGGTGTAGATGTATATCCCGTGAAGGCTGAAATTGTGCAAGTTGGAGCGGAATTTCATGTCGGAATTTTGTTTGTCGCATCATATGCTCATCCTTTAAGGAAATAGCAAGGCAATTGGATCTTTGTAGATACTGAACAAAATGGAGTTGATTGTTATATGGATCAACATGAAAATGTTACAGATCTCAAGATCAAACAGTATATGTGGCTTGCTACTCTTCTTGTAAAAAGGTGTATATGTATTGTTTCTAAGAGATACATTTGTAACAGATGAGCAAATGTATACAATTTTATATAGCAAGTATGTATATGCGATTTATGCAGATAAAGGACCTATAGGAAAGGTTCAAAATCGTTTATACAATGTAATCGGCAACACTTTCTAACAAGTTTAGAAAAATATTGTCGAATTATAAAGGAATTTTTTAATTTATATCGAATACAAAATACGACACGGAGATGGAGTTATGGGGAACAGAATTCCCGAAGAAGTTGTTGAACAGATTCGGACATCATCCGATATTGTAGAAGTGATTGGTGAATACGTTCAACTTAGAAAACAGGGGCGTAACTATTTCGGCCTTTGTCCATTTCATGGTGAGAATTCTCCTTCATTCTCTGTTTCATCTGATAAGCAAATTTTTCATTGCTTCGGATGTGGAGAAGGTGGAAATGTATTTTCCTTTCTAATGAAAATGGAAGGACTGGCTTTTACCGAGGCTGTTCAAAAGCTAGGCGAAAGAAATGGAATTGCGGTTGCAGAGTATACATCAGGGCAAGGACAACAAGAAGACATATCTGATGACACTGTCATCATGCAACAAGCTCATGAATTATTGAAAAAGTATTATCATCATTTATTAGTAAATACGGAAGAGGGAAATGAAGCACTTTCATATTTATTAAACCGTGGTATTACGAAAGAGATGATTGAGAAGTTTGAAATTGGTTATGCATCACCTGCTTGGGATGCAGCGGCGAAAATTTTACAAAAAAGAGGTTTATCGCTGTCTAGTATGGAACAAGCTGGCCTTTTAATAAGAAGTGAGAAGGATGGTAGTCATTACGATCGCTTCCGTGGAAGAGTTATGTTCCCGATCTATACGTTACAAGGTAAGGTGATAGCGTTTAGTGGAAGGGCGTTAGGAGATGACACTCCGAAATATTTAAATAGCCCTGAAACGCCGATTTTTCACAAAAGTAAATTGTTGTATAACTTCCACCAAGCAAGACCGTTTATTAGAAAGCGTGGGCAAGTGGTCCTTTTTGAAGGATATGCCGATGTACTAGCTGCGGTAAAAAGTGGTGTGGAAGAAGCTGTTGCGACAATGGGAACAGCTTTAACTGAAGAACAAGCAAAACTTCTGCGACGTAACGTTGAAACTGTTGTTCTTTGCTATGATGGTGATAAAGCAGGGCGAGAAGCGACGATGAAAGCAGGGCAATTATTGTTAAAAGTTGGTTGCCAAGTGAAAGTCACACCCTTGCCAGATAAGCTTGATCCTGATGAATATGTGCAACAATATGGGACTACTGCTTTTGAAAATCTTGTGAAATCAAGTGTGAGTTTTGTTGGTTTTAAAATAAATTATTTGCGTTTAGGGAAAAATTTGCAAGATGAGTCTGGCAAAGAAGAATATGTGAAAAGTGTTTTAAAAGAGTTATCGTTGTTACAAGATGCGATGCAGGCAGAGTCATATTTGAAGTCATTATCGCAAGAATTTTCGTATTCAATGGAAACACTTTTGAATCAATTGCACCAATATCGCAAAGAACAAAAGGTACAGCAAAAACAAATAAAGCAGGTTGCTAAACCGTCTCAAGTCGTTCAAACAAAACCGAAGTTAACAGGTTTTGAAAGAGCGGAAAGAGAAATTATTTACCATATGTTGCAAAGTGCAGAAGTAGCTGTTCGTATGGAATCCCATATAGAAGATTTTCATACAGAAGAACATAAAGGGATTTTATATGAACTATACGCATATTATGAAAAGGGAAATGAACCTTCAGTCGGAACATTTTTAAGTTGGCTCTCTGATGAAAAGTTGAAAAATATTATCACTGATATTTCGACGGATGAATTTATTAATCCAGAATACACAGAAGAAGTGTTGCAAGGCCATTTGGAGACGCTTAGGCGGCATCAGGAAAAACTTGAAAAGATGGAGATCATCTTTAAAGTGAAACAAATGGAAAAAACAGATCCTGTAGAGGCTGCTAAATATTATGTAGCATATTTACAAAATCAAAAAGCGAGAAAATAGCTTTTTTGATAAAGTTTTAGTATAATGAATGTTTGTATCTCGCGTAAGGAGGGGAACAGATGGCTGACAAACCAGCTCGTTCTAAACAAATTGAAACTGAAATGACCCTTGAGCAAGTGAAAGAACAACTCACTGAGCTCGGAAAAAAACGTGGCGTTCTTACATATGAAGAGATTGCAGAACGCATGAATGGATTTGAAATTGAATCTGATCAAATGGATGAATACTATGAATATTTAGGTGAACAAGGCATTGACTTAGTTGGTGATAATGACAACGAAGAAGGCCCTAATAATCGCCAAATTACAAAAACAGAAGAAGAGTTTGACCTCAATGATTTAAGTGTACCACCTGGGGTTAAAATCAACGATCCTGTTCGTATGTATTTAAAAGAAATTGGTCGTGTAGACTTACTATCTGCAGAAGAAGAAATTCGACTTGCAACGCGTATTGAAGAAGGCGATGAAGAAGCGAAACGTCGTCTTGCAGAAGCAAACTTACGTCTTGTAGTAAGTATTGCAAAGCGCTACGTAGGCCGTGGTATGCTTTTCTTAGACTTAATTCAAGAAGGTAATATGGGTCTAATTAAAGCTGTTGAAAAGTTCGATTATCGTAAAGGTTTCAAATTTAGTACGTATGCAACTTGGTGGATTCGCCAAGCTATTACACGTGCGATTGCGGACCAAGCGCGAACAATTCGTATTCCAGTTCATATGGTTGAAACGATTAATAAGTTAATTCGTGTACAACGTCAATTATTACAAGATTTAGGTCGCGAACCGTCTCCTGAAGAGATTGGTGAAGAAATGGATCTTGCTCCAGAAAAAGTACGTGAAATCTTAAAAATTGCACAGGAGCCAGTTTCTCTTGAAACACCAATTGGTGAAGAAGATGACTCCCATTTAGGTGACTTTATTGAAGACCAAGAAGCAACATCGCCTGCGGACCATGCAGCCTATGAATTGCTAAAAGAACAATTAGAAGATGTGTTAGATACACTAACAGATCGTGAAGAAAATGTTCTGCGTCTTCGTTTCGGTTTAGATGATGGACGAACTCGTACGCTTGAAGAAGTTGGGAAAGTATTCGGCGTAACGAGAGAGCGTATCCGTCAAATTGAAGCAAAAGCACTTCGCAAATTAAGACATCCAAGTCGTAGTAAGCGTCTTAAGGATTTCTTAGAATAGGTTATTTTTTAAGTTTACTTCACCTTTGTGAAGTAAACTTTTTTATTTTGTTAATTTTTGTTAAAATTTAGCTATCGGCAACGATTACAATTTCTTGTAATTTATTTTACAGAATTGTCTTTTGATTTGCAAATGCTCATTTTTCGATTTTTCGATTAATTTTGTTTATTCTATACAAAAATATATGTAGAAAAGCGAAAAATATGATGAGAAACGTTAATAATTATCGAAATAATAAGCTATATGACAATAAAAAACAATAAACTGAATTTATGGAATATTTTTAACAAGTAGTAGTTTTCTCTTTTCTGATAGAGCGTTTTCAAGTACAATGGAAATGACTGAATCATCTAACTATTTAGGGGTATAGAGGGGGGAGAAGAGATATGAAACGTAATCCGCTGATTCCGTTCGCTCTTATTGCAGCATTGGGTATTATCGTTATGTTTGTATTTTCATTTCAGGGGCTAAATAAATCTAAAGAGTTAGCTGATGCAAAAAATGGCGGGAAGCCAGCACAAACAGCATCAAAACCAGAGGATATTGTGAAGCAAAGCTGTACGAGCTGCCACGGTGATCAGTTACAAGGGGCAGTAGGACCTAACTTACAAAAAATTGGTGGGAAACTTTCAAAGGATGAAATTAAAGAAATTCTTTCGAAAGGAAAGGGCAATATGCCTGCTAATATAGTTCCAGCTGATCAAGCCACTAAAGTAGCTGATTGGTTATCGAAGAAAAAATAAAGTTCCGTATGACAAGTCTTTTGCTTATGCAAAGGGCTTGTTTTTCTATATTTTCTAAAATACGATGAATGATAGAGAAGTGAATTGTTGTTATAGGCTTGCAACAACTACTATAAATTCATTATCATGGAGACAGACTGACAAGAGAAGGAGTAATGGAAATACATGAATGAAGTAAAGCTTTCAAAACGATTAGAAGAAGTTGTGCGTGAAATACCGGTAGGATCTACAGTTGCTGATATTGGATCGGATCATGCGTATTTACCGTGTTATACAATTATAAATAATATTGCTACAAAAGCAGTTGCTGGAGAGGTTGTAGATGGACCGTTTCGCTCTGCACAAGCAACTGTAGCTGAAAGTGGCTTGCAAGATAAAGTAGATGTGCGTAAAGGGAATGGATTAGCTGTTATAGCGCCAGGAGAAGTAGATGTAATTACGGTTGCTGGAATGGGCGGAGCGTTAATTCGTGACATTTTAGAAAGTGGTAAAGAAAAATTAGAAGGTGTAACACGTTTAATTTTACAGCCGAATATTGCAGCACATCATATTCGTGAATGGTTTGTTGAAAATGGTTGGGAGCTTATCCATGAAAAAATCGTAAAAGAAGATGGGAAAATTTACGAGATTTTAGTAGGAGAGCGAGGAAATGTCGAAGCACCTTACTCGGAAAATAAACAAGCGGGATTGTTTATGGGGCCATTTTTAATAAAAGAAAAAAGTGAAGCTTTCGTTGAAAAATGGGAAGGGGAATTGAAAAACTTCCAAAATATTTTAAAACAGTTAGAACGTGCGGCTAATTCTGAAGAAACAAAAGCGAAACGTGCAGAAGTAGAAGCGAAAATGAAAATGATAGGGGAGATTTTATCATGAGTAAAATTCCAAACGGCCATGAAATTATTTCTTTATTTGAAAGTATGTATCCGAAGCATCTGGCGATGGAAGGAGATAAAATTGGTCTGCAGATTGGAGCGCTTAATAAATCTGTACAACACGTATTAATTGCATTAGATATAACGGAGGAAGTTGTGGAGGAAGCGATTCAATTAGGAGCGAATGTCATTATCGCGCATCATCCTTTAATTTTTAATCCGTTAAAAGCGATTCATACAGATAAAGCGTACGGAAGAATTATTGAAACGTGTATTAAAAATGATATTGCCATTTATGCAGCGCATACAAATGTGGATGTTGCCAAGGGCGGGGTAAATGATTTACTTGCTGAGGCGTTAGGGTTGCAAAATACAGAAGTTTTGGCACCGACATATGCAGAAGAAATGAAAAAAGTTGTTGTGTTTGTGCCAGTAACTCATGCAGAGGAAGTACGAAAAGCATTAGGAGACGCAGGTGCTGGTCATATCGGCAATTATAGCCACTGTACGTTTAGTAGCGAGGGTACAGGTACGTTTGTACCTCAAGAGGGGACAAATCCTTATGTAGGGGAAACTGGACAGTTAGAGCGCGTAGAAGAAGTGCGGATCGAAACGATTATTCCAGTTTCACTACAACGAAAAGTGATTAAAACAATGGTAACGGCACATCCATATGAAGAAGTAGCGTATGATGTGTATCCACTTGATAACAAAGGCGAAACATTAGGGCTTGGGAAAATAGGATACTTAAAAGAAGAAATGACACTTGGACAGTTTGCAGAACATGTAAAGCAATCATTAGATGTAAAGGGTGCACGAGTTGTTGGGAAATTAGATGATAAAGTGCGCAAAGTAGCTGTACTTGGTGGTGATGGTAACAAATACATCAATCAAGCTAAATTTAAAGGAGCAGATGTATATGTAACAGGTGACATGTATTATCATGTTGCTCATGATGCGATGATGCTCGGTTTAAATATAGTTGACCCAGGACATAACGTTGAAAAAGTAATGAAGCAAGGTGTACAAAAGCAATTACAAGAAAAAGTGGATGCAAAGAAACTCAATGTACACATTCATGCTTCGCAATTACATACAGATCCATTTACATTTGTATAAGAATAATAAAAACCGTTGCTCATATAGGCAACGGTTTTTATTATTGTTCTTTTTTCACTTTTACACGAGGTAATATTTTTTGTAACGGTACTTTTCGAACTCTCTCCCATGTAGCGGGATTCATTGGGTCATATTGATCTAAGAAAGCGATAACTTCTTTTGTAATTGGAGTTGGAGTAGAAGCACCTGCTGTAACAGCTACGTTTTCTACACCTTGTAGCCACTCTAATTTAATCTCACTTACGTCTGCAACGCGGTATGCTTTCGTACCAGCAATTTCTTGTGACACTTGTGCTAAACGGTTTGAGTTGTTACTTTTCGGATCACCAACAACAATTGTTAAGTCTGCAACATCAGCTTGTTTAGCGACAGCTTCTTGGCGAACTTGAGTTGCTAAACAAATTTCTTTATGGAATTCTGCTGTTGGGAATTTTTTTTGAATGTCCTCCATTAAATGTTGAACATCCCATTGACTCATCGTTGTTTGATTCGTTACTAAAATTTTATCTGTTGGGATTTCTAATGTTTTTAAATCATCGGCTTTTTCGATAAGGTGAACGATGTCAGGTGCAATACCAACTGCGCCTTCTGGCTCTGGATGATTTTTTTTACCGATATAAATGACATGATACCCTTCCGCTTTCTTAGCTTCTATAAGGTCATGCGTCTTGGTAACATCTGGACAAGTAGCATCGATTGTTGTTAAACCTTTTTCTTTTGCGCGTTGTTTAACTTCTGGAGAAACACCGTGTGCAGTGAAAATAACAGTACCAGAATCAATTTTATCTAAAATTTCTAAGCGACTTGGACCGTCTAATGTGATGATTCCATCTTCTTCAAAAGCGTCTGTAACATGTTTATTGTGAACAATCATACCTAAAATATAAATGGGTCTCGGCAATGATTTATCTAATGCGGCGTTACGTGCAATTACCATTGCATCGACAACACCGTAGCAATAACCACGAGGGGAAATTTTAACAATTTTCATATGAGTAATCCTCTCCTTCTAAACAAGGGATACTTTTGTGCATAGTCTTTTACATTATAAAGGAGGAGTGGATAGAAAACAAAGGATTGTTACACATATAGTTTTGGTTTTGTTGCTGTTTTTTGAACAGGCTCCTCTCGTAATTCTTTTTCTATGACTGGCTCAATCACTATTTTTTTTCTTTTTCTTTTTTTTTGTGGAGGAGGCGGAGTTGCTACCTCAACCTTTTCTGTTATGTCTTCAGCCTGATTTTTAGTTGAATCTTCTTCCGTACTTTTTCCAGAGGTGAGGATTTTAACAATGCTTGGTAGGTTACGCATAATAGGGCCGTACTGTTCGACGACAGGGCTTACAGATTGAACGACTTGGGATACTTTTTCTATATTGTTTATCATATTAGTTGGATTCGAAATTAAATTCGCAAAAAAACTGCCGATGCCGCTACTGGATGCTGCTGTAGTTGCTGCACCGCCGCGCGTTTCGTTTGATTCGTACATTTGAGGGGGAATCATTTGCTCTGGATGCTGCTGCATGTATGGTTGATATTGCTGTGAGTACTGCTGTGGGTATTGCTGTTGATATTGGGGTTGATATTGTTGCCGATATTGAGGTGGCGGTTGCTGGTGCTGGTGCTGGTGCATCATTGGTGGCGGTCCTTCCATTTGTCGATAAGGCGGAACCATTTGCATGTAAGGTTCGGTTGGATCGTGTTTTTTAAAGAGTTTAGCAAGGAACCCTTTCTTTTTTTGTGCCATCGGTGGTAGTTGTGGAATTGGATATGGTGTATAAGGTTGCTGCCCTTGATTTGGAAACATTTGTCTTGTGGGGGGTTTTGGAAACATGTGAGAAATCCTCCTTTCTTCAGTTAGGTATATACACATACAATATGCAATAAGGGGGAAGAAGGTTAGTTTTTGAAGGGAAAACCTAAACTAAAGATGGATTTTACTTGTAGATTTCGATATAATGTAGACTTGACTGATTTGTGCGCGCAGTAGAAATTTAGAAAGAAGGTGTAACTTATGACACAACAAACTTTTACACAGTATGATTTTAAACCATTTTTAATAGATGCAGTTCGTGAACTACGCTTTACAGAGCCGACAGGAATTCAGCAGAAAATTTTCCCGGTCGTGAAAAAAGGTGTAAGTGTAATTGGACAATCCCAAACAGGTTCTGGGAAAACACATGCATACTTACTTCCTACATTGAACAGAATTAATGCAAGCCGTGAAGAAGTACAACTTGTTATTACAGCACCTACTCGTGAATTAGCACAACAAATTTACGAAGAGATTGTGAAATTAACAAAATTCTGTGCGGAAGATCAAATGATTACAGCGCGTTGTTTAATTGGTGGAACTGATAAACAACGTTCAATTGAAAAGTTGAAAAAACAACCTCATATCGTAGTCGGGACACCAGGACGTATTAAAGACTTAGTAGAAGAACAAGCATTATTTGTTCATAAAGCAAATACGATTATTGTCGATGAAGCTGACTTAATGCTTGATATGGGATTCATTCACGATGTAGATAAAATTGCAGCACGCATGCCTAAAAACTTGCAAATGCTAGTTTTCTCTGCAACAATTCCTCAAAAACTAAAACCGTTTCTGAAGAAATATATGGAGAATCCAGAGCATATTCATATCAATCCAAAACAAGTTGCAGCTGGAAACATTGAACACTATTTAGTGCCTTCTAAACATCGTAATAAAATTGATTTAGTGAATAAAATGCTACTTCAATTTAAACCGTATTTAGCAGTTGTTTTCACGAATACGAAAAAAATGGCAGATCAAGTTGCTGATGGATTAATGGAACGCGGCTTAAAAGTTGGACGAATTCACGGGGATTTATCACCACGTGATCGTAAAAAAATGATGAAACAAATTCGTGACCTTGAATTCCAATATATTGTTGCGACTGATTTAGCAGCACGTGGTATTGATATTGAAGGAATTAGCCATGTTATTAACTATGAGCTACCATCAGATTTAGATTTCTTCGTTCACCGCGTTGGAAGAACAGCACGTGCGGGGCATTCTGGTATTGCAGTGACGATTTATGATCCAGCAAACGAAGAAGCATTAGATAGCTTAGAAAAACAACGTCATATCGAGTTTAAACATGTAGATTTACGCGGAGATGAGTGGGCGGATTTAGGTGAGCGTCGTCGTCGTAAGAGCCGTAAAAAACCAAATGACGAACTTGATGTTATGGCAACGAAAGTTATTAAAAAACCGAAAAAAGTAAAACCAAACTATAAACGTAAACTTGCAACAGAACGTGACAAAGTGAAGAGAAAATATAGCAATAAAAAAAGATAAGGGGTTTCCCTTATCTTTTTTTAATCCCGCTAATTTAAATGAAGAGTATAGTCTGTTTAAATACTCATATAAATTTGTGTAGTGCGTCTTTTGTGAACAAACAATTCACTACATATTTCTACAAATTATGCTATCATTATATCTATTGTATATTGAAGAGGTGATTGTATGTTAAAGATTGGATCTCATGTTTCCATGAGTGGTAAGAACATGTTATTAGCAGCAAGTGAAGAGGCTGTTTCATACGGTGCAACAACGTTTATGATTTATACAGGTGCACCGCAAAATACACGAAGAAAACCAATTGAAGAATTGAACATAGAAGCAGGAAGAAAACATATGGAGCTGAATGGTATTGAGGAAATTATCGTCCATGCGCCGTATATTATTAATGTTGGGAATACGACGAATCCAGAAACATTCCAATTAGGTGTAGACTTCCTTCGTATGGAAATTGAAAGAACATCGGCATTAGGTGTAGCGAAACAAATTGTTCTTCACCCAGGAGCGCACGTTGGGGCTGGAGCAGATGCTGGTATTCAACAAATTATTAAAGGGCTTAATGAAGTACTAACGCCAGAACAGACGGTTAACATTGCGTTAGAGACGATGGCAGGAAAAGGAACAGAATGTGGTCGTAGCTTTGAAGAAATTGCAAAAATCATTGATGGCGTAAAATATAATGAAAAGCTATCTGTATGCTTTGATACGTGTCATACGCACGATGCAGGATATGATATTGTAAATGACTTTGACGGTGTATTAAACGAATTTGATAAGATCGTTGGTATAGATCGTTTACAAGTACTTCATATTAATGATAGTAAAAATGTACGCGGAGCAGGAAAAGACCGTCATGAAAACATCGGATTTGGTCACATTGGGTATAAAGCGTTGCATCACATTGTACATCATCCACAGTTAATGCATGTACCAAAAATTCTTGAAACACCGTATGTAGGGGAAGATAAAAAAGATAAGAAGCCACCATACAAATTGGAAATCGAAATGCTGAAAAACGGTACTTTTGATGAAGGGCTTCTTGAAAAAATTAAAGCGCAATAAGGAGGGGATTTCCCCTCCTTATTTTAGTAATTGCTGAAATAATGTATTTACTTGTTGGGCAGTGGCAGGGGAAGTTACTTTTGCGATCTGTTTTAAGAGCTCTAGTCGCTCGTTGTTATCGTAAATATTAATGTTTTTACCTTTCATAAGTAAAACGATTTGGTCAGCTTGTGCAGTCGTAATAGAAACTTCATATTCTTTGCTATATTTTAATAACTCTTTTGTAGAAATATGATTTAATTTTTTATTAACAATTTGTTTAATGAGGTTCATCTTGTTATCCTCCTTCACGCGTTCTTCTATCGAAATATATGAGCATATAGCTTGTACATATTCGTATAGAGTTTCTTTTTTCATGAGGAAAAGAAGCGTATGTTATAATATAAGGACAAAACTACAGAAAAAGAGTAAAGGGAGGACCTATGGAGCAAAAGCAACATCGAAAAGAAAGTGTTATTCATCTCATTTATCGTTTAGTTATGATTATTTTTGGGGCAGCATGCGCGGCGGTAGCGATTGAACTATTTTTAATGCCAAATAAAATTATTGATGGTGGAATTATTGGTATTTCTCTTATATTAGATTATCTTACTCCTAATATTTGGTGGTTAAGTTTTTCTACTTTAGTCGTTGTTCTCAATATCCCATTTATGTATTCGGGTTATAAGCAAATTGGAAAAACATTTATGTTATCTTCGGCATTTGGTATTGTAGCGTTAGCATTCATTGAGTCAACGTTACATGCGGTGCCACCGTTTACAACAGAGCCTATTTTAGCGACTGTGTTTGGTGGTCTTATTTTAGGTCTTGGTGTAGGACTTGTAATTCGTCATGGTGGATCGTTAGATGGAACTGAAATTATGGGGATTTTATTAACGAAGAAATTACCGTTCTCTGTTGGTGAATTCGTAATGTTTGTGAACTTATTTATTTTTGCATGGGCAGCATTTGTGTTTGGTGTGGAACAAGCGATGTATTCTGTTATGACGTACTATATTGCATTTAAAACGATCGATACAGTAATTCAAGGGCTAGATGAAACGAAAGCAGTTTTAATTGTATCTGATCAATATGAGGAAGTATCAAATGCGATTTTACATCGACTCGGCCGTGGAACTACAAAGCTTGTAGCAAAAGGTGGTTACACAGATAAAGAAAAAGAAGTTATTTATGCAGTTGTAACGCGTCTAGAAGTGACGAAGTTAAAGTCAATTGTGCATGAAATTGATGAAAATGCGTTTGTTACGATTATGAGCACGCAAGAGACAAATGGTGGTAAGTTTAAATCGGCTATTCACTAAACATATATAGGAATATTTTTCGAAAGCAGAGAATTTTTCTCTGCTTTTTGTTATAATAGTAAGGTTTCTTGAAAAAATAGATATATTTTAGGCAGATTGGTTTACAACTATAATAAGCTGTACTATAATTCAAATAGATATAAATCGGAATCATTCTGAATTAAAATAGGTGAGATGCTATGAATAATATATTAGAGATTGAAGGTTTAACATTCCGGTATGAAGATCGGAATGTGTTAGAAAATATTAATTTGCAAGTTCCGAAGGGAGCTTTTTTAGGTTTAGTGGGACCGAATGGTTCAGGTAAATCAACTTTACTTAAGTGTTTATTAGGCGTTTTAAAGCCAAAAGAAGGAAGCATTCGTGTGTTTGGCGTTGATAGTAAGAAGTTTAAGGAATGGAATAAAGTTGGTTATGTATCCCAAAAAGCAAATAGTTTCAATTCTGGTTTTCCAGCAACTGTTTCTGAAGTTGTGTCAATGGGACTTGTTTCGAAAAAAGGGCTTTTTCGCTTTTTCACAAAAGAGGATAAGAAAAAGGTAGAAAAAGCAATTGCTGATGTAGGGATGAGTGAGTTTCAAGGTTGTAATATTGGAGAGCTTTCTGGTGGACAGCAACAGCGTGTATTTATTGCTCGTGCGCTCGTTAGTGATCCTGAATTGCTTATTTTAGACGAGCCTACTGTTGGAATCGATGTAAAAAATGTGGAAAGTTTTTACGAAATATTAGAGGATTTAAACAAAAGGCTCGGGATCACATTAATTCTTGTTACTCATGATATGGGAGCTGTTACCGAAAAAGTAACACATGTTGCATGCCTAAACCAACATCTACATTTCCATGGAAATGTAGAGAAGTTCCGAGAGTTAGAAGATGCAGAAATGTCCGTCTTATATGGGCATCATGTTCATCGTTTAGAACACGAACATGAGCATCACGGGAGGATATAATGATACAAGATTTTTTACAATATGAATTTTTACGTAATTCTTTATACGCAGGTATTTTAATTGGACTTGTTGCACCGCTAATAGGTGTGTTTGTTGTTATTCGTCGTTTATCTCTTATTGCGGATGCATTAAGTCACGTGACGTTATCAGGTATTGCAGCAAGTTTATTACTTGAAAAAACCATTTTTACAGGTGGATTTTTAAACCCCTTATATATGGGGATGGTTTTTTCGATTGGTGGAGCGCTATTAATCGAAAAGTTAAGAACTGTATATAAGCACTATCAAGAATTAGCAATTCCGATTATCCTTTCGGCAGGGATGGGAGTTGGAGTTATTTTCATTTCACTTGCAAATGGATTTAACACAGACTTATTTAGTTATTTATTTGGTAGTGTCAGTGCTGTAACAAGTACGGATTTAATTATTATTGGGATTGTAGCAATTGTTGTTGTTGCGACAATTATTTTATTATATAAAGAGCTGTTTCTACTATCATTTGATGAGGAATACGCAGTATCAACTGGTTTAAGAGCGAAATGGATTCACTTTATTTTCATTATATTAGTTGCTCTTGTCATTGCAGTATCAATGCGTGTAGTAGGGGTTCTTCTCGTATCATCATTAATGACGTTACCAGTTGCAGCAAGTATTCGTATTGCTAAAGGATTTAAACAAACAATTTTCTTTTCCATTTTATTTGGTGAAATTGCAGTAATTGGTGGAATGTTTGCTTCGTATCAACTTGATCTAGCACCAGGTGGTACAATTGTTATGATAGCAGTTCTTATTTTAATCGGTGCGATTTTATGGAAGAAGAAAAAAACTGCATAAAGTAGGGATAGGTATGAATCTAACAGAAGCTTTACGCCTAATGAAGGAAAAAGGATACAAACATACTGGAAAAAGAGAAGAGATGCTCAGATTATTTGCAGCACATAATCGTTATTTAACTGCGAAAGACGTTTTAGAGCATATGAAAGACGATTATCCAGGGCTTAGTTTTGATACGATTTATCGTAACTTAACAGTTTTTGCTGAGATTGGTGTTTTAGAACAAACGGAATTAAATGGTGAAAAACATTTTCGTTTCACTTGTTCTATTATGGAACATCATCATCATTTTATTTGTTTGGATTGTGGGGGGACGAAAGAGATTACTTCCTGCCCAATGGATTTTATGAATAAAGATTTTAGCGGTTATGAAGTAACAGGTCATAAGTTTGAAATATATGGTCGTTGTCCAAAATGTGCAAAGTAAAAGCTCGTCGGTTACATAACTGACGAGCTTTTTTACGTAGAAAAGAAGGTTGCTCACAAATATTGTGGCAACCTTCTTTTTATTGTTCTTGTGTCTCTTTTTCTTTTTCACGTTCAGCAGCCATTTCAGCAGCGATTACGTCGATTTCTTTTTTCAGTTCTTCTACCATTGTTTCTTCTGGTACTTTACGAACGACTTGCCCTTTACGGAATAATAATCCCTCTCCACGTGCACCGGCAATACCGATATCAGCTTCACGGGCTTCACCAGGACCATTTACGGCGCAACCAAGTACTGCAACTTTAATTGGTACTTGAAGTGTAGAGATGTATTCTTCCACTTCGTTAGCGATGCTAATTAAATCAATTTCAATACGACCGCAAGTTGGACAAGAGATAAGTGTTGCTGCGTTAGACGCAAGACCGAATGATTTTAATAGTTCACGAGCAACTTTTACTTCTTCAACTGGATCAGCACTTAATGAAATACGTAGTGTATTTCCGATGCCTTTATTTAAGATTGCTCCAAGACCAGCGGCACTTTTTACAGTTCCGGCAAACAATGTTCCAGATTCTGTAATACCTAAATGTAATGGATAATCAAAAGCACGAGCAGCTTTCTCATATGCTTCGATTGCTAAGTTAACATCTGAGGCTTTCATCGATACGATAATATCGTGGAAATCTAAGTCCTCTAAAATTTTAATATGATGTAGCGCGCTCTCAACCATACCATCTGCAGTTGGGTACCCGTATTTTTCTAAAATGTGACGCTCTAATGAACCAGCGTTTACACCAATACGGATTGGAATACCGCGCTCTTTTGCTGCATTTACAACAGCTTCTACTTTATGGCGACGACCAATATTACCTGGATTGATACGTACTTTATCGATGCCACCTTCAATTGCTTTTAAAGCAAGGCGATAATCAAAATGAATATCAGCAACAAGTGGAATGTTGATTTGTTTTTTTATATCAGCAATAGCATCTGCTGCGCGTTCATCTGGAACGGCAACACGGACGACTTGACAGCCAGCTTCTTCTAAACGCTTGATTTCAGCAACTGTTGCTTCAACATCATGTGTTTTTGTTGTTGTCATACTTTGTATAATTAATTCATTATTACCGCCAATTGTTAAATTACCGACTTTAACTGGACGTGTTTTTGTACGATGAGTCATTTCATTCACGAATAGATCGCTCTCCTTATAAAAGAAGTTTCTTATTTAGTCCCTCATATCAATGATAGTATACGTGATATAGGGCTATAGAAACCGAAGTGCTCGGTTTCACTTTTACTATTGTATCAGCGCCTTTATGTAATTGACAAGGATTAAGTGATGGCTTATTGATATAACGGGAATTTATAAGACTTTCCAATTTGTATTTTTGTAGCAGAGGTACTTTTGTTTAATTGTTTAAAGTCGTCAATGACTTTTTCTATGGAAGGAATTTTTTTCTTGTTAATTTGTTCTGTAATAGAAAGAACTGTCTCGCCAGTTTTTACTTCAATTGTTTTATAAGATGTATCCGTTTCTTTTTCTGTTTTCTTCTCTTTATTTTGTTGGCTGTCTGTGTTTTCTTTTTTAATCGTTTGGGCAGCAGTTGTTTTTTTATATGAACTTAACATCGGTAAAGTACCGATTTTTATATCGTAATAAAATATATAACCGAGAACAAGCACGAATAGGAATATACCTAACCTCTTCATATTCTTCACTCCTTTGCTAGGAATATATGCTTGTCCAAAAAAAAAATGCCTATTTAGGCATTTTTTTATTTTTCTTTCGGTTGGGGTACCTCTTTAATCGTTAAGTATAGAACGATTAAAACAACAGCGATATAAATGAATGTTGCCCCAGGTACGACGATTTTGAATAAATCCATAATCATGAAGAAAATGGTTGGGATTGTGTAGCTGTATGCAGTTAGTGTCCAAACTTGTTTATAGGATAGTTTACGTTGACCGCTCATAGCAGAACCGATGAACGCAAGTAAAGTCACGCCTACAAAAGTGATGAATAATTGGAATAGGTACACTAAGAATCCAATAACAAATAATAAAATTGGATAAATATTATCGAATAAAGAAATAAATTCTTGTAGATCTTTTTTCTCAAGAGATGCACCTAACAAATCGTTATAAGAATACGTTTGTGTTTGACCATTTCCCATAGAGACTACTTTATCTTTTAAAACAAATAAACCTGTTTTATTTTGATATTTTTCTAGGTCTGTTGAATTTGGATCAAATACGAAAAGTGCATTTCCTTCTTCTTTTTCAATAGGCTGATCAATATCGGCTTTTAGTTCGCCATTTTCAATTTTAAAATCAGGTAAATCTTTATCGATGACTTGATTTACCATGCCTACACCATCTTGGATAAAACTACCGTACAAAAAAGTTCTTGGAATAGTAGTAATTAAGCAAAGTAGCATAATATACAAAATGGTTTTACCGATTTTTTGAAAACGGAATAGCGCCATATCTTTAGGCGAGTATATGCTTTTTACGAATTGGGTAAATATGGACATAGATTCACTTCCTTTATGTATGTATAAAATCATTGTAACGTAGGAATCTAGAGAATCTCAAGATATATTATATTTACATATAGTGGAGATAACTAAATTTCTTTTTATTAACTTTCTTCTTTTAAATAAGAAAAATACAATTGACACTTTTCTTTTCTATATGGTAAATTTATCTTACATTTCTTAAAGGGCATATCCGATAGGAATTCCTTTATTTGATATGTTGTTACATACATAATTGTGGACCCTTAGCTCAGCTGGTTAGAGCAGACGGCTCATAACCGTCCGGTCGTAGGTTCGAGTCCTACAGGGTCCATATCCATTTCGCATGTTTATTATGTTAGCAGGAAGCTTCCTTGTAGAAGGAAGCTTTTTTTACGGAATATATGAGCATTTTAATTGAAAAGAAGTGGGAATTTTGCTACTTTAATGATAGCAAGACAATGTGATTTATTTGTTTGCACCCTATGGCAATTAGGGTAGAATGAAGTTGTATGTCACTTAAGTGGCAATACATAAACTGGGAGGAATATAACAATGGCAAAACACGAATTACCAAATTTACCTTATGCGTATGATGCTTTAGAGCCTCACTTTGACAAAGAAACTATGAACATCCATCATACAAAACATCACAACACGTACATTACAAACTTAAACGCTGCTTTAGAAGGTCATGCAGAATTAGCTGACAAAAGCGTAGAAGAATTAGTTGCAAACTTAAACGAAGTACCAGAAGCAATCCGTACAGCAGTACGTAACAATGGTGGCGGACATGCTAACCATACATTCTTCTGGACAATCCTATCTCCAAACGGCGGAGGACAACCTGTAGGTGAACTTGCAACTGCAATTGAAGCAAAATTCGGTAGCTTCGATGCATTCAAAGAAGAATTCGCAAAAGCTGGCGCAACTCGCTTTGGTTCTGGTTGGGCTTGGTTAGTAGTAAACAATGGTGAGCTAGAAGTAACAAGCACTCCAAACCAAGATTCTCCTTTAACTGAAGGTAAAACGCCAGTTATCGGTTTAGATGTTTGGGAGCATGCTTACTACTTAAACTACCAAAACCGTCGTCCAGACTACATCGGTGCATTCTGGAACGTTGTAGATTGGAACGCTGCTGAAAAACGTTACCAAGAAGCAAAATAATTGTAATAAATATAGAAAAAAGCTAGGGGAGAACCCCTAGCTTTTTTTCTATGCTTTCCTTTTACATAATTGGGCTTGTCTTTGGAAGACTAGAACATGAAGTAAAGGAGAGTTGTGTATGAAGTGGAAACATATAATTGGTGACGTTGAAGTGAATCGGGATTTAGTGTTATTGCTCCTTATAGGAGGTTTATACACGCTCGCAATTTCTTTATCGAATACGTTTGTAAATATTTATTTATGGAAACAAACACAAAATTATGTGAATCTTGGCTTGTATAATTTGGCCAGCGTTATATTACAGCCTCTCACATTTCTTGTAGGGGGAAAATTAGCGAAACGTATCGATCGCTCGATTTTATTACGAATAGGAGTAGGAACGCTCGCAATTTTTTTTATTGTTGTCTTAGTAGCGGGGAAAAGTGCTTCTCAGTATATTTTATTAATGGGGGCTCTTTTAGGAGTAGGATACGGTTTTTACTGGTTGGCTTTTAACTTATTGACATTTGAAATTACAGAACCAGAAACAAGAGATTTCTTTAATGGGTTTCTTGGACTTCTTACATCCTTCTCTGGGATGATCGGACCAATAGCAGCAGGATACACAATTTCACGTATGGAGAAATGGAGTGGTTATACTGTTATATTCTTTCTTTCATTAGTTTTATTTGCAATTGCTGTCGTCTTAAGCTTCTTTTTATCTAAAAGAGAATGTGAAGGGCGTTATGAAATCGTGCAAGTATTGAAAGAACGACGGATTGATAAAAACTGGGGAAAGATTACACGAGCTCATTTTTTCCAAGGATTGAGAGAAGGAACGTTTATTTTTGTCATTTCAGTATATGTTTATTTAGCAACTAATAGTGAGTTGGCATTAGGGAAATATAGTTTAGTGAACTCTGCTGTATCCTTTGTATGTTATTACTTAGTTGCTCGTATGTTAAAGAAGGAGTGGCGAAAAAAAGCAATTTTACTTGGGGGCATTATTTTATATGCTGTCGTCTTTTTAGTTATTTTCAATGTTACATACACGAAATTACTTATTTATGCGGCATGTATTGCGATTGCATATCCTATTTTACTTGTTCCCTACGGATCAATGACATATGACGTAATTGGTAGAGCGAAAAATGCGAGAGAATGGCGTGTGGAATATGTCGTTGTTCGGGAGCTGTGGTTAAACGCCGGAAGAATCTGTTCCATTTTAAGTTTTTTATGTGCTGTACTATTCTTTCCACCTGAAAAAAGTTTACCTTACTTATTATGTATTTTAGGTGCTGGACATTTTCTTATTTATTTTGCAGTTAAAAATGTCAAATATGATGAGGGAAATGCGAGTAAAGCAAGTGTTGTAACGCAAGGGAACGCGCAAAACCAAACTGAACCAGAAGGTTAACTTCTCGTTTGTTTTATGCTAGAATAGAAAAAGATGTAAGACAGCAGTGAGGACACCTGTATGAAGGTGTCCCTTTCACATTACATAGCTGTTGGTAGAGGGGGTTTGTATGAGCAAGAAACAGAAGCAAAATAAGAAAAAGACCCACGTTCCTTTTCGGTTAAACGTGCTGTTTTTCTGCGTGTTTTTAATGTTCTCCGCGGTTATTGTAAGGCTCGGATATGTACAAATTGTTCGTGGTGAAGAATATAAGAATGAAGTGGAGAAGAAAGAAAACTCAACGATAAGTAATCCTGTACCGCGCGGGAAAATATTTGACCGTTATGGGCGACCTGTAGTAGATAATGCAGCCATTCGTACTATTACATTTACAAAAATGAAAGGATCAACTGCAGAGGATCGCTTAGAAACAGCGAAAAAGCTAGCAGATTTGATTGAAGTACCGACAGATAAATTAACAGATCGCGATAAAAAAGATTATTGGCTTGCTATGCATAAAGAGGAAGCTAAAGAAAAAATTACGAATAAAGATCGTCAAGAGTTTAAAGATAAAAAAATTGATGATAAAGAATTAGACGAGCGTCAGCGCAGTCGTGTAACAGAAGAAGAAATTAATCAATTATCCGCAAAAGATCTAGAAATACTAGCGATTAAGAGTAAGATGGATGGCGGATATGCAATGACACCTCAAGTTATTAAAAAGGATGCTACAGAAAAGGAATATTCGATTATTAGTGAAAACCTAGCAGCATTACCAGGTGTAGATACAAATGTTGATTGGGATCGAAAATATACGTACGATGATTTATTCCGAAGTGTACTTGGTGGGGTGTCGACATCTGATGAAGGCTTACCGAGAGAAAGACTAGATTACTATCTTGTTCGTGATTATAATCGAAATGACCGAGTAGGAAAAAGTTATCTTGAACAACAGTATGAAGATAGCCTGCACGGTACGAAAGCAGAAGTTAGAAATGTTACAGATAAAAGCGGTAATATTTTAGAAACGATTAATGTATCAAAAGGGCAAAGTGGTAATGACCTGAACTTAACAATTGATATGGAATTACAAAAGCGTGTGGAAGATATTCTTGCGAAGAATTTAATGAGATTTAAAGGAAGCGAACCTCTTTTAGATCGCGCATTCGTTGTAATGATGAATCCAAAAAATGGTGAAGTTTTATCTATGGCTGGGAAACAATTAGTTAATGAAGATGGTCAAACGAAAGTAAATGACTTTGCATTAGGTACCATGACAAGTTCTTATCCGATGGGGTCAACTGTAAAAGGTGCAACAGTACTTACTGGATATCAAACTGGTGCGATTCAACCTGGGGCAGTACAATTGGATGAACCAATTAAATTAAAAGGTACACCTACGAAGTCGTCTTGGAAAACGATGGGATATATTAATGACCTTACAGCTTTAAAAATGTCTTCTAACGTTTATATGTTTAAAACAGCGATGAATATCGCTGGTGTTCAATATGTGAGAGGTGGTACGTTAGATATACCTCAAAAAGCATTTGATACGATGCGTTATTATTTCGGACAGTTTGGACTTGGTGTAAAAACAGGAATTGATTTACCGAATGAATCTGCTGGTCAGATGGGTAGAAGTAGTCAACCAGGTTTCTTACTAGATTTATCAATTGGACAGTATGATACGTATACACCGCTTCAATTAGCGCAATATATTTCGACGATTGCCAATGGCGGATATCGTATGCAACCACAAGTTGTAAAAGAAATTCGTCAACCGGCAGTGAAACCAGATGAAGTTGGGAAAGTTGTTCAATCTATGGAACCGAAAGTATTAAATCGTGTTGATATGCCAGAATCGCAAATTAAACGTGTTCAAGAAGGATTTAGACAAGTGTATAATGATTCAGGTGGTACAGCTACAAAATACTTTACAGGTGCAAAATATAAAGCGGCAGGGAAGACAGGTACCGCGCAAACTGTGTATGGCGGAGATAAAGAGATTGGTAGAAAGGCAAATGGTGAACGTGTGGAAACATATAACTTAACATTAGTAGGTTATGCGCCACTTGAAGATCCAGAAGTAGCATTCTCTGTTGTCGTTCCGTGGGTACATGATGATAAGACTGGTATTAATGGATATATTGGTCGTGAAATTATGGACGCCTACTTTGATTTGAAAAACAAAGAAGTAAATGGTGAAGCTCCAAAAGATGATAAAAACAATAAAAATAAAGATCAAGATGATGAATAAAAAAATTTTAAAAAAGCACACTATCTGAAAAGATAGTGTGCTTTTTTTTATGGTTTATGCATATCGTGTAATAAATGTGGACAAGTATACAACATTGAAAAAAACGCGGCCGTATAAATGATACTTGTATATGATGGGATAGGGGATAACTGTTTTATAGGGAAATCATCAGAGGAAATGAATAACTACTACCGATTAAAATTGTATCCCGCTATTAACGGGTAAGACCCCCATCTCAAAATTCAGCGAAAGCAAAGAAGTTAGGTGGGGGTGGGGCTGTCCGTAAAAGCCCGATTGGTGAGGGCTGATTAAAGTTTCACTTTATCGTATGTTGATTTTTGTGGAACTTTACAAAACTTTTACAAACAATTAAAACCGAATTAATAGTTTAGCAGTATTCTTATATCTGTAATCCTGTTATTTCCGGTTACTTCTAGGAGGAAGAACACGTGAAATGGATGCGTACACCGATTATAATTTTCGTACTATCGATATGGTTCCTCTGTTTTGAAATGTCTACTGCATTTGCTTTAAATGATATGGAAGAAGTGAGAGTTGATGGATCCTCAACGGTTTTTCCTATTATAGAAGCAGTAGCGGAGGAATATACAAAGGTGCATCCAGACGTGAAAATTTCCATCAGTGTTTCTGGAACTGGAGGAGGATTTAATCGTTTCAGTAAAGGAGAAGTAGATATAAATAATGCTTCGAGAGTAATGAAACAAGTCGAGAAAAATGAGATGAAGAAAAACTCTATTCAGTTCACACCTTTTGAGGTCGCTAACGATGGTCTTACAATTGTTGTGAATCGGCACAATACATGGGTAGACGATATGTCAATAGACGAGTTACGTTTACTGTGGAGTGAAGATGGAAGAGAGAAGCGATGGTCACAAATTCATTCAACATGGCCACGTGAACAAGTGAAGTTTTATGCACCAGGCGTAGACTCTGGTACTTATGATTATTTTCAAAATGTCATCTTACAAAATCATCGCATTGTAAAAAAAGTCTCTTTGTCTGAAGATGATCAAGTTATTATGCAAGGGGTAATGAATGATAAACATGCCATTGCTTTTGTAGGATATGCTTATTATATGGCTAATCGAGATAAAGTGAAAGCAATAAAAGTGAATGGTGTATTTCCGACGAAAGAGACCATTCAGTCAGGTAAGTATAAGCCGTTATCTAGGCCGCTACTTACTTATGTGAATAATGCATCTATCCGAAATAAAATGAATGTAGCAAACTATGTTGAGTTTATGATTCAGCATGTTGGTAACCTCGCTGAAGAGGTCGGGTATGTAAAATTAGGAAAAGAAAAATACAATGAACAGCTGCGTATGTTAACAGAAATAAAAAGGTAATGTCAGGGTGGAAAGGGGTTTTCATCTTTGGCTCATAATGACAAAAGTCAAATTACATTTTCTGTACAACATTTGATTGAAAGAAATACAAAACAAAGAAAAAAAACGCAGCGAATCAATCGAATAATGCCTTTGTTACTAAAAATAATTGCTAGCGTTTCTATTGTTACGACACTTGGAATTGTTTTTACGCTCTCTAATGAAACAATCATGTTTTTTCAAAAAATATCATTGTACTCCTTTTTGACGGAGAAAGAATGGTTACCGTTTTTTGAAAATCCTAAATTCGGTATATTACCACTTATATGTGGAACGTTCCTTGTAACAGCAATCGCTATGTTTGTAGCAATTCCTATTGGTTTAGCGTGTGCCGTATTTTTAAGCGAATATGCTTCAAATAGTGCACGAAAAATATTAAAGCCGATGTTAGAGCTATTAGCAGGTATCCCGACAATTGTATATGGTTTTTTTGCATTAACAATTGTTACGCCGCTTTTACAAAGGATTATACCAGATTTACAGTTTTTTAATGCGATTAGCCCAGGAATCGTTATCGGATTTATGATGATGCCTACAGTTGCATCTCTATCTGAAGACGCGATGAGAGCTGTGGCGAAAGGGACGAAAGAAGCTTCATTAGCACTCGGAGCGACGCGGTTTGAAATGGTAAAACAAGTGGTGTTTCCGTCCGCTTTTACAGGGATTATGGCAGCAATTATATTAGCGGCTTCGCGTGCAATTGGTGAAACGATGATTGTTGTAATTGCGGCAGGATCCACACCAAATGTATCGCTTGATCCGACACATTCTATTCAAACGTTAACAGCCTATATTGTGCAAGTAAGTTTAGGTGATGCTCCGCATGGAACGATTACGTATTACAGCATGTATGCTGTAGGTGCAACATTATTTTTGTTTACTTTTATTATGAACATCATTTCGCAGTCAATTATGCGTCGTTTTAGGAGGATGACATAATATGCGGACGTTGAATCATAAAAAAATACAAAAAAACATGGCATCACGCTTTTTAAAAGATCGAATTTACAAATTGTTATTTTATATAGCAATTTTATTTTCAATCGTAATTTTGTTTGTGTTACTGTTTCAAATTGTTGAAAAAGGTATAAGCTATCTTTCAATAGATTTCTTTACAAATTTCGCTTCACGTAATCCGAAAGAAGCTGGTATTGCTGCAGCTTTGTCAGGGACAATATTATTTATGAGTATTGTTATACCTGTTTCTTTTATATTTGGAGTTGGAACAGCCCTTTATTTAGAGCAATATGCGAAGGAATCTCTATTTAAAAAAATAGTAGAGATTAATAATCAAACGTTAGCAGGAGTACCATCCGTTGTATTTGGATTGCTTGGTTTAACTATTTTTGTATATGCTCTTCATTTAGGAGAGAGTATAGTTGCAGCAGCACTGACGATGAGTTTACTCGTCTTACCAACAGTTGTTGTGGCGAGTCAAGAAGCAATCCGATCAGTACCAAGTGTATTATTAGAGGGTTCTTACGGATTAGGTGCTACGAAGTGGCAAACGATGTATCAAATTGTATTGCCATATGCTTTCCCGGGGATTATAACGGGCTGTACGTTAGCGATATCGAGAGCAATTGGAGAAGCAGCACCACTATTAGTTATTGGGGCACTTGCGTTTGCAAATTATATTCCATTTAGTATGTTTGATAGATTTACAGTTTTACCAATTCAAATTTTTAATTGGATGAGTAGGCCACAAGAAGAATTTCAGTATGTAGCAGCAGCTGGGATGATTGTTTTGTTAGGTTTGTTGCTATTTATCAATATATTTGTTTTATGGTTACGAAATCGAAAATAAGTTGGAAGTGGATGAAAGGGGAATTCAAATGGTAGCAACAGTAGTAAATGTACAGGTGAAAAACGAAGAGAAAATCGAGACTGCGCCAAAGAAAGTAGTATTTGATACGAAAAACTTAAATTTATGGTATGGGGAAGACCATGCTTTAAAAGATATTAATTTAAGTATTCATGAGAATGAAGTTACAGCAATTATCGGTCCAAGTGGCTGTGGTAAATCAACGTACTTAAAAACGTTAAATCGCATGGTAGAGTTAGTACCGATCGTTCGAACTACAGGTGTAATTGAATATAGAGAACGCAATATATTTGATAAATCATATCCAGTTGAAGAATTAAGAACGCACGTAGGAATGGTGTTCCAAAAGCCAAATCCATTTCCAAAATCTATTTATGAGAATGTAGCATACGGTCCAAAAATCCATGGTATTCGTGACAAAAAGACATTAGATGAAATTGTTGAGAAAAGTTTACGCGGAGCAGCGATTTGGGATGAGTTAAAAGATCGTTTGCACGATAATGCATACGGTTTATCTGGTGGACAGCAACAGCGTCTATGCATCGCACGTTGCTTAGCTATTGAGCCAGACGTTATTTTAATGGATGAGCCAACATCGGCACTAGATCCAATTTCAACATTAAAAGTAGAAGAATTAATTCAAGAGTTAAAGAAAGACTTTAGTATTGTTATCGTAACGCATAATATGCAACAAGCAGCGCGTATTTCAGACAAAACCGCTTTCTTCTTAAGTGGGGAAGTTGTGGAGTATACAGATACAAACAAATTATTTACGACGCCTTCAGATAAGCGTACAGAAGATTATATTACAGGTCGCTTTGGTTGATATCGTTGCAAAGCTAAGAGAAAATGCCCTCTTAACAGAGGGCATTTCTTATTTTTATCTCACTTTAATAGGGAAGTAATACCTTCTCTTTATCTTAAGGTTTATTACAAGCGTAAGAGGCTATGTAGGAGATTTATCCCGCTATTTGCGGGCAGTAAGACCCCACCTCAAAATTCAGCAAGAGCAAAGAAGTTAGGTGGGCGGCCTGTAAAAGCCCGATTGATGAGAGGTGATTAAAGTTTCACTTTGTATATAATGGCACATAATACTGAGGGGGAAGAAAAAATGGTAAGAGAACAGTTTCAAGGTGATTTAAAAGTGTTACAGCAAAAGGTGATTGAGCTTGGCGAATTAGCAAATGCGGCTTTATTGATTGCTATGGAAGGTCTGCATACAAGGGATGTAGAGAAAGCGTTAGAGGTCATTGATGGTGATTACCGCATGGATAATTTAGAAGAGGAAATAAACGATCTTGCGCTTATGCTCATTACGAAGCAGCAACCTGTAGCAAGTGACTTAAGAAGGATCTTTATTTCAATTAAAACAGCGACAGATTTAGAGCGTATTGCAGATCATGCTGTTAATATTGCAAAGGCTACAATTCGTCTTGGGGAAAAAGAAGTGGCTGTTAGTTTGCACAATCTGGATGAAATGTTTGCGATTGCAAATAAGATGTTGCATTTAGCGTTAGAAGCATATGAACAAGAAAATTTAACTTTCGCGAAACAAATTGCTGAAATGGATGATTCCGTTGATGAAATATATGGAAAAGCAATTCGTGAGTTTATATCTTCAGTTCCGGAACAACCAGAAGCAATTACGCAAATTACACAATTATCATTTGTGGCGAGATATATTGAGCGTGTAGCAGACCATATTACAAATATTGCCGAAAATGTATTTTATTTAGTAAAAGGAAAGCATTATTTATTGAATGAGTAGGAATGAAAGTAGGTGATGAGAAATCACCTGCTTTTTTTAGTCAAAACATGACAAAAAAAGCTCGTTGTTTCCTTTAGTTTATGATGATAAGATGTATCATAATGTAATGGGAAAATTAGTATATATATTTTTCGTTAATAAGTATTATTTATCAATCAATAGTAAGCGCTTTCTTGTCGTTTGAAACGTACGTTTTTATAGGTGGGAAATTTAATTATAGGGTCTTTTAAATGAGGATTCGTTTAACTAATCAAGTTTATGCTGCTAGTTCATGTGGGATAGAGAATATACATATGGTATATGGAGCTACTGAACATTATATAAGTGGAGGCTGAAGTATATGAAGGGGGTTATTTTAGCTGGAGGAAAAGGAAGACGCCTTAGACCATTAACATGTAATACTCCAAAGCCGATGTTACCATTATTAGAAAAACCAGTTTTAGAATACAATATTGAGTTATTACGCCAGCATGGTATTCGTGAAATTGCAATTACTGTTCAATATATGAGTACGACGATTAAGCGATATTTTGGTGATGGTAGTAAATGGGGAGTTAACTTGTATTATTTTGAAGACTCTCCTCCGCTTGGTACAGCAGGGAGTATTAAACAAGCAGAACAATTTTTAGATGAAACATTTGTTGTAATAAGCGGGGATGCATTAACTGACTTTCAATTATCAGAAGGAATTAGGTTTCATGAACAAAAGAAAAGAATGGTAACAATGTTTGTGAAAGAAGTAGAAAATCCACTCTCATTTGGATTGGTTGTAATGAATAAAGACCAGGAGGTTACACGATATATAGAAAAGCCGGGCTGGAATGAGGTAGTATCTAATGTTGTGAATACAGGCATATATATTATGGAGCCAGAAATCTTTTCTTACATACCGCCTAGACAATTTTTTGATTTCAGTCATGATGTGTTTCCGTTATTGGCAAACAAAAATGTGTTATTCGCATATTTGTCAGAAGGTTATTGGTTAGATATCGGCACATTTAATCAATATCGACAAGCACAATTTGATTTGTTAACGAAAAAGTTACAAGTACCTATTCCTTATACGGAAGTATTACCGATGGTATGGATGGGAGAAGGGGTGACGATTGGGAAAGGGACAAAAATTCATGGCCCCTCTTTCATTGGAGAAGGAGCAAAGATTGGTACAGGAGCTGTAATTGAGCCATATTCTATTATTGGAAAAAATAGTATCGTTTCAAATTATTCTCATCTTCAAAAAAGTATTGTTTTTGCAAATGCCCATATTGGAAAGTATTGTGAACTATTAGAAACGACAATAGGAGAGCGTACAATAGTTGAAGATGACGTTACACTGTTTCAAAAAAGCATTGTAGCGGATCACTGTCATATCGGGAGAAGTACGATAATTAAGCAAAAAGGAAAACTATGGCCTTATAAGGCGATTGATAGTCATTCGATAGTAGGAGCGGCTGGTATTCAAGAGAGTGAAATGAGTGCAGGGTGGTTACAAAAAAGCCGCATTGTAGGAAGAGGGAATGTTGAAATTACTCCCCAGTTTATCGTGAAGATTGCGATGGCGTATGGCTCTCTTTTTACAAAAGGAGAAAGTATATTAATTGGAAGTCAAGAAAATATAGAAACAACCTCTTATAAAAATTTATTTTTACATGCTATTCATGGTATAGGGATTCATACGATGGAATGCAAAGAAATGAACGAGTCACTTTTTCAATATAGTGTTCATCATTTGCAATGTGCAGGTGGGGTTTTCATTCAAGTGGAGAATGAGAATAAGATTGTTATAAAGTTGTATAGTCAAGCTGGCATGCCGTTAACGTATAAGCAGCAAAAAGAGATAGAACAAGTATATATGTCCGAATTGTTTTATTACGTGCATGAGAAAGAGATGGGGCGAAATAAGCTGGTTCATGTTTCTATGAATGAGTATATAGAAGTTATATTGGGGCATATTGATATCGAGAAAATACAGATGCAGAAGTTTCATCTTCTTATTAATAAGAGAAATGATACGTTGCAACATTTACTTATGCTCTTTCTACAAAGACTTGGTTGTACAGTTACATGGATTTATGCAAGCGAACAAAAAGATCATGTGAAAGCTTTGATGAAATCAAGTAAAGCGAATATGGCTCTTATGTTTTCTGAGCAAGGAAATCATTTCGAGTTATACGATAAACATAGTAATATTTACCAGGGTACAGATTTAGAAGAGGTAGATATTCCAGATTTCTTACTCGAATCTACAGGAAATATTTACCCAATGTCTTTGAAATTAGGAGAATGTTATCTTCTGTTTTATACGCAGGATGAAAGGAAGTCGTTTCAAGTAAGGTGGAAGCGAGATATTTTATATCGAATTGGAAAATTATTTGAGCTAATAGCATTGCAAGGAAAAACGTTTCTCAGCATAGTAGAGCAATCACCTCCGCTCTATTTACTTTATGATGAAGTGGTATGTTCATGGAATGAAAAAGGGAAAATTATGAGGAAATTATTGGATGATATTGAAAGGAAGGGAGAAGGTATATTTGAAGGAGTACAGTTCAAATATACTGAAAAAGAGTGGTCTTATATCGTTTCTGACACAAAACAACCAAAATTTTTAGTGTATTCACATGCTAGAAACCCAGTAATAGCAAGGGAAAACATGAAAAATCTTATAGAAAAAATTAGACAATATCAAAAGGTGTAGAATTTTTATTTTAAAAGTGGTATTATAGTATAGTCTGATTTAAGTTATTAGTACTGGAGGGAAATAAGAATGCGTGTGAATATTACTCTAGCATGTACAGAATGCGGAGATCGTAACTATATCTCAAAGAAAAATAAACGTAACAACGCTGAGCGTATAGAGCTTAAAAAGTATTGCAAGCGTGACAAGAAGTCTACGTTACACCGTGAAACAAAGTAAGCAGTAGGAATATTTTCCTACTGTTTCTTTTTTTATTCGATTCCTATGTTAAAAGTGATACACTATCATCATAGAGTAAAGTGTCACTGTAAGGAGGAGAATGTGTGAAAGAAGAGAAAGTGCGTTTGCGTAAACAAATAATAGAACACATGAATTCTTTATCAGAAGAACAATATACAACTTTATCAGAACAGATTGCATTTTCGTTGTATGCGCAAAAAGAGTGGGTTGAAGCTAAAACAATTGGAATTACTCTCTCAATGGAAAATGAAGTGAATACATATCCTATTATCGAAAAAGCTTGGGAAGAAGGAAAGAAAGTTGTAGTTCCTAAGTGTAATAAAGGAACAAGAACGATGTCCTTCCGGAAAATTAGTGATTTTGATCAATTAGAAACGGTGTATATGAACTTACGTGAACCGATTCCGGGACTTACGGAAGAAGTGAGTGCGGATGACATTGATCTTCAAATTGTGCCAGGCATAGCTTATACAGAGCGAGGAGAACGGATTGGATACGGCGGGGGCTATTATGATCGTTATCTCGTGCATTATAAAGGGAAAACGCTATCATTAGCATATGATTTTCAAATGGTAAAACACATTCCGGTAGAGCCATTTGATAAAAATATAGAAAAAATTATTACAGAAAAAGGAACAATGCTTATAAATGAGCTTGTATAGACAAATAAAAATTGACGAGACTTTTTCTTCTTGATTATAATAAAATATGTGAACGTTTTCTTATTATAATTTTTATAGTAAGTGAGCATAGAGGGTGATGAAATGGTATCTATTTATGATATTCAGCAATTGCTAAAGAAATTTGGTACGATTATTTATACGGGAGATCGAATTGCAGATTTACAATTAATGCAAGATGAATTGCGTGAATTAAATCAATCACAGCTAATCGATCCACAAGACTATCAAACAGCTTTATTTTTATTGAAGCAAGAAATTCAAAAAGAGCTAAATAAGAATTAGATAAAGGTAGGTAAGCAACATGGAAGAGAAATGGTTAGTTGGTGTTGACCTTGGTGGTACAACGATTAAATTAGCATTTATTAATGTATACGGCGAAATTTTACATAAGTGGGAAATCCCTACAAATACAGGTGAGCAAGGAAAACATATTACACTTGATGTTGCGAAAGCAATTGATAAAAAGCTAGAAGAATTAGGCGAATTGAAGAGCAAGTTAATTGGTATTGGTATGGGAGCTCCTGGCCCTGTACATGTGGCATCTGGAATGATTTATGAAGCGGTTAATTTAGGGTGGAAAAACTATCCGCTAAAAGATTTATTAGAAGTAGAAACAGGATTACCTGTTGTTATTGATAATGATGCAAACTTAGCAGCGCTTGGTGAAATGTGGAAAGGTGCTGGTGAAGGTGCAAAAGATTTAATCTGCATGACACTTGGTACGGGCGTTGGTGGTGGTGTAATCGCCAATGGTGAGATTGTACACGGCGTGAGTGGTGCTGCTGGTGAGATTGGACATATTACAGTAGTTACAGAAAATGCTTTCCCATGTAATTGCGGGAAGTCTGGTTGCTTAGAAACAGTAGCATCTGCGACAGGTATTGTACGTGTTGCTATGCAAAAAATACAAGAGACTAATAAAGAAAGCATGTTGCGTTCTATGTTAGCTGAAGAAGGACGTATTACATCAAAAGATGTCTTTGAAGCACTTGGACAAGGTGATGAATTAGCAGGCGAAGTAGTAGAAAAAGTAGCTTCTTATTTAGGGTTAGCTGTAGCGAACCTATCTAGTACGTTGAACCCAGAGAAAATTGTTATTGGTGGAGGCGTGTCTAAAGCTGGAGATGCGCTATTAGAACCAATTCAACGCTATTTCGAGCAATACGCTTTCTCACGTGCTGTAAAGAGCACGAAGTTAGCTATTGCAACACTTGGTAATGATGCAGGTGTTATCGGAGGAGCTTGGCTTGTAAAAAAGCACAAATACGAAGCGAAGATGATATAAGTTGTGAAATATGAAAAGAGGAAGGGGGGACCCTTCCTCTTTTTGTGTGAAATCTCGATGAAGAATAAAGTGTAAACGAATTAAGCTGCTGGTGGATACCCGTTATATAGAACAGTCATGATCGTAAACCATCCGAAAACGAGTACAGTTGCAATTGCAAAGCCGCTCGCGAAAAAGTTTTTTTCACGAAGTGTTCTAAGCGTAGCAAATACAGCTAACAGAGTGACAAGTGTAAAAATAATAACAAGGCCCATACAATATCCTCCTCTGTCTACCCATTTCTTATTATGAGTTTTTGGAATATTTACTCTTTTATATTGTACATGTTTTAAAAATGATTGTCGAGATAGCATCCTTTCTTTTCCTCAGAGAAAGAAATGTTGTATCATTAAAAGTAAGTTTAATAACTGGAGGAGATTTTCATATGAAATGGATACAAATGCCGTTAGGCCCATTACAAACAAATGCTTATATTTTAATGAACGATCAAAAAGAGTGCATTATCTTTGACCCTGGTCACGAAGGTGAAAAGCTCGTTACATATTTACAAGAAGAACAATTAAAACCATTGGCTGTTTTATTAACGCATGCTCACTTTGATCATATCGGTGCTGTTGATGCGGTAAGAGACGCTTTTCATATTCCTGTATACGTACATAAAGAAGAAGCAGATTGGTTAGGAGATGCAACTGTAAACGGCTCTCAAATTTTTATGATGAACCGCAGTATTACAGCAAAACCAGCGGATCATATTATTGATGCAGAAGGTACATTAACAATTGGATCATTTAATTTTGAAATTTTTGAGACGCCAGGACATTCTCCAGGAAGTATTTCTTATTATAGTAAAGAGGCAAATGCTGTATTCTCAGGAGATGTATTGTTCCAAATGAGCATTGGAAGAACAGATTTGCCTGGTGGAAGTTTTGCTGAATTAATTGGAAGTATTGAAGAGAAATTATTTGTATTACCAGATGAGACAGCGGTGTTATGTGGACATGGTCCAGAAACAAGCATTGGTTTTGAAAAAGAAAATAATCCGTTTTTACAATAAGGAGTCATTATGGGAATGGAGCTCATTTTAAGAGAATGGATGGGGAAAGAAAAGGATTATTCAATTTCATATAGTACGTATATGAACCTTGTATTGTATACAGAAGGCCATGGATATTATATGAAAGAACGTGAAAAGATTGGAAGACAAGGGGATTTTTTTACAAGTAGCAATGTATCCTCTGTTTTTGCAAAAACTTTTGCTAAACTTTTTATTCGTCTTGTTGAAAATGGTGAAGTTGCTTCGAATATTTGTGAGGTTGGTGGGGGAACTGGAAAGTTTGCCTATGATGTTTTACAAGAATGGAAGCAATTATCTCCAAAAACCTTTATTGATTTAAACTATTCAATGATTGAAGTGAGCCCTTTTCATAGGAAATTACAGCAGGAGCACCTTGGCTCATTTTCTAATGTATCGTACTATACCTCTTATAGTGAAATGGGAGATTCTTTCGAGGGAATTCTCTTTTCGAATGAGTTGTTTGATTCATTTCCTGTTGAAATAATTGAGAAAAGAAATGGTATGTTGTATGAAGTGCGTATTACATATACAGAGGAAGGAAGCCTTTCAGAAATATGTAGGCCGTTAGATAAAAGAATTGGTCGATATTTATTGAAATATAATATTCATATTGCTGAAGGGCAACGTTTTGAAGTACCACTTGTGATGGAGGAGTATATAAAAGAAATTGCGAAATGGTTTCAAAAAGGTATATGTATTACAGTTGATTACGGATACACAAAAGAAGAATGGATGCATCCAGCACACCGTGAAGGAAGTTTGCGAGGTTATTATCAGCATAAACTAATACGTAACCCACTAGCGCATCCAGGTGAAATGGATCTTACTACTCATATTCATTGGGACGAGCTAAAGGAGATGTTTAGTCTGCAAGGAATGAGTGCAGTATGGCATAAGAAACAATCTGAGTTCTTGTTAGCTGCAGGGATATTAGAACAGCTTACAAGCCATCAAGATATGAATCCTTTTTCTGAAACGCAAAAACAAAATCGAGCAGTTCGTTCTATGATTTTGAATGGAGGAGTAGGGAGTGCGTTTGATGTTGTTATACATACAAAAGATATGCAACATTTACATTTGGAGCGGTATGTAACAATATAAAAAACAAGACACAGTATATACTGTGTCTTGTTTTTTAATACGACTTATGTAGTATTATATATTTCCTCTCATGATATATATTTATATTAAAGATATGAGATGAAAAATATAGAATACGTTCTTTTTCTTCGATTATTAGTCCCTAACCTAATAATACGCGAACGAGTTGAATTATTGTTTCGTTCTCTACTTTGTAATAAATTTCTAATCCTTTTCTTTCACTAGAAACGATTTTAGCGCTTTTTAATTTTGCTAAATGCTGTGAAATTGTAGATTGTGGCATGTTTAAGCCAGTGTACATTGTAGAAACGTTGCTTGGACCGCGCTCAATTAATCCTTTTACGATACATAAACGAACAGGATGAGCCAGCACTTTTAATAATTCTGCATTACTTTCATATAGTTCTAATTCTTTTTGAAAGGTTTCTAACATGTTCTTTTCCACCTCCGTGTGAGCTATTATACCATACTATACATACCAAAAATTTAAAGAAAAGAAAATAGTTGTTGCAGAAAAAAAGTCCTAAAGTAAAGAAATTGTAAGAAAAGAGACCATGATGTAAATAAAATAGGTAAATTAGCACGTTTTTGTAAAATGACATTTTTGGGTGAAAATTTCGATACGTTTTAAAAATTGAAAGATATAGATATATTTGTAACACAATTTTATCATGATTTTCTTATTCTTTCAAATGAATATACGAAATTTTTAAAATAATATGACAAAGGAATTATAATGATATATATAGAATATAAAACAGGTTAAAAGAAAAGAAGCTGAATGTAGTTCGCTTCTTTATGGTGATAATGAAATATTTGATTACGGCTGATAAATCTTAGGATAATCAAGTCATTAGTCATTTATTCTAAAATTCATCTTTTAGCAACGTTAAAAATCTGTGATTCCATATGTTCTCGTAAAAATCAATTGTCTCTTTTGCGGACATAAAAGGATTATTCAACGTAGAGGTTGTTTTCTGTACCATAAAGTTTTCGTATCCCAGTCCGTGGGCAAACTTAATCGTAGCATCCATACAGTACTCTGTTTGGGCACCACAAAATTCAATGCGATTTACAGATAATTGATCTAAAATTTCTTTTAAGTTTGTTTTATAAAATGAATTTGCATGTGTTTTTCTTACAAAAAAATCTTGTTCTTGAACATCTAGATCGGTATGAATAGCCCAAAGTTCTTTCTCGGGTACTAAATCATCATCACAATGTTGAACAAAAAGGATTGGTTTATTTAATTTTCTGTATGAAGAAATTCTTTTATTTACTTTTATTAGTAAGTTCTGTAAATCAAATAAATGCTCTTCGCTATAACATACGCCATTTTGTAAATCGATAACGATTAAAATATCTGCACAAGTATCCATTATCTTCACCCCTTTGTATTTCTTAATATATCAATTAATCCATTATTTAGAAATAGATGATATACTTTTATTTTTTGGACTATAAGAAAAGAAAAAATTCAAATGAATATAACTAAATCGCATAAAAAGAAGATATGAAAACCTATTCTCATATCTTCTTTTTTCTCTATGCATTTACAGGTTCTTCTACATAAGAAAGGGCATTTTCAAAATCGGATATTAAATCGTTAACATTTTCAAGACCGACTGATAACCGAAGTAATGAATTAGAGATTCCTCTTTCATCACGAGCTTCTTGCGACAGTGCTGCATGTGACATTTTTGCTGGATAAGAAAGAATTGACTCTACAGCTCCTAAACTAACTGCAAAAACAGGTAATTTTACTTTTGATAAAAATTGGCGGAGTGCATCTTCTGATTGCAAAGTAAATGATAAGACAGCTCCAGCTGATGTTGCTTGAGATTGTTGAATATCAAATCCGAGATGTGTTTGTAATCCCGGATAATAGACATTTTGTACTTTAGCGTGCACTTGTAAATAATGTGCAATTTTATTGGCATTTTTAGCTGAATGCTCGAGGCGTACATGTAATGTTTTTAGACCGCGAAGTACGAGAGAACAATCTTGAGGTCCTAAAATAGCACCGAATGCATTTTGTAAAAATCCAAGCTTTTGAGCGAGTTCTGCATCTTTTACTACTGCTAATCCGGCAGTAACATCACTATGCCCAGCAATAAATTTTGTGGCACTATGAAGAACAACATCAGCTCCAAGTTCAAGTGGTTTTTGGAATAGTGGTGTCAAAAATGTATTATCAACAAAAGTAAGAGCCCCAATAGATTTTGCAAGTTTAGAAACCTCGCGAATATCTGTCACCTTTAAAAGTGGATTAGAAGGTGTTTCTACATAAAAGAGCTTTGTATTTGGTTTAATGCTTTGTTTTATTTCTTCTAAATTGGTCATATCAACAAATGTATGTGAAACACCGTAACGGGAGAGTACCTCAGTTATCACTCGGTAAGTGCCTCCGTATACATCTTCTGAAATGAGTACGTGATCACCTTGTGAAAGAAGGAGGAATGCAGTGGAAATCGCTGCAATGCCTGATGCAAAGGCGAATCCCTTTGTTCCACCTTCTAATAAAGCAATGATATCTTCAAGAGCTTCACGAGTTGGATTTCCTGACCTGCTATAGTCATATTTTCCGAACGTATCTACATCAAACTGGTGAAAAGTTGATGTGTTATAGATAGGAACGTTCACAGCTCCTGTTTGCGAGTCATGTTTATATTGGTTGTGTAGTAAGAGTGTATCTATAGAATAACTCATATTCTTACACCTTCTTTTACAAGTTTAATGGCTTGCTTTAAGTCTTGAATTAAATCGTTACTATTTTCAATGCCAACGGAGAATCGAAGAAGACGATTACATACACCGTTTGCTGTTCTAATTTCTTCAGGAATATCAGCATGTGTTTGCGTTGCTGGATAAGTCATTAAACTTTCTACACCACCAAGACTTTCGGCAAATGTAATTAAGGATAAAGATTGTAAGAATGGATTAATCCAAGCTTCATCTTTAAGGCGAAATGAAATCATGCCGCCTCTTCCTGGATAAAATACATCTGCCACCCCGTCTTCATCATTTAAATATGCAACAACTGCTTTCGCATTTTCTTCATGCTGTCTCATGCGAAGCGCTAACGTTTTCATACCGCGAATTAATAACCATGAGTCAAATGGGCTTAAAACTGCACCTGATGCATTATGATAATGAGCGATTTCCTCGCAAAGTTCCTTTCCTTTTGCAACGACAAGTCCGCTTAGTACGTCGTTATGTCCTCCTAAATATTTCGTTGCGCTGTGAAGTACAATGTCAGCACCTTCTGTTAATGGTTGCTGTATATAAGGTGTGTAGAATGTGTTGTCTACAATAAGAAGTAGTCCGTGCCTTTTCGCTACAGTTGCGACAGCAGCAATATCAGTAACTTGCATTAATGGATTAGTTGGAGTTTCTATGAAAATAGCCTTCGTTTCAGTTGTGATGGCTTGCTCAATTTGTTTAATAGACTGTGTATTTACGTATCTACATCGAACATTCCACTTTTTTTCATGTTCAGAAAATAATCGATACGTTCCACCGTATAAATCTTCAGATACAATAAGTTCGTCTCCAGAGCGGAATAGAGAAAGGACGAGGAGAACAGCCGCCATCCCTGAACTACAGGCATAACCTTGTTCGCCATATTCTAAGTCTGCGATTGCCTGTTCTAAAAGACCTCGAGTTGGATTGCCAGTTCGTGAATAGTCAAAGCCAGTAGATTTACCAATTCCTTCATGACGATAAGCGGTTGAGAAATAAACTGGTGGATTAACCGTTCCAGTTGTAGTTTCACTGCGGTTTCCGATTTGTGCTAGTTTTGTTTCGATTGTTGACATGTGAAAATTCCTCCTTTTTAAATTGAAACATTAAGTGAATATAAAATAAAAAAAGCCTTCTAAGAAGAAGGCTTTCGGTTTGAATAGAGTCTTCTTCTCATCTGTCAAATCTTTCACAATTTGCTGGAATTAGCACCTTATTAACAAAATGTTAATGGTTGCTGAGGCGTCACAGGGCCAGTCCCTCTACCTCTCTAGATAAGAATGTTCGTATGAAATTTTTATTATGTTTTTAACTTTACAACAAAAGATAATTGAATTGCAACTTTATTTTAAATAATTTTTATTTTTCCGCAAGTGTCATTGACTTTTACTTTTGTGCATGCTAAATTTATTAAAAAATTAACAAACATTGTTAAAAAGGGAACGCATTTCCTTTTAGCTACATAAATAAAATAATAAAGACAACTCTTATTGAGAGCGGTGGAGGGAAAGGCCCTGTGAAACCCGGCAACCTTCAAACGAAATGTTTGAAACGGTGCTAATACCTGCAAAACGAATGTTTTGCATAATAAGAGGAGGAACGATTATGTCCCCCTCTTCAAAGTGAAGAGGGGGTTTTTATATTGATAGAAATGAGGGAGATTCGTGAAATTACTAGATTTATTATCAAAAGGAATTGTAATAGGTGATGGTGCGGTTGGGACGTTATTGCATTCACATGGCTTGCAAAGTAGCTTTGAAGAATTGAATGTATCTGATCCAGACTTAATTATATCGATTCATAAACAATATGTAGCTGCTGGAGCAGATGTAATTCAAACGAATACGTATGGAGCAAATGAGGCGAAATTACGTATGTACGGCTTAGAAAATCAAGTTACAGAAATTAATAGAGCGGCAGTAAAACTGGCGAAAGCATCTGTTACAGATAAAAATGCAATTTTAGGAACAATTGGTGGTATGAAACATATCGGAGCCGTTACAACGACTGATATGGAAAGGGAGTTTATGCTACTTGAACAGGCAGGGGCTTTACTAGAAGAACAGGTTGATGGATTACTATTAGAAACTTTTTACGATGAATTTGAATTACTTCATGCTGTTAAAGTATTGCGTAAGCAAACGAACATTCCAATTGTTGCTCAATTAGCGTTACATGAAGCAGGTACGACTCAAAATGGAAATGATGTCAATGAAATATTAAAGCAACTTATAGATTACGGTGCAAATGTTGTTGGATTAAATTGTCAACTAGGGCCGCTTCATATGACGGAGGCTTTCAAAATGATATCGATTCCGCAAAATGGCTATTTATCAGCATACCCAAATGCAGGTCTCCCGAATTATGTGGAGGGACGTTACGTATATGAGGGAAGCCCAGCTTATTTTGAGGCGATGACGCCGAGATTTATTGAGCAAGGTATTCGGTTGTTAGGTGGTTGTTGTGGTACGACTCCAGAACATATTCAAAGTATGAAGCACGCTGTTGCGAATGTTACACCTGTAATAGAAAAAGACACCATTCAAAGGCCGAAAGTTGTTCATACGCATGAGAAACGTTCGAAGGCTCAAGTCACTCTAGCAGAGAAAGCGAAAAAACAAACGACAGTTGTAGTGGAATTAGATCCACCGAAAACGTTAGATACACAGCGGTTTTTTGAAGGAGCAAGAGCTTTAAAAAGAGCGGGAGCAGATGCTATTACTCTAGCAGATAATTCATTAGCATCGCCTCGTATTTCTAATATGGCAATGGGTGCGTTATTAACGAAGCATGATATCCCGGTATTGACACATTTAACGTGTAGAGATCATAACGTCATTGGACTACAATCTCATTTGTTAGGTTTATCGGCGTTAGGGATGGAAGAAGTGTTAGCTTTAACTGGTGATCCAGCGCGCGTTGGTGATTTTCCCGGTGCAACTTCTGTATACGATTTGTCCTCTATTGAGCTCATTAAAATGATTAAAGAAATGAACGATGGACGTTCAATTTTAGGGAAATCAATTGGACCGGCGACAAGGTTTTCTGTAGGCGGCGCATTTAATCCTCACGTGAGGCACTTAAAAGCAGCGGTTAAGCGAATGGAACGAAAAATAGATGCTGGAGCGGAATATTTTTTAACTCAGCCAATTTACGATATTGCGTTAATTGAAGAAGTGTATGAAGCGACAAAGCATTTGGAACAACCTATTTTTATTGGAATTATGCCGTTAGTAAGTAAGCGGAATGCAGATTTTCTTCATTTTGAGGTACCGGGTATTACTCTTCCAGAAGAAATAAGAGAGAGAATGGATGGACACGAAACGAAAGAGGCGGCAATTGAGGAAGGGATTCGCATTTCGCAAGAATTGATCGACGCAGCGATGAAATATTTTAATGGTATTTATCTTATTACACCATTTTTAAAATATGAAATTACAGAACATCTTGTTAAATATGTAAGAGAAAAGCAAGAAGTGAAAGAAGGTATTAATTGATGAAGTGTATAGAAGAAAAATTACAAAATAGCATTTTAATATTAGATGGTGCAATGGGAACAATGATTCAGCAAGAGGATTTAACTGCTGAAGATTTCGGAGGAGAAGAGTACGAGGGCTGTAATGAATATTTAGTAGAAACAAGACCAGACGTTATTTTAAAGATTCATAAAGCTTATATTGAAGCTGGAGCGGATATTATTGAAACAAATACATTTGGGGCAACGAATATTGTACTAAGTGATTATGAGCTGTCTCATTTAGATGAAGAACTAAATGAAAAGGCAGCACTTTTGGCGAAGCAAGCTGTTAAAGAAAGCGGTAAGGAAGTATATGTTGCGGGAGCGATGGGACCAACAACGAAAGCAATTAGTGTTACTGGTGGTGTGACTTTTGAAGAATTGATTGAGGCTTATACAAGGCAGGCACGAGGATTATTAAAAGGAGAAGTTGATGTATTACTCGTTGAGACGAGTCAAGATATGCGTAACGTGAAAGCAGCTTATATTGGAATTCAAGCTGCTTTTGAAGAACTGAAAAAAACGGTTCCTATTATGATTTCAGGAACGATTGAGCCAATGGGAACGACTCTGGCTGGGCAAACAATTGAAGCTTTTTATTTATCAGTAGAACATATGAAACCATTATCTGTTGGGTTAAATTGTGCGACTGGTCCGGAGTTTATGAGGGACCATATTCGTTCACTATCTGATTTATCGGAGTGTTACATTTCTTGTTATCCAAATGCAGGTCTTCCTGATGAAGATGGACATTACCATGAGTCTCCATCTTCTCTCGCTGAAAAGGTGAAGCGATTTGCTGAAGAAGGATGGGTTAATATTATCGGTGGTTGTTGTGGCACGACACCAGAACATATAAAAGCAATGAAATCCGCGCTAGCATCTCTTAAGCCTCGTGACCATCATGAGAGAGAAGGACATGGAATTAGTGGATTAGAAGCACTGCAATATGATGAGTCTATGAGACCGTTATTTGTAGGTGAAAGAACGAATGTTATTGGATCACGTAAATTTAAACGATTAGTAGCAGAAGGGAAATTTGAAGAGGCTGCTGAAGTGGCAAGAGCGCAAGTGAAGAAAAATGCTCATATTATTGATATTTGTATGGCAGATCCTGATCGTGATGAAATAGAAGATATGGAGAAATTTTTGACAGAAGTTACGAAAGTGTTAAAAGTACCGATTATGATTGATTCAACGGATGAAAATGTTATGGCAAGAGCACTTACTTATATTCAAGGAAAAGCTGTTATCAACTCTATTAATTTAGAAGATGGAGAAGAGCGTTTTGAAAAGGTAACACCGCTTCTTCGTAAGTATGGTGCTGCAATTGTAGTTGGTACAATCGATGAAGATGGTATGGCAGTAAGTGCTGAAAGAAAATTAGAAATTGCAAAAAGAAGTTACGAATTATTAACGACGAAATATGGGATACGCCCGTCAGATATTATTTTTGATGCACTTGTGTTTCCAGTAGGGACAGGTGATGAAGAATATATTGGTTCAGCGGCAGCGACTATAGAGGGCATTCGCCTTATTAAAGAAGCGTTACCAGAGTGTTTAACGATTTTAGGTGTAAGTAACATATCATTTGGTTTACCACCGGCTGGACGTGAAGTATTGAATTCCGTCTTTTTATATCATGCTACGAAGGCTGGATTAGATTACGCGATTGTTAATACGGAAAAATTAGAACGCTATGCGTCGATTCCAGAGGAAGAAAAACACCTTGCAGATGCATTACTGTTTGAAACGACGAAAGAGACGTTAGAAGAATTTACAAACTTTTACCGAGTCGCTAAAAAGAAAGATGTCGTTGTGCAAGAAACGTTAACGCTAGATGAACGACTAGCAAATTATATTGTAGAAGGTACGAAACAAGGATTACACGAGGATTTAAGTCTTGCACTTGAAGAAGGAAGAAAACCTCTTGATATTATTAACGGTCCGCTTATGACAGGGATGGATGAGGTAGGACGACTATTTAATAATAATGAACTTATTGTTGCTGAAGTATTGCAAAGTGCCGAAAGTATGAAAGCTGCTGTAAGTTATTTAGAGCCACATATGGAATCTAGCGATAGTGCAAAAAAAGGGAAAGTATTATTAGCAACTGTAAAAGGTGATGTGCATGATATTGGGAAAAATCTCGTTGAAATTATTTTAGCGAATAACGGATATGAGATTATTAATTTAGGAATTAATGTACGTTCGGATCGAATTGTTCAAGAAGTACAAGAAAAGAAGCCGGACATTATAGGCCTTTCAGGTTTATTAGTAAAATCAGCGCAACAAATGGTAACGACTGCTGAAGATTTAAAAGCAGCAAATATTGATGTGCCCATTGTTGTAGGTGGTGCAGCGTTAACGAGAAAGTTTACAGATAATCGAATTTCACCATCATATAAAGGGCTCGTTTGTTATGCGAGTGATGCGATGACGGGGCTCGATATTATTAATAAGCTTCAAAAAGAAGAAGAGCGTGAGAAGATGAAACAGGATAAAAAAGAACGTCATCTTCATATCGTAAAAAAAGAGGAGAAGAAAATAGAAATTCCAACAGTAATTGAGCCATTACCGAAGGCTGAGGTTATGGTGCCTGATTCAACAAAACGAATTGTATTACGTGATATTCCGGCTCTTCATCTCGCTCCATTTTTAAATAGACAAATGCTACTTGGGCATCACCTTGGATTAAAAGGAAATGTGAAGAAGCTTTTGAAAGAGGGAGATAAGAGAGCACATGAATTAAATGATTTAATAGATGAATTATTGCAGGAAGGACAATCTTGGTTAAAGCCGAAAGCAGTGTATCAATTTTTCCCAGCGCAAAGCGACGGACAAAACATTGTAATATATGATCCAGAAAATCATACGCGTGTTATAGAGCGTTTCACATTCCCTAGACAAGGAAAGGCTCCCTATCGTACTTTAGGCGATTATTTGCGCCCAATTGGAGATGAGATGGACTATGTTGCTTTCTTATCTGTTACGGTTGGGGAAGGAGTTCGGGACATTGCTGAAGAGTGGAAGGCGAAAGGTGATTACTTACGTAGTCATGCCATTCAATCGTTAGCGCTTGAATTAGCAGAAGGACTTGCTGAAAAAACACATATGCTCATTCGTGACCGCTGGGGCATTCCAGACTCACCTGAACTGACGATGGAAGAACGTTTCCGTACGAAATATAGAGGAATACGCGTGTCATTTGGTTATCCGGCGTGTCCAGAACTTGCAGATCAAGAAAAGCTATTTCGCTTAATTCATCCAGAGGAAATAGGTATTTCATTAACAGAAGGATTCATGATGGAGCCAGAAGCGTCCGTAACGGCTATGGTATTTTCTCACCCTGAGGCAAGATATTTTAGTGTATTATAGTCTAGAAGGGGGAGACGTATGAAGAAAATAGTCTTTACAGGTGGCGGTTCGGCAGGACATGTAACACCTAATTTAGCCATTATCCCATATTTACAAGAAGACAACTGGGATATCTCTTACATTGGTTCTCATCAAGGTATTGAGAAAACGATTATAGAAAAGGAAGGCATTCCCTACTATAGTATTTCGAGTGGAAAGCTACGTCGTTATTTTGATTTGAAAAATATAAAAGATCCTTTTCTTGTAATGAAGGGTGTTATGGATGCGTATGTAAGGATTCGAAAACTAAAACCAGATGTGATTTTTTCAAAAGGCGGTTTCGTATCTGTACCAGTCGTAATTGGAGGATGGCTAAATAGAGTACCAGTTTTATTACATGAATCTGATATGACGCCAGGACTAGCAAATAAAATTGCGCTTCGTTTTGCTTCGAAAATATTTGTTACATTTGAAGAAGCAGCGAAACATTTACCGAAAGAAAAAGTAATATATACGGGATCTCCTGTACGTGAAGAAGTGCTGAAGGGAAATCGAGAAACAGGTTTAGCATTTTTAGGTTTTTCACGTAAAAAGCCAGTTATTACGATTATGGGAGGTAGCTTGGGCGCGAAAAAAATTAATGATACGGCTCGAGAAGCATTACCAGAACTTCTTAAAAAGTATCAAATTGTTCACCTTTGCGGAAAAGGTAACCTTGATGAAAGTTTACAAAATAAAGAAGGATATAGACAATTTGAATATGTACATGGAGAACTGCCAGATATATTAGCGGTAACAGATTTTGTTATTTCACGCGCGGGTTCCAACGCAATTTTTGAATTTTTAACATTACAAAAGCCGATGGTTTTAATTCCATTATCGAAATTTGCAAGCCGTGGAGATCAAATATTAAATGCAGAGTCCTTTGAAAGGCAAGGGTATGCCTCCGTATTATATGAAGAAGATGTAACTGTAAAATCTCTTATAAAGTATGTCGAAGAATTGAATCAAAATAATGAGAAGTATAAAACAGCACTAAAAAAATATAATGGAAAAGAAGCAATTAAAACAATCATTCAAAATATTTCAGAGGCATGATGAAACAATCATGCCTCTTTTAGTAGGGTGAAAGATTCCAAGAATTGATATTTTTATGTTACAATAAAGTGAAACTTTAATCAGTTGGGGGCATCCTCCATCTAACTTCTTTGCTTTCACTGGAATTTGAGGAGGGGGTTTTACTGCCCTCAAATAGCGGGATAACAAATGGGTTAATAGGGAAATTCCAATTAATGAAGCGTGAAAATACGAATGGATTAGGAGTGACTGTGTTGGAGCTAAGTCTCTATGAAAATACTGCACTTATTATATGCTTTGTGTTGTACGTTGGTAGTGTTATTGTTTATATTTCAAGGAAATTTTCGCAAGAAAGAGAGCTTGAAAAATCAGAGATAACAGCTGAACTAGAAATGTTAGCTGATGAAAGTTATAAAAAACAAAAAATAAAAGAAGACCATGAAGCATCCCATCATTTAAACGCAAATAAGTTTTAAAGATGGGGATTTTTTTTGAAGTTGTTATTTATTATAGCTATAACAAATAACGCTAAAAAGGAGTTTCCCGATACATAATGAAGGAGTGTATATAAATGAATTTTTATATCGCCTCAGGTTTCCAAAATAAACATCTAGTATGTTCCGTAGCAAATGAACTGAAACATGCAGGATGGCACCATACATATGATTGGACCAAAAACGAAAGAGCAGTGAATCAAGAACAATTAAGAGAAATTGGTCAGGCAGAAAAAAATGCTGTAAAAGAAGCGGATGTGTTTTTACTTATATTAGATGGCGGAAACGGGAGCCATACAGAGTTTGGAATGGCGATTGCACTAGAGAAAACGATATATGTATATCATGCAGGAAACCCGCTCCAAACAACGTTCTATCACTTGCCAGAAATAAATATTTTTGAAGGAGATGTAGCTGAGTTTGCATCTTATGTTATGAATCATGTGAAATAATAGTAACTACCTAAAAGGTTATAAAAGTGATCTTTTGGGTACAGTGATGATAAGAAACGTATATAAAGGAGTACATAATATGAAATTAGAAAATGGATGGGAAACGAGCTTTTTAGAAGTCGTACAAAATAGTGAATTTAAGAAAGAGGCACTTCTTAGTCAATTGCTTTGTCAGGATAGTGAAGAAGTAGAAGAGCTTGTGGATGATTACGGCTACGAAGAACTTGTTGAACGTGAACATGATGATGAGTTAGCTGAAATCTTAGGAGAAGAACTTTTTAGTGAGATGGAACGCCAAGTATTCTTATCTTCAAACCCAGAAGAAAAACTTATTGCATTCGTCAATGGATTAGGTTTTCATGTGTTAGATTGGATCGTTCTTCTTGAAACAGAATTTGGCATTGATAGTGCAAACTTTACATCAGATGCTGTAAAGGTGTTAGAAAAGCGTTTCAGACAGTTTCCGTACATAGAGGACAATACAATTTTTGATATGACATTTGGAGAATCGATGGATGTATTAGAATCTGTTACAGGATTACAACTAAAGGAAAAGATGAACATATAATGAAAAAAGAACGTGATTCAATCACGTTCTTTTTTTACATAATAATAATTTTATCATCTAGTTTTGTCTGCCCGGTAAGAAGTGCGTTTAAATATTCCACTTTTCTTATACAAGCTTGTATATGTCTTTCAACCTCTTGTAACTCTGCTTGGTGATGTGTTTCAATTGGATGAATTTGTACGTTGAATTTTTCAAATTGACTACTATATGTTATTTCTGCATAGCCGCTCATAATATCGGTTTCGTTATGAAATAAAAATTGCCTCGTTTTGTCACAGAATGATACATCCTGAAAGCCATATACTTTTAATGCTTCAATTACTTTTTTAATCATTTTTGTATTCATTTTTTTAACCCTCTTTACGAAGTTCTACTTTTATATTATAACATAAAAAATTACACAGAAAGCGCTTCCAAGTGTATTTTATTATAAACTTTACGTTTCAATCACAAAAATGAAACAAAGAAAAAATAATTGTAAAGAAGGAAGGACTCTTTTATTGTTTCGTCATATATATAGAGAAATAGTGCAATGAAAGGAAATTTTCCGAGGTGGAGATCGTATTTCCAATTTGAGCGCAGTAAAAGAGGTGAGAATCTTGAACTTTGATATTGTAGGACAAAAAGCATATATAAAAGATGGACCGCATCGGAACCGAATTGGAATTGTAAAGAAAAACGAGACAAAATTAGCATCGCAGTTTGCTATTGTAATTGGAGAACAAATTATTGATGTAGAGCTAAAGGATATCGTGTTAGTTGGAGTAGACGTAGGACAATTTCATAAATGGTGCGAACAAAATGGTTATTTGTGAAAAGGACGGGCTGTGAGATAATGAAATATATTTGAGGAAAGAGAATATATTATTGTATTCTCTTTTTCTATGTTTAAGGAGGCGAAAATGAAATATAAAGAACAGGAGTTTACGTTGGAGTTAAAAGAGAACATTTAATGTATGGAGAAGGAAATAGAGCGAATGTCACTTAAATTGTATAAAGAGTATTCGCATTTATACATAGAAAAAAACATGGAATTAGATATGGGATTTGCAAGAGAAAAAGAGAATCCCTTTGAGGTGGGTTATTATTCAACAGTTGCTATAGCTATATTAGATGAAGAAAAAGAGATGATTAAATTTCACAATATTCCAATTTGGAAATGTGAAAGAATCTTTTTAGGAATGCCAATTCAATCAAACATTTTGGGTAGTAAGAAAGTAGGAGAACTCGCTGATGAATCTTGTTATGAGATTGAGGAAGAGTTAAAAGAGCAATTAAAAGAATACTTGGAGTGATAATTCTCAAGATAAGATCTATAAAGAGGGAACGGAATAAAAAAGACGCTAACAATTGTATGTTAGCGTCTTTCTTTCATTATGAAGCAATTTCACCAGTTTTTGTATCGTCTTGATTGTACGTATCTTGATCTAATTCACCAAGCCATTTACTTGAAATAAGACCTGCTGTCATAGAACCACTTACGTTAAGAGCTGTACGACCCATATCGATTAATGGCTCAACTGAGATAACTAGAGCAACAATACCGATTGGTAAGTTCATTGTAGATAGTACGATTAAAGCTGCGAATGTTGCACCGCCACCAACTCCGGCAACACCGAATGAGCTAATAGCAACAACAGCGATTAAAGTTAAAATAAATTGTGGTTGTAATGGATCAATTCCTACAGTTGGAGCGACCATCATTGCAAGCATTGCTGGATAAATACCTGCGCAACCGTTTTGTCCGATAGATACCCCAAATGAAGCTGCGAAGTTTGCAATTCCTTCGGAGATACCAAGCTTTTCTTTTTGAGCTTCAATATTTAATGGCATCGCACCAGCACTAGAGCGAGATGTGAATGCAAAAGTTAGTACAGGGAACACTTTTTTCAAATATTGAATTGGATTTAAACCAGACAATGCAATTAATAATAAGTGAATGATAAACATTACGATAAGTGCTACATAAGAGGCTAACACGAAGTTACCAAGCTTTAAAATAGCATTTATATCGCTACCAGCAACTGTTTTTGCCATAAGAGCTAATACGCCGTATGGAGTAAGGCGTAAAATTAATGTTACCATACGCATTACGATTGCATATACAGCATCAAGCATTTTCTTAAATAGCTCTGCTTGTTCTGGATATTTTCTTTTTACACCTATAAAGGCAATGCCGATAAAGGCTGCAAATATTACGACAGAAATTGTTGATGTTGGACGAGCGCCTGTTAAATCAAGAAACGGATTTGTAGGTAATAGCTCTAATAATTTATCTGGAATTGTTGTCTTTTCAATAGAAGTAAATCTTTCTTCAACTAGTTTCAGACGAGCAGATTCTGCATCACCTTGTTGCAAGCCTGTTGCAGATACATCAAATCCTGCACTTGCAGCGATACCGACAGCTGCAGCGATTCCTGTAGTAAGAATTAAAATTCCGATAATAAGACCACTAATTTTACCAAGGTTTTTCGTTAACTGTAATTTTGTAAATGCTGAAATAATAGATACTAAAATAAGTGGCATAACGATCATTTGGAGTAATTTCACATAACCGTTACCGATTAAGCCAAACCAAGTATTTGATTCCATAATTACTTTAGAAGTTGGCTCATAAATGAATTGTAATATAAGACCGAATAAAATTCCGACTCCTAAAGCGGTAAATACACGTTTATTAAAAGATACATGCTTACGTTGCATATAATATAATACGCCAACTAAGATGAGCATGACTGCAACGTTAATTCCGACAAGCAGTGTATTCATGTTGATTCCCCCTAATTCCAATCTGTTATATAGAATATAAGGTAATAAAACCTATAAGTCAACTAGGAAATTCCGGGATTAAAAAAAAGATGGCAAAATGCCATCTTTTAATGTCCAGCCCCAGGGACAAGTAAAAATGTCGTGTAGTATGTAAATCCTATGAAGAAAACAGTTAAATATGCCCCGAATACGTATATATACATACGCTCTGTCAATTTTAAATAGCTTAAGAGTACGAAGAAACCTGTTTGTCCTAAAAATAGTAGTGCAGCCTGTTGCATATCTCCTACGTAAAACATAACCGAGAAAATTCCAGTCCAAAAGCCGAGAACGCGAAACATGCGATCCATGCCATTTCCCTCCTTTTCTAGAAAAAGTAAAACCTCTTTTCATTATAGTTTATTTTTCTTACTATTGTAAATATTCGTTCATATAAAAAGAAGCCAATTATTATTGGCTTCTTTTTATATGAGAAATTAAATTGTTAGTTTATAATTACAAGATTTACATCCATCTAATAGACTATCATGTCGAGTTAATTCCATGTTAGGGAATAGGATTTCAAAAATTCCTTTCATCATATCTCCGTGCATGTTACAAATTTCAGTTGGATGATGAACAGCAACTTCTTTAAATGGACAATTGTGTACATCATAGAAAATTTTTGTTCCATCTGCACTTAATTCAAATGCAGGTGATAAGCCGGCTGTTGAGAAAGCTTCTTTTGCAATTTGAACTTTTTGCTCTACTGTTAAAGCATCTTCACTCACATTTAAACGTTGCATATGTTGTTGCATTAATTCGGCCCCGAATTGTTTTCCTGTTTCGTATAGCGCTTTTTCACCAGCAGCGCCAAGGCTAAGTAAAGAATTAAATGCTATTCTTGCTAACAATTGATAATCACGGAATGGAAATTGCAATTGAATAACATCTTCAGATAAGACATATAATCTGCTTGGTCTTCCGCCTTTTCCAGTTTTTTTTGTTTCCGATTTAAGCATATGAACATCTTCTAATTTAGATAAATGTAAACGTGCTACGTTTGGATGAATATCAAATTCATCTGCAATTTCTTGTACAGTTACGTAACTATGTTTTTGCGAAATATATTTATAAATGTAATAACGAGTTGGGTCAGCTAAAACACCTGTAATTTTTAAAGCTTGTTCCATGAGGATCTCCACCTTTATCACTTTATCCAAGATAATAACATTATAATACAGATAAACATGAGTATAGGTAATTTCAGACAATAATTCGGAAATTGTTCATAATTTCACAAACATATTTTTCCTTTTTACTCTAGTAAAAATACAAAATTCCAAATTTTTATTGTGCATGTTTTCATGCTATATACATAGTGAGGAGGGAAAAGTGATGAATGGGATTGAAATTTTTGCGAATACAATTTTAAAAGAAGCGTGTAGGGTACAAGCGTCAGATTTACATATTGTGCCCCGGCAGAAGGATGTAGCGGTGCAACTACGTGTAGGAAAAGATTTAATGACGAGACATTGTATTGAAAAGGAGTTTGGAGAAAAACTTGTCTCACATTTTAAATTTTTAGCATCTATGGACATAGGAGAGAAACGGAAGCCACAGAATGGCTCGTTGTATTTGCAAATTGATGGACAAGAAGTGTATTTACGCCTTTCAACACTTCCAACAGTATATCAAGAAAGTCTCGTTATTCGCCTTCATTTACAAGCATCTGTGCAGCCCTTATCACATCTTTCGTTATTTCCAAGTACGGCAGCAAAACTACTCTCGTTTTTACGCTATTCACAGGGGCTACTCGTGTTTACTGGACCGACTGGTTCTGGGAAGACAACGACAATGTATGCATTATTAGAGGTAATTAGAAAAAAGAAAACACGTCGCATCATTACACTTGAAGATCCGGTTGAAAAAAGAAGTGACGATGTATTACAAATTCAAATAAATGAAAAAGCGGGTCTCACATATGAAACAGGATTAAAGGCTATTTTACGTCATGATCCAGATATTATTTTAGTCGGTGAAATCCGTGATGAAGAAACAGCAAAAATAGCTATAAGAGCAAGTTTGACAGGACATTTAGTCATGACAACGCTGCATACGAATGATGCGAAAGGAGCAATCATTCGTTTCATGGATTATGGTATAACGAGGCAAGAGATTGAACAGTCTTTATTGGCTGTAGCTGCACAGCGACTTGTCGAATTGAAGTGTCCGTTTTGCAGAGGAAAGTGCTCAACTTTATGTAAATCAATGAGGCAAGTAAGGCAAGCAAGCATTTATGAGCTACTATATGGATATGAGTTAAAACAAGCGCTTAAAGAAGCAGATGGAGAATGTGTTACTTACACACATGAGACTTTAGAATCGTCAATACGAAAAGGATATGCTTTAGGTTTTTTAGAAGATGATGTTTATGTTTAAGAAAACTTGGAGTTTAAGTGATCAAGTAGTATTGTTGAAACGTTTAGGAGAATTATTAGAAAAAGGCTACTCTCTTTTACAAGCATTAGAATTTTTACAGTTTCAATTACCTGTAGAAAAGAAAGTACAATTGCAGCGCATGATTGAGGGGTTAAAAGATGGGAAAAGTCTACACGATTCTTTTCATCAGTTAAAGTTTCATCAGGACATGTTAAGTTATTTATTTTATGCCGAGCAACATGGTGATATTTCTTTTGCTTTGCAACAAGGAAGTGCACTTCTTTATAAGAAAGATAAGTATAGGAGAGACATGATGAAAATCATGCAGTATCCTATGTTTTTGATGTTTTTTCTACTAATCATGCTTTTTATTTTCAACCTCATTTTATTACCTCAGGTTGAAATGGTTTATAGTTCGTTCGGTTCTAATATACCACTACTTACAGAACAAATTTTAAGTGCAATAAAACTGCTACCTTACATTATTTTAACCGCTATTTTAACTGTTATTATTGGATGTAGTTTGTATATGTTGTATTTTAGGAAACTTCCACATATTAGACAGGTAAAAATCATGCTTCGTATGCCCCTCATCAAAACATTTCTTATTTTAAAGCATTCACATTATTTTGCTACTCAGTTGAGTGGTTTATTAAATGGTGGACTATCAGTATGCGAAGCTTTAACAATAATGATGGAGCAAAGATATCATCCGTTCTTTCAATATGAAGCGAGCCGGATTGAAAGACAATTAATTGGAGGAGAACAGTTACAATCTATCGTTGCTAAAAGTGGGTATTACGAGAAAGAACTTTCTTATGTTATTACGCATGGACAAGCAAACGGCAATTTAGCGATTGAATTAGGTGACTATAGCGATCTTATTATGGAAAAGATGGAACGGAAAATTAAACATATGTTAGTTATCATTCAGCCTATTTTATTTACATGTATTGGAGGAATCGTTGTCCTTATGTATTTAGCGATGATTATGCCGATGTTTCAAATGATGAATTCTATTTAGGGGGCATTTGTATGCAGAATGAGGAAGGATTTACTCTGTTAGAGATGCTATTAGTAATGGTTGTCATAACTATATTATTACTATTAATTATTCCGAATGTAGTTACACAGCGCTCATCGGTCCAAGGAAAAGGGTGTGCAGCTTACGTGAAATCTATAGAAGCGCAAATACAAGTATATCAATTACAACATAATAAAATTCCATCGTTAAAAGAACTGACAGATGAAAAGTATATTACAACTGATAAGTGCCCGAATGGCGAATCTATTCATATTTCAGATGATGGCGCAGTATCAATTAGGGCATTGTGAAACAACAGGGGTTTACTTTTTTAGAAATGTTACTCGTTTTATTTGCTATTTCTGTATTAAGTATAGTTACGTATTTTAGTGTTCATTCCTTATACGAGCGACAAAAAGTTGAACAATTTTTGAGACAGTTTTCAAATGATATTTTGTATATGCAGCAATTAGCGATAAATCGTCAAAAGCACTATACATTACGTTGGCATAAAGATAGAAATATGTATGCTATAAAAGAGTCAGGTACAAAGTATTATATCGTCAAGCGAGAGTATGAAGAAGATATACAAATTGATTTGCATACGTTTCCAAATCCGATGACATATAATCCAAGTGGAAATATTAATAGAGGTGGTACGATTATAATTTCATATCGAAATTATAAATATGAAATTGTATTTCAGCTTGGAAGAGGGAGATTTACGTATCGTGAAATGTCAAAAAGGATCCATAATGGCTGAAATGATTGTATCGTTAAGTGTTTTAATGATGGCTGTATCGTTACTACTACCGCAAACAGTATTAGTTATGCAAGAAAGAAAAAATATACAAATTCGTTATAAGGCATCTGGATTATTAAAAAAGGAAGCAATTATATATATGTATGGAAATGAAGAAAAGCGAATAATAGAAAAGAATATAAATGGAATTGTGTATTACACATATTGGGGAGGCAATGAAGTTTGTACCATGTGGAGAGATGTGAAAGACAGAGTGATGGAACAATGCTTTTATGTAGGAGAAAAAATAAATTAGAATTTGGTTTTTCATTAATAGAAATGATTGTATGTCTGTTTCTATTATCAATATTTTTTTTTGCTCTTTCCCCGCCTACATTTCATTGAAATGGAAAATAAACAGTCAAAAGGATTAAATGATTGGGAGTGGGATGTGTATTTAGGGCAAATGCAATTGGAGTTTCGTGAAGTATCATCTGGAGAACAGCTAGCATTTGAAAATGGAGAAAGTGTTTTACGATTCCAATCGCGTAATGGGAGTGAAGTATCGTATGAAAAAGAGAATAGTCGTCTTATAAGAAAGGTAAATAGGCGCGGGAGGGAAGTTGTTTTACAAAATATTGGAACGGTTTCTTACAAACTAACACCTCATGTACTCATTATAAATTTGAAAGATACTAGCGGAAAAATATATGAAGGTGTAGTTATGCGATATAGTAAAATGGAAATGAATGTATGAGAGGGCAAAATGGGTTTACAATGCCTGGAACGATTATCTTTCTTATTTTATTAACTTCTTTTTTTATATACGAAACAAATATGTTGTTTACAGATAAAAATTTTTATATAGAAATAGAACAAAAGTTTTTACTGGATGAACTACTTAACCGATCTATTACAGATATAAAAAAAGACTTACAGCAAAAAGAAAAAGAAGGTGCATTTTTCTTTCAGTATGAAAAGGGAGAAGTGAGTGGAAATTATATCTTTGAAAATGATTTAATTCTCGTTGCGTTGCAGTGTACACTCAAACAGGAAGCTTTCTATACGGTGAGCTTTCGGTATAGAAAAAAGGATGGAAAAATAGTCGATTGGATAGAAGGATAATATGTAAAAAATACGAAGAAAAACCAGGGATTTCTATTGTAAATTGAATTGATTTTTTAGAAGAAATGGATAAATATAATGATTAAAAGTTTAAATTTTCTCAAAAAAGAGAAAGGTAGAAAGAATGTGATATATTCATGCTATCCAATCATTATTTTTAGGGAGAATAGGGAAATGACAAACAACAATCAAATAGGTGAAAATAAGGAACAAACTATTTTTGATCATAAAGGAAATACGATTATGACAGAAGATAGAGTAATACACATTATTTCAAAATTCGAAGAACCTCTTATTGTCGTATTAGCAAATGTACTGAGTGATGAAGAGTGCGATGAATTGATTGAAATGTCTAAAAATAAAATGGAGCGTTCTAAAATTGGTTCATCACGTGATGTAAATGATATTCGAACAAGTAGCGGTGCATTTTTGGAAGACAGTGAACTTACTTTAAAGATTGAAAAACGAATTTCATCTATCATGAATGTTCCTGCGTCGCATGGTGAAGGATTGCACATTTTAAATTATGAAGTGGATCAACAATATAAAGCACACTATGATTATTTTGCGGAACATAGTAGATCAGCTGCTAACAATCGTATTAGTACGCTTGTAATGTACTTAAATGATGTAGAAGAAGGCGGGGAAACGTACTTCCCGAAATTAAATCTTTCTGTACACCCTAGAAAGGGAATGGCAGTATACTTTGAGTATTTTTATCAAGATCAATCACTAAATGAGCTTACGTTACACGGAGGGGCACCTGTAACGAAAGGCGAGAAATGGATTGCAACGCAGTGGGTGAGAAGAGGTACTTATAAGTAAAAGCGAGTGTTACGTTTTGTTCTTTATAGTATAAGAACAAAACGTTTTTTTATTAAACAAAGTAGCATCTTTCGTTATAATAACAATTAATAAATGACGATTGAGAGGACAGAAAATGAAATCTATATACATAACCGGCTACATGGGAGCGGGGAAAACAACAATTGGAAAAGCGTTAAGTAAAGAACTTCAAATGGATGTTGTAGATACTGATCAAAAAATCGAAGAGAAGCAAGAGAAGGCAATTCGAAATATTTTTGCCGAAGAAGGCGAAATGGCTTTTCGGGAATATGAAAGCGAAATGTTACGTGCGCTACCAGTCCATAATGTCATTATTACAACTGGTGGGGGAATTATTGAACGAGCGGAAAATCGCAAGTGGATGAAAGAGAACGGAACTGTCGTGTATTTATATTGTGATCCGCATGTAATTGCAGAAAGGCTTAGTGAAGATACGACACGTCCACTATTTCAAAAGAAAGATATAGATGCATTTGTAACGAAATTTGAATCACGCCGAGCTTATTATGAAGAGGCTCACATTCATATCGATACGACAAATAAGTCTGTAAAGCAAATTATGAATGAATTAAAGGAAAAGATTAATGTATAAAAAAGTGGACATACTAATCAAGTAGAGGTGATGATAATATGTCTACTAATGATTATGTTCGCTTTGTGACGCAGCAGTTTGTGTCGTATATGGATGCTCCAAAAGAAGATCGAAAACAAAAGAAAGAACAACGCCGTGCTGAAAAAGAGCCATTTATGAATAAGTGGTTTGGTGTTATGCCGCTGAGTGCTGCTTTGTTTTACCGAAATGTAAAAAGTAAAAGAAAAAAATCAAGTTGAATTTTAGTCATATGTCTAGCAAACCAAAAATCCCCTAGTGTCGTATTACACTAGGGGATTTTTATTTACTGCACGGATTCTTGTTCTTCCGTAACGGCATGTATTTTATTGTTCACCCATACAAATCCTATTCCGATACAAATAGAAATGCCCCAGCCTACAGCGGTCATAATCGCTCTCATTTCACCATAGCCATCTACACCAAAAACAGAGATGAAATAAATTTTTAAAAAGCTTTTTAATATAAATTGCAGCCCGAAAAATAACGTTAAATATTGCAGTGCTGGATATATACGACTATCACGATAAAGCTCACGACTTTTATCGCGGTCATGGCCTTGCAGCGCTGCAATATCCGCAGCGAAATATAACATGAGTGGTTTTTTTATGAAAATTGTACAGATGACGATAATACCGAGTACGATGTGATAATATGCATCATTCCACAACATTCGTTCAGCTGACCCAGATAATAAATCTACCGTTGTATTAGAAATGAGTGTAATTAAAATAAAGAACCCTGTCACGTTAAACTGTTTTTCTTTTTTAAAGGTATACAGTGTATAAATAATCCCCGGAACAGAGGAAAGTAACATCGCGTAATAAGGATCGATATAAGGTTTTGCAAATTTCCAAATGAGGAATGGGATTACGAGATAAAAGACAAGATCTAATATAGCTTTTTTATTTTGATTCATACAAAGCCTCCTTAAGTCATACATATATTTTATAATATAATTTCTGAAAATTGTATAAGGTTTAATGGGAAAAGAAAAAATATATCAATTTTCGAGGGGGTAGTAGATTGAAAAAATTGCCCCTAGCGTAGTAAGTTTTTTTAGTATATAATAAAGGAAACGCTTTCATTTTTAATTTGTTCACAAAATGGACGGAAAATCACATATTTACTATCGATATGTTGCTTTATAATGAAACTAATTAAATATACATGCATACAATATTGTGAAATAAATAACATAAATAATCTATATAAATGTAAACGTTATCAAAAGAGAGAGGTGGAGACAATGAGTAAATTTTTCTTCAATCATAATCCAGCAACAGTAGAGGATGGAAGGCTTGTTAAATATGCTGAAATTATTTATGGAGAAGGTGGCCGTTCTGTATTAGAAAATTTAATGGTGAAGGCATCTATCAGATTGCGTGATCGTTATCCGAATAAATCTGACGAGCAGATCTCGAACCTAGTAAATAAAGGCATCCATGATATGTTTCAAAAATATGTGAGCGAGTAAGAGTGGCCAATGGCTGCTCTTATTTTTTTGTATAAGGATTGTAACTCTAGCTGAAAATAAACATGTATTTTGAAAAACGCAAAAAGGAGTGGGAAAGATGAGCAATGGAATTGGACGTTCGAAAGAAAATCTTCCAACTGATGCAAATCATGTGAGCGCAAAGGATCGTGCACAGCAGAAACGTATGGCACAGAAAAAACAGCAAGAGCGTAGTGGTGATAGCGAGTAGGGTAGAAAATAGCTCAAAAGAGGCTCCTTCTAAAGCAGAAGGAGCTTTATTTTGATAGAAAATGATTCGCGGTAACATAAAAGAGTCCACCGTTAATAATTTGCACTGTAATACGTGGTTCATACTGTTCTTGCAGAGCTTGTTTTTCAATTTCATAGCTCTCAGGAAGTTCGTCACTTTCTTCATAAAAACGGTTTAAAAGGTCTAAATCATGATTCCAACGCACTCTTGCTTCTTTTGCCCACGTATGGTCATCTTCTGCAATTATATTTTTTAAAGCGTCTTCTATGCGTTGTAAACCACTTTGAGGTTTAATGATGGGCGAGAGCGTAAAACAAAAATCAGGTATTTTTGGTGTAAGTTTAATGTTTGTTAATGTTTCATGAAAGTTTGCCATCATTGTTCCAGAAATGAGATGAATACCAATCGAGTGAAGGATGTCTTTTTTTCGATCACATTGATAGGAAACTTTTATATTAATACCGAGCCAAGGGTGGAGCGGTGTATGTGTTGCCCCATTATGTCTTACATCCTCATATAAACGTATGTATGAGCCTAATTCTTTTGTCGTTTGGAAAATTTGATGTAGACGTGGTGAACCGTAGTGAATAAGCTCACCATCATTTTCTTCATTTTCTGGATTTGTAATAAGAGTAAGGCGCATCGGATTCGGTACGCCTCCTGTTTTCTCAAGATAGTGCCAATAAAAAGGGCGATTCATTAATAATTTATCCATCTCAATTGTTAACTGTACATCTAATAAATGAGGAGAACGTTCTAAAATTTCACAGTTATTCGCCTCAAAGAAATTGTATAAGTAATTATGAATTTCATGTTGCTGCATAGCCTTGCACCTCAGCTTCATTTCGTTTCGCAAAGTCGATAATAGATGTTAAGTTTTCCATCTTAATTCTAATTTCACCTTCGCTTTTTGATTGCGCGAAAATTTCTTGAATGTGTGTGTCGATGTTTTTCATATTAATTCTCGTTAAAATTTCATCGAGTTCACCGATAACACGCTCGAATAAGTTGATTTTTTCATATAACAGTTTCAGAATATGTTCTTCAACAGTATGCTTTGTAGCTAAGTTATAAATATGGACATCATTCTTTTGACCGAGACGGTGAATACGTCCGATTCTTTGCTCAAGACGCATTGGATTCCATGGCAAATCATAATTGATCATATGGCTACAAAACTGTAAGTTAATGCCTTCTCCGCCAGCTTCCGTTGCAATTAACACTTGGGCACGATTTTGGAAAAGTTCCTTCATCCAATCTTTCTTCCCGCGTTTAAATCCGCCGCGGAATGGGACAGAAGAAATACCGTGTTGTTGTAAAAACCATTGTAAGTACATCTGTGATGCTCGGTATTCCGTGAAAATGACGACTTTATCGTCAATTTCTTTTATAAGCTCTAGAGCTTTAGTTGCTTTCGAGTTGAAAGGAATATGATTAATTTTGTCCATTAGCACATCGATATGTGGATCTTTTATATAATGTTCATTTTCTTTCTGTCTTTTTTCTACATGCTTTTTCAATGAATAGTAAACAGCCTCACGGCTACTGCACGCTTCCCTTTTTAAAGTTAACGATGAGAAAGCAGATGTGAAGGCGTCTTGCCCTCGCCAATTTTCGATATCATTATATAGAGCTTGTTCTTGTTCATTAAACTCAACAAAAATTGTACGTACATGTCTCTTCGGCCAATCGATACCGGTATTATGTCGTCTATTTCGCACCATTACTTTGTTAATGAGAGCTTTTAAGTCTTCATCTGATTCGGCTGAACGATTTTTGGAAGCGTAATATTCTTCAAAGTTGGATTGATTGCCTAAATGTCCTGGCTTTAATAAAGAAACAAGGTTAAAAATTTCATCAATTTTATTTTGAACAGGAGTAGCGGTTAGTAATAAACAAAACTTCTTTTTTAATCGTTGTGCAAATTCATAGTTTTTTGTTTTATTATTTTTCAGTTTATGTGCTTCATCGATAATAATAAGGTCATATTCTAAGTTCAACACGATATCGCGATGTGGTGAACGTTTTGCAGTATCAATTGATGATACGATTACGTCAGCTTGTTCCCACGAGTAGCTTTTCTTTTGTGCTACAGCGGGAATGAAAAACTTTGTATTCAGCTCGTATGCCCATTGTGATACGAGAGAGGCTGGGACAAGTATAAGTACCTTTTTCACAAGCCCGCGGACCATATATTCTTTCAAAATAAGTCCAGCTTCGATTGTTTTTCCAAGACCTACTTCATCTGCTAGAATCGCTTTACCGTTCATTTGTTCAATCACATTTTGAGCGACTTCTAATTGATGCGGAAGCGGCGTGAAATGGGATAAATGCTTCGGTGCTTGTAGTCCATCAAAAGTAGGAACAAGTAACGATTTTTCTGTTTCATAAGCTAAGTGATATAAATCCCAGTTTGTCCAAGGACCATCTTCATCAATTCTATTTAAAAAATTGTTTTGCCACGTCCGATCTACGGAAATATCGACATTCATTACGACTCTCCCACCTTTTGTAAACTAAAGTAATTATTTTTTAATGTATGATGATTTGCCTTAAAAGAAGGCATAATTATCGTTATTAAAGGCTATATGATAGACAATAATAAAGTATTAAATCTCAAAAGCTGTATTTATTGTGTTTTAACATAAAAAATTCTAAATTATTTTTTATGCTAGAATATTGATGAAATATAGCGAATGATGTTAGGATAATGGTGTGAAATGTGTGGAATCTTTCGTATTTTATCCAAGAAAGTGATTTTTTATTTACGCTTTCATAAAAAAATATAATGAGATTCCGTATATCCTATCTTTTCAGAATGAAAATGTTTAGAAAAGGGAAGCAACTTTTATTGATTTGTCAAAGCATAAGGGGGAGAGAGCATGATTACATTACAACGTACACCGTTATTTGATGTATACGCGAAGTATGGTGGGAAAACAATCGACTTCGGTGGTTGGGAATTACCAGTTCAATTTTCAAGCATTAAAGAAGAACACGAAGCTGTACGTACAGCTGCAGGTTTGTTCGACGTGTCTCATATGGGAGAAGTTGAAGTAAAAGGTGTAGATAGTTTAGCATTTTTACAACGTGTTGTTACAAATGACGTATCTACCTTAAAGGTAGGGGGCGCACAATATACAGCTATGTGCTACGAAAATGGTGGTACAGTAGATGATTTATTAATCTACAAACGTGGTGAAGAAGACTATTTATTAGTAATCAATGCATCAAATATCGAGAAAGATTACGAATGGTTAGCAAGTCATGTAATTGGCGATGCGACAGTAGTCAATGTTTCTAGTGAAGTTGCACAGCTTGCAATTCAAGGACCAAAAGCAGAAGGCATTTTACAAAAAGTTGTGTCAGAAGATTTGAAAGAAATTAAGTTCTTTAAATTTAAAAACGATATTCTTGTAGATGGAATTCCAGCACTTGTATCTCGTACAGGTTACACAGGTGAAGATGGATTCGAAATTTACTGTAAGAGTGAAGATGCTGCAAAACTTTGGGAGAAACTTCTTGAAGTTGGAGCAGAAGAGGGCTTAAAAGCATGTGGTTTAGGTGCTCGTGATACACTTCGATTCGAAGCAACATTACCACTTTATGGACAAGAATTATCAAAAGATATTACACCGATTGAGGCTGGAATTGGCTTTGCGGTAAAAACAAATAAAGAAGCAGACTTCTTTGGAAAAGCAACGTTAAAAGAGCAAAAAGAAAACGGTGCGCCTCGTAAATTAGTCGGCATCGAAGTAATCGAACGTGGAATTCCTCGTACGCATTACCCTGTATTTATTGGTGAAGAAAAAATTGGGGAAGTAACGAGTGGTACACAATCTCCAACGTTAAAGAAAAGCATTGGTTTAGCACTAATTGATGTAAAATACGCAGCAGTTGATACAGAAGTAGAAATTGAAATTCGTAATAAACGCGTCAAAGCAGTAGTTGTTCCAACACCATTTTACAAACGTTCAAAGTAACGGGGAGAGGGGTAGATTTCATGTTGCATCGTTATCTTCCAATGACAGAAGAAGACAAAAAAGAAATGTTACAAACGATCGGCGTTCAAACGATCGATGAATTATTCTCTGATATTCCAGAGAGTGTTCGTTTTAAAGGGGATTTAAAAATTAAAGAAGCAAAATCAGAGCCAGAGCTTTTAAAAGAGCTATCTCAAATGGCTAGTAAAAATGCTAACTTAAAAGAATACGCTTCTTTCTTAGGAGCAGGCGTATACGATCATTATGCTCCAGTAATTGTAGATCATGTTATTTCTCGCTCAGAATTTTATACAGCTTACACACCATACCAACCGGAAATTTCACAAGGGGAATTACAAGCAATCTTTGAATTCCAAACAATGATTTGTGAATTAACAGGAATGGATGTAGCAAACTCTTCTATGTATGACGGGGGTACAGCTTTAGCTGAAGCGGCAATGTTAGCAGCTGGCCATACTCGCAAAAAGAAAATTCTTGTATCTAGCGCGGTTCATCCAGAATCAAGAGCAGTACTTGAAACGTATGCAAAAGGTCAAAATCTTGAAGTTGTTGAAATTAATCATAAAGATGGTGTAACAGATTTAGACGTATTACAAAGTGAAGTAGATGATACAGTTGCTTGTGTAATCGTTCAATATCCAAACTTCTTCGGACAAGTTGAAAAATTAGCTGATATTGAAAAAATCGTTCATCAACAAAAATCATTATTTATCGTTTCTTCAAATCCATTATCATTAGGCGCATTAACACCACCAGGGAAATTTGGTGCTGATATTGTAATCGGTGATGCACAACCATTCGGTATTCCAACGCAGTTTGGTGGACCGCACTGTGGTTACTTTGCAACAACGAAAGCATTTATGCGTAAAATTCCAGGACGTCTTGTTGGACAAACTGTAGATTCAGATGGTAAACGTGGATTTGTATTAACGTTACAAGCACGTGAACAGCATATTCGCCGTGATAAAGCGACGTCTAATATTTGTTCAAACCAAGCGTTAAATGCATTAGCAGCTTCTGTTGCAATGACGGCACTTGGCAAACAAGGTGTGAAAGAAATGGCACGTCAAAACATTTCTAAAGCACAGTATGCAAAACGTCAATTTGAGGCGAAAGGCTTCACAGTAACATTTGCTGGACCATTCTTCAATGAGTTTGTTGTAGATTGCAAACGTCCAGTGAAAGAAGTAAACGATGCATTATTACAAAAGAATATTATCGGTGGTTACGATCTAGGCCGTGATTATAAAGAGCATGAAAACCATATGCTTGTAGCAGTAACTGAGCTTCGTACAAAAGAGGAAATTGACACACTTGTAAACGAAATGGGGGCTATCCAATGAAGAACCAAGACCAAGCACTTATCTTTGAAGTGAGTAAAGAAGGACGCATAGGATATAGCTTACCCAAATTAGATGTAGAAGAAGTGAAACTAGAAGATGTGTTTGAGAGCGATTATATTCGAGTAGAAGATGCAGAGCTACCAGAAGTATCTGAACTTGATATTATGCGCCACTATACAGCACTTTCAAACCGTAACCACGGTGTTGATTCTGGATTCTATCCACTTGGATCTTGTACGATGAAATATAATCCGAAAATTAATGAGAGTGTAGCTCGTTTCGCAGGATTTGCAAATATTCATCCACTGCAAGATGAAAAGACAGTACAAGGTGCAATGGAATTAATGTATGACTTACAAGAGCATTTAATTGAAATTACAGGTATGGATACTGTTACTTTACAACCAGCAGCTGGTGCACACGGAGAATGGACAGGTTTAATGTTAATTCGTGCATACCATGAAGCGAATGGTGACTTTAACCGTACGAAAGTAATTGTACCTGACTCTGCTCACGGAACGAACCCGGCATCTGCAACTGTAGCTGGTTTTGAAACAATTACAGTAAAATCAAATGAAAATGGCCTTGTTGACTTAGAAGACTTAAAACGTGTTGTAAACGAAGAAACAGCAGCACTTATGTTAACAAATCCTAATACATTAGGTCTATTCGAAGAAAATATTTTAGAAATGGCAGAAATCGTCCATAATGCAGGCGGTAAGTTATACTATGATGGTGCAAACTTAAATGCGGTATTAAGCCAAGCACGCCCAGGAGATATGGGATTTGACGTTGTGCATTTAAACCTTCATAAAACATTTACAGGTCCTCACGGCGGTGGTGGCCCAGGTTCTGGTCCAGTAGGTGTGAAAGCTGATTTAATTCCGTACTTACCAAAACCGATTTTAGAAAAAACGGAAAATGGTTATCACTTCAACTACGACCGTCCAGAAGCAATTGGTCGTGTGAAGCCATTCTATGGTAACTTCGGAATTAACGTTCGTGCATACACGTATATTCGCTCTATGGGTCCAGATGGCTTGCGTGCAGTAACTGAGTATGCTGTATTAAATGCGAACTATATGATGAGAAGATTAGCGCCATTCTACGATCTTCCATTCGATAGACATTGTAAGCATGAATTTGTATTATCAGGTCGTCGTCAAAAGAAACTTGGTGTACGTACATTAGATATTGCAAAACGTCTGCTTGATTTCGGTTACCATCCACCAACAATTTACTTCCCATTAAATGTGGAAGAATGTATTATGATTGAGCCGACAGAAACAGAATCAAAAGAAACATTAGATGGTTTCATTGATAAGATGATTCAAATCGCTAAAGAAGTAGAAGAAAATCCAGAAGTTGTACAAGAAGCACCGCATACGACAGTCATTAAACGTTTAGACGAAACGATGGCTGCACGTAAACCAGTTTTACGTTATGCAAAGCCAGCTCCTGTACAAGTTTGATTAGAATAACAAAAGAAGAACTCGCTGCGGCGGGTTCTTTTTTTGTATGGAGAATTTGTGCAGAAATAGTGAAGAAAATGTTAAAAAATTATATTTTTTGTTTCCTAATGGTGTAAAGGTGTAGTTTTATAGGTAGTTTTGTTGAAAAAGTCGGTTTGATAAAAGTATTTATTTTTGTTAGAATTTTATTGAAATTAAGAAGATGTGATGAGGCAAAAATTACTCATTTTTATGTATATGTGAAAAAACGAGCAAGACGGGGGTGAAAGTGTGGGATATCGATGTTATAGAATGGTATACCATTTAGAAAATGGAGAAACAATTAAAGATGTAAAAGAATTTTGCTATCGAGACCAAGGGAAAGTGTTAGAAAGAGTAGCAAATCGTGTAATGGATAATAGAGAAGTGACGGCGATTGATAAACAAGGAACAATCATTTCAATAGCATGTGAGGACATTGTAAAGGTGGAACTTGATTACATAACAGAAAGTTAACCTTGAGTCATATCGAATTATTCGATAAAATAAACTGTTGAATGGTGAAGTGAGAAGAGAGGAGTTTATCATGGGTAGTACAAGACACTTTTATATGTTTATCTTAGCGTTTGTTCTTGTTGTGGCATTAACGATTTACTTAATCGTTGACAGCAGCTGGTACAACACGGTTCATCCGGCATTCCTTCTGTTTATGTATATAGGAATTGCAGTAGTAAGTTTCGGAATGAGAGACGAGATGTTAGATCGCTTTGAAAAGTGATACATATACGAAAGACCAACAGGAAAATGTTGGTCTTTTTTTCTTGCCAAAAATAGGATGATGTGTATATACTGTGTATATAAGGTATATACAGTATATACACACACTGGAGGAAAACATGAATATTATTATTTCGAATTCTTCCCAAGACCCTATTTATGTGCAAATAAGAAAACAATTAAGCCAGCTTATTTTAAATGGTGGTTTAAAGGGTGGAGACCAATTACCGTCTATTCGTAGCTTAGCGAAGGAATTGCAAATTAGTGTCATTACAACGAAGCGTGCGTACGAGGAGCTTGAAAAAGAAGGATATATAGAAACTGTTGCTGGGAAGGGGACTTATGTTTCACGTAAAAATAATGAACTATTAAAAGAACAGCGGCTACGTCTATTGGAAAGTAAGGCTGAAGAAATCGTAAAAGAAAGTAAAGTATTGCAGCTTTCACTTGAAGAATTGCAGCAGATGATTGCGTTTTTATATAAGGGGGAATGAGAGAGATGTTAGAGTTAAAAAACGTTTGTAAAAGTTATGAAGGTTTCGCAGTGAAAAATATAAGTTTTGCATTACCACGAGGATATATTATGGGGTTTGTCGGACCAAATGGTGCTGGGAAAAGTACAACGATCAAAATGATTATGAATTTAATTAGAAAAGATAGCGGCGATATAAAAATTTTTGGCAAAGACAATAAGAAAGCCGAAAAGGACATAAAACAAAATATTGGTTTTGTATATGATGAAAATCATTATTACGAAGATTTAACGTGTGAACAAATGAAACGTATTATTGCACCGTTATATAAAAAGTGGGACGAAAATCAATACCAATCGTATATGCAAAGATTGCAAGTTCCAAAGTATAAAAAAATTAAAGAGCTATCTAAAGGGATGAAAATGAAGTTTGCGATTGCCATCGCACTTTCACATCATGCAGAGTTTATCATTATGGATGAGCCGACAGCAGGATTAGATCCAGTTGTCCGAAGTGAATTACTTGATATGTTGCAAGAAATTGTAATGGAAGATGAAGTATCTGTATTATTCTCAACCCACATTACAACGGATTTAGAACGTATTGCAGATTATATTACGTTTATCAACGATGGAGAAATTATATTTACTGGTGAAAAAGATGAATTAATGGAGAACTACGTAATCGTAAAGGGAAGCAATGATTTATTAGATCGAGAAGGAAAAGAACTATTTGTTGGATTACGAAAAAATAAATTCGGTTTCGAAGGTTTAGCGAAGGATAAACAAGCAATTATCGATTGGTTTGGGAATGAGGTTGTAATAGAAAAGCCTACATTAGACGATATCATCGTTTACACTGCGAAAGGGAGAGGTGCCTATGCGTCAGCTAATCTATAAAGATTTGTTCTTTTTTCGGGTTATGTGGTTAGTGTATTTTATTATGCCCCTTGTTTTCTTTGTATTAGATCCAGATGGTGAATTGTTATTTCCGATGAGTTGCTTACTCATAACGATATCATCTTCTATGATACTAATAGCGATGGATGAAAAAAATAAAAGTGATGTTATTATAAATAGTTTACCTGTTGGACGAAAGGATATCATTATTGCTAAATATATTTCGGGTGTAATATTCATTGTAGGTGGCATGATTTCTACTATGCTAGTTGTTTTTCTTATAAGAGGTATCGCCGTCATTGGTGATATTGGAGTGTATCATCCAAATTTGTATATTGAAATTCCTTGGTATGTAGTAGTCAGAGGTGCTGTATATTCTTTAGTTTATATTACAGCATTATTCCCGAGTTATTATGGGACAAAATCAAAAGTAGTACGTGGAATATTTACAGGTGGAGCCGCTGGGATAGGTGTTATTATTGGAATGTTTATTGGTGACGGAGAAAGCGCTACGACATCATTCATTGATTGGATTGTGAATCCATTACATCTTGGTGTATTTATAGTTGGATCCATTACATTAGTTAGTATTTATATCGCTTCTATGTTTCTTACAATTAAAATTTACGGAGCACGTGATTTATAGAGAGGAGAATTTATATGCAGCAATTGATTTTGAAGGAGTTTTTCTTGCAAAAGAAGATGTTTCTTTTATATTTTTTAATACCTATTTTCTCTGTTTTTAGGAATCCAGTCCAACCCATGGGGATTGCAATAGGATTATTTATAACATGCAGTACGATCATATATATTTCTTTTTATTATGAAGAGAAAAGTAAAACAGAAAAAATATTAGTGAGTTTGCCTATAACGAGAACAGAGATAGTTATAGCTAAATATATTGCAAGTTCATTATTTATTATGGCTGGTTTGAGTATAACTTTTATAGTCATAATATTAGGAAATATTCTATTGAACAGAGATATAGGTATGCCTGGATATGCAGTATTTTCAGCAATAGTAGCAACTTTAATCTATTGTGTTGTAACGATACCCGCTAATTACATTGGAGGATATAAGGCTACTTCTGTTTTGAATGTTATTATGGTTTTGCCTTTAACAGGTATGATTGGCCTTATGTGCAATATTTTTGGTGATAAAACAATTATGCTAAAAGTACTTCACTCTCAAGAGGCTATACTAGCAATGGGTGTTCTTGGTACTGGAGTGTTAGTAAGTATAGTCATATCAATGTTTCTCTCAATGAAAATGTTTCAGGAGGCAGAGTTATAGAAGGAGCATTTTCATATTAGGAGGGGTAATACATGATCAAGCAACTAATTTTAAAAGATTTCATTATTCAATGGAAATTTTTAATTTGGTATATATTGTATCCAGTTTTCTTTTATATGGCCTTAACAGATACGGAAAATCTGTTCATAATTATGTCAGTAATTATTACAATTGGGGCAACAGTAAAAACATTTGAAGCAGATAGTAAAAATGAGAGTGAAGTCATAGTAAATAGTTTCCCAATATTGAGAAAACAAATTGTGTATGCGAAATATATAGTAGCAATTATTATTCTTTTTATAAGTGTAACGGTCGGTTGTTTCACGATGGGAATGAAGAGCGGGGTTAACTTATTTGAATTTATTGAAACGACAATAGTTGCTAGTATTAGCTTTATTTTAGTGTATTTAAGCTTTGTATTACCAATATCCTTTTGGCTAGGGTATAAGAAAACTATTTTTATTACGATAGTAATATTCATGGCACCGATAGTTGTTTTAGAAGTTTTGTTTCAAATCAACTTGGAACAAATTCAATTATATAATACCTTGTTATTCATTGGTTCAATATGCATGTTCATAGCATCTATCTTCGTTTCAGTAAAAATATATGAAAAAAGAGAATTTTAAAAGGTGCCTTAAAAAAGGCACCTTCTTCAATAACGACAATACGAGAGCAGTAGTTTATAAAAAGAAACGCTATTTGGTACATCTTTCGGAGTATGTAATATAAAGCTGAAAACGATGATGAGAATAAGAAATAGGAAAAATAAAAATAGGATTTGCTTATGTATAGAATTTTGCATATTATTCACTCCTTTTTTAGGTAGTATGTCCAAAAGAAAGGAGTGTATGAAAAATTTTAGGAGAGGAGAATGATGAACAAAAGAAAATGGTTATATAGAATAGGGGTACTTTTCGTTTCAATCGGTCTCATATTAGCAAATTTTTATTCAGACATACCATCACCGTTTCCTAATTTGCATAAAGGAATTGGTATAAGTATTGTCATAGTTGGTCTTCTTTGTCTTATTGCATCTAACTTTTATAGAAAATCTGAATGAATACAAAAAAGGACAGTTACTCTTTTTCAGAAGTACTGTCCTTTTTAAATAACTTATTCCATAGCTTGGCGATACTCCATATAATGACGATTGCAATGGAGGCAATAATTGACCAAGTAATAGATGCAATTTCAAGTGCCATGCTAGGAAGGAAGGTAAGAATGGATACTACTTTATGAAACAACCATTCTATTATATGAAAACTGATTTGCAATAGAATGACAATCCCGAGTGTAATCCATGCTAACAGTTGCTTCCCTTTTTCTTTCCACATGACATTCACCTCACGTTAGCTTAATAGTTTTAAGCCAACAGCGCCGCATAAAATGCAGCTTAAGAAAGCAAGACGACGCCAATCCGCTGATTCTCGGAAAATGAGAATGCCTAGAAGTGCACTTCCAGCAGTTCCGATTCCAGTCCAAATCGCGTAAGCAGTCCCCATCGGTAACGTGTTCATTGCAAGAGATAAGAAGAAGAAGCTTACGCCGAAGTTAGCGATTAAAATAACTTTTGGTGTCCAGCCTTTCTTTTCAGTGGCTACTTTCATAAAGAGTACACCAATAATTTCACAAATACCAGCTAGAATTAAAAATACCCAAGCCATTTTATGCGGCCTCCTTCGCGTCTTTTTCTTCTGTTACTCGTTTTAAACCAATTACTCCGAAGAAGATTAAACCGATTAATAAAACTTTTACGATAGAGAAAGGTTCTCCGAAGATGAAAATCTCTGTAAGAACGATTCCACCAGCTCCAATTCCTGTGAAGACTGCGTATACAGTGCCGACAGGTAAATCTTTATAAGCTCTAAATAATAAGACGAAACTAATTGTAATTAATAGAGCGACACCAGCCCATTCAAGTGGTGCCTCCGCTTTTTTTAGTCCAATCACCCAAAAGATTTCAATAATACCAGCGATGATTACATAAATCCATGCCATATGTCATTTCTCCTTCCTACCAGTCGTTAGGTAAAGGGCTTAAAAACGACGCATTGCAAAGGAGCAATCCGTCAGTTTGAAAGTCCGCGCCAAAATACTTTCCAAGAAGCGTCTAAACGTGTCTCAAAACGATTTAAACCTGCGTATAGTAGTTCAACCATAAGACCGTCGAGTAAGCATAGAAAAGCCTCTAAGGCGTCTTTTACTTCAATGTTATGCAGCTCATCTTGTTCGCTTGCTCTTTTAAATACAGGGAATAAAAGTTTTCCGACGTTTTCAATGTGTACATTTGCTTTATTAATAATTTGTTCGCGAAATGCATCAGGCGGAAAATAAGAAGTTCGTAACCAAAACATTGATTCTTCACTTTCACCAAAGCGTTTTGCATAACCTTTTAATAATTTTAAAAGCAATTCTTCAGTGGACGAATTGGAGAAGCTTTCGATATCGCCTGTGAAGCTCTGCAAATCTTTTTGAAGAGCAGATTCTAAGCATATGAAATATAGCTCTTCTTTTCCTTTAAAGTGTGCGTAAATCGATGGTTTTTTAATCCCAACTTCTTGAGCAATATTTGCCAATGAAGTTCCTTCATAGCCGTAGCGTGCGAAATGAGAAAGTGCTACAGCTTTAATGCGGTTTGCTGTCATTTTCATCCCCTACCTACCGTTCGTTAGGTTCATTATATGAGATAAAAAATATAATGTCAATAGGTGAAGAGCTGAAAAAGAGCGTTATAGGTAACGCTCTTTTTAGACAGTCTCTCGCTCAATTAAATGGAATGAAAGTTCTTTTGCACTGCCGACAATTTGCTCGCTTTGGATCTGCTTATGGAATAAAGAAAAAGCATGTGAGCCCATTGCGAGACCGGGATGTTCAATTGTGGAAATTTCTAATGCCTTTGAAATTTCATGATTATCAAATCCAAGGATAGCAAGGTCTTCAGGTACTCGAATACCATGTTTTCGAGCCTCTGTTAATAAACCAGCTGCAACTTGATCGTTCGCTGTAAAAATAGCAGTTGGACGATTTTTCATATTTAAAATACGATGGAGTATTTGTGCTCCGTCCTGCATTGTATAGCATTGGTGGAAAATCCATTCAGGATGCAACGTTTTCCCTTCGTTACGAAGGGTATCGGCGAACGCTTTTTCGCGCTCCATGGAATTTACACTTGTTTTTCTTGCTAAACAAATTCCGATTTTTTCATGGCCTTTACTTAGTAAATAGGCAGTACCGAGACGGAAACCTTCATAATGATCTACGTAGATGGATGAAATGAGGGGGTGCTTCATTTTTTCACATGAAATAATAGGGGCAAATTTTGCGAAAGGTTCGATTTGTTCCCAAGAGCTCGTTCGGGAGCAAATAATCATCCCATCAAATTGTTTCATTTTCATCATTTCAAGAACACGAATTTCTTCAAGGCTATCGTAATTTGTTTGGCATAAATTAATGTGATATCCAGCTAATAATGCTTCGTTACCGATTCCTTCAATAATGGTACTGAAGTAGGGGAGGTTAATGAAAGGAAGCATAACGCCAATTGTATATGTTTTCCCTCTTATTAAATGGACAGCATTTATATTTTTTGCGTAGTTTAATTCTTCAACAGCGTCTAGAACACGCTTACGCTTTTCTTCTTTTACGTAAGGGTGATTATTCAGAACACGAGAAACAGTTGATATCGATACACCAGCAGTTTTAGCAATTTGTTTTATATTGGCCATATGTATCACCTCTTTCCCTTATTATAAAGGGAAAATAATAAGAAAGAAAAAATCTTGACCTGAAAAGCTTTTCACAAACTATGGTATGAATAAGACTTCTTTTTATTCGCGTAACCTTTTCACTTGGGCGTAAGAATGATAGGGGTCTTTTTTGTTTGCAAAAAGTGTTGTCAAAATGTGTGAGAATAACGTGGAAAGTTTTCAAAGGTGGAGTTTGATGACAAAGCGAATATGAAGAGCATATCAACGCTTCGTTCGTTAAGAGAGCGGTATGAAAGGGCGGAAACAAATTGAAAAAAAGAATCATTTGTTTCGTGTTTTCTAGTTTTGTACTTAGTTCGTGTTCGTTTCAGCAAACGATGCAAGAAGAAAAACACTTTGTGGGAACAACAGGAGGAGCTATGGATCGTGTTACGGATCCTATTCCGCTAAAGGAACTTCCAAAATATTTTCCGGTGAAGTTTAAAGTTCCAACGTTTTTACCGTACGACATTACAAGTGATGTGAAGGGTGAAGTAAGAACGCTTGGGAAAAAGAACGCTGTCTTAACGATTAAATATAAACAGAAGGAGCCAGGTAGAAATGAGTATATTGAGTTAAATGTCGCGAACTTTCCTTATAGTTTTCCGGATCTTATGGAAGAGAAGCGATTTCAAGAACAAATGAAACTGAATAATGGAACGTCTGCTTATTTTAAAAATAAAGATGATTATGAACGTGGTGAAGAATTTGCTACGCTTATATGGAAAGAGAAAGGAATTGAATATCAGCTGCTGTATCGGAATGTAGAAGAGAACGATGAAAAGGTAATCAAGCAGAATTTATTATACATTGCGAATAAGATGAAATGAAAAAACTAGCTGATTTATTCAGCTAGTTTTTGTATGTTATTATTTCTTTTTAATTTTGCCTGTCCAAGATTTAAATCCACCTTGTAATTGGTAGAAATCTTTGTAGCCTTGTTTTTTTAAGTATTGCGCTGCACGACCTGTACGGAATCCACTTTGGCAATATAAGTAAACAGGTTGATCTTGACGAAGTTCTTTATGGCGAAGGCGAATTTGTGATAACGGAATGTTACGTGCACCTAAAATATGCCCTGCGTTATATTCGTCTGCTTCACGAATATCGATAAGCTGTGCTTTACGGTAGCCAGCGCGAAATTCTTCTTCTGTAAGAGTTTTAATTAATTTTTTCTGATAGAAGTACATCCATACAGTGTAGCCGATAAATGCTACGATTACGGCTAATAAAATAATCCAAGTTGTTGACACGATTCTATCGCTCCCTTTTTTCTTATCCTACTTTCAATATTATAATGCCCATATGTATTTATGCAACAGATTCATTTGCATATAAGAAGAAATTTCGTATTCTTTCACAAATTTTGTCGAATTTGGTAGACTAGAGAATGTGAAAAATAATTGGTTATATGAGGTGCAGGATGGGAAAAGAAAAATGGTGTTATATTAACTCTGGTCAATGTTCACCGGCATTTAATATGGCGTTAGATGAATGTTTGTTAAATTGGCAAAGTGAAAAGAAAATGCCACCAACAATTCGTTTTTATGAATGGGAAGTACCAACATTAACAGTTGGATATTTTCAACGTGTTGAGAAAGATATTAATATGGATGTAGTTAACGAAAAAAAATATGGATTCGTTCGTCGTCAAACAGGCGGCAGGGGTGTACTACATGACAAAGAGTTAACGTATAGTGTTATTGTGTCTGAAGATCATCCGAATATGCCGAAAACAGTTACAGAAGCATATCGTGTTATTTCGCAAGGCTTATTAGATGGTTTTAAGGCATTAGGGTTAGAAGCATATTATGCAGTTCCAAAAACAGAGGCAGATCGTGAAAATTTGAAAAATCCACGTTCAGGTGTATGTTTTGATGCACCATCTTGGTATGAAATTGTAGTGGAAGGAAGAAAAATTGCTGGTAGTGCACAAACACGTCAAAAAGGTGTTATTTTACAGCATGGATCGATTCCATTAGAAATTGATTTAGATGAACTATATGATCTATTTTTATTCCCAAATGAACGCGTGAAGGAACGTATGAAGAGTATGTTCTCTTCTAAAGCAGTAGCAATTAATGAATTAACAGACCGTACATTTACGATAGAACAGTTAATTAAAGCGTTTGAAGTTGGCTTTGAAAAAGGATTGGATGTAGAACTTGTTCCATATGAATTAACAGAAGAACAGTTACATGAAGTTCAAACGTTAGCGAAAGAAAAGTATGAAAGTAATGAGTGGAATTATAAAAAATAAGAGATGGCAATTGCCACCTCTTATTTTTTTATAGTAAATTAAGTACTTTTTCTACTTTGATTCCTTTATCTTGTAAAGAACGAAGGCGACTTACAACGTCCATAATTTCTTTGTCAAATGTAACGCTAATACCTTGGCTTTGTAGTTCTTCTTTTAAGCTTTCAATAGAATCATCTATGTCGATGCCAAGCTCGTAATCTTGACAAACTTCAATTGTCTTTTTCACGAGTTTAACATAATTTTCTTGTAGTTTTGAATTTGTTTCAGTCAAAGCAGGCTGCTTCGGTTTTGCAGGAGCAACCGGTGCTGTCTCTTGCTTTGTAACTGGAGTAGGGACTACTTTTTTCACAGGCGCTGGAGTAGCTAGTTCTACAGCTGCTTCTACGCTTACTGGCTTAGGTGTCGGTACCGGAGTAGGCTTAGGTGCCATAGCAGGTGTTTCCACACGCGTAACAGGCTTAGGAGCAGGTGTAATTGCTTTTGGAGCTTCTACAACTACTTCTTTTTTGGGTGCTGCTTCTACCTGTGTTTCTTCTTGCTCGGCAGCTTCTTTATTTTCTTTACTCCACATAACGCGTTCAATTTCTAGAGAAACATTGTTTTTGTTCATCGCTGTTAATGTAACTTTACCAACTTCAGCGTTTCCAGTGAAATCAACAATTTTATAAATAACACTCTTGTTCCAATCCACGTTTCCGCTCAAAAATAATTCTTCGTTACATTTCGGCGTTAAGCCCTCGATTTTAATTTCTGCGTTTACACCGTTTTCACTATATACCATAATTAGCGAAGCATTTACATCTTCGTCTGCTAACATTAGTTCACGTACCATTTTGCCGGTGCGTACTTGCGTTTTCTTCTTAACTGACATCTAATTTCTCCTCTCAAAAATTCAGTAATAATAAAAAAATCGTATAACGAAAAATAATTGCTCACGAAGATTTATGATACCGATAATAAAAGCATCACGTCAACAATTAACTTTAATTATTTTGCATTTTTCTTATTTTCTTTATGAAATTTTTCAATTTGTAAAATTAGACAGAAGAAAAAACAGCCTTTTGAAGGGCTGTTAAAAATTTGATTTTTTATATAGTAATTTATATAAAATAAAAAATAAGATAGCAATTAAAGCATTTTGCCAGAAGTTTAGATGATAAATGAGATAAGGTTGCTTTTGGAAATAAATATTTAAGAATACAGCGGAACAAAATGGAGTAGCAAATGCGAATCCAAATAGAATTCTTCTTTTCCAATTCATTTTCTGATCAAAGGAGTAACGCTTTAATAAATATAAAATAAATAGTATACCTAGTATAATTATTGAAACAGACAAAGTAGTTCCAAGGATGCTAAAAGGCGGACTTGATAATGTATTGTTTTTTTCAAATAGAAACATAAAAAATGAAATAATTGCATTTATGCCAAACTGTATAGCAAGAAGTAAGCTAATAGAAAATCCAATTAAAGAGGTTTTTTCTAACTTTGTTTGAGTTGGTAAAGCTGATATAAGTTCATCGCAATAAGATTGTAAATTATCTCCAAAGATGTCATAAGCATTTTTATTTTCTGCTTGTGCTTCGATGAGGTGATCTAATATTTCTAGTAACAGTTCCTCCATTTGTTGCTCGGGTACGTTTGATATTCGAAGATATACTAACATATCACCATAAGCAGCCTCGTTTTCGGAAGTTAGAAGCTCACGTTTTTTATTATTCAATTCAATCATGTCTTGTGCATTCATCCCTATCACTCCCCCTGTAATAAGTTATTTACCGTAGTAGAAACCATTCCCCAGCTTTTTTTAAATTCTTCAAGTTGTTCTAACCCTTTATCGGTTACGTGATAATATTTTCGCTTCGGACCGAGTGAGGAAGCTTTTAATGTTCCTTCAATCAATTTTTCTTTTTGCATACGTAATAATAACGGATATATGCTTCCTTCGCTTACGAATGTAAAGCCGTGTTTATTTAATTTTGTGCTCAGTTCATATCCGTAAACTTCTTCTTGTGAAATGATGTATAGGATGCAACCTTCTAGTACACCTTTTAACATTTGGCTGTGCATGATTTCACCACCTTTTACTCAGGTAACTTGCGTTGCAAGGTAGCTGTTATCCAAATTATAACATTCAGTAACTTTAATGAGTGTTAATTTTTTAATGTTTCCCATACTAACGAGAGGAGGGAAGCGTATGAAACCATTTATGCCAAAACTCGTTTACTTTGAACCAAAGGCACTTGAATATCCACTTGGAAAAGAGCTTTATGAGAAGTTTACGAAGATGGGATTAGAAATTCATGAAACAACATCACATAATCAAATTAGAAATTTGCCAGGAGAAAATGATTTGCAAAAGTATCGTAATGCAAAGGCTACACTTGTCGTTGGAGTAAGGAAAACGCTAAAGTTTGATACGTCAAAACCGTCAGCTGAATATGCAATTCCGCTCGCAACAGGGTGTATGGGACATTGTCATTATTGCTATTTGCAAACGACACTTGGGAGTAAGCCTTACGTTCGTGTGTATGTCAATCTTGATGAAATATTTGAGAAGGCAAAGCAATATATGGATGAAAGGGCACCTGAAATAACAAGATTTGAAGCAGCGTGTACATCAGACATTGTTGGGATTGATCATTTAACACATGCATTAAAGCGGGCGATTGAATTCATTGGAGAAAGTGAATATGGGCGCTTACGTTTCGTCACGAAATATTCGCACGTTGATCATTTATTAGATGCAAAGCATAATGGGAAAACTCGTTTCAGGTTTAGTATAAATTCACGATATGTAATTAAAAATTTTGAACCAGGGACATCGCCATTTGAGGAGCGAATTGAGGCGGCACGTAAAGTAGCAGGTGCAGGTTATCCACTTGGTTTTATAGTCGCGCCACTTTATATGCATGAAGGATGGGAAGAAGGATATCGTGAACTATTTGAGCGACTGTACAATGCGCTGAAAGATATGACGATACCAAATTTAACGTTTGAATTAATTCAGCATCGTTTTACGAAACCAGCGAAAAAGGTTATTCAAGAGCGTTATCCAAATACGAAGCTTGAAATGGATGAAGAGAAGCGAAAGTACAAATGGGGACGATATGGAATTGGGAAATATGTATATAAAAAAGATGATGCAGAAGTATTGGAGGAAACGATTCGAGGATATATTCATCACTTTTTTCCTGACGCAGAAATTCAATATTTTACATGAAAGGAACTTGTATTTGAATACAGGTTCTTTTCACTTTTGCAGATTTAGGCTCGTTTCCACCTTGTCACGTTATTCTTTCTGGTGTATCATTTTATTGATTGCTTCGTACGGAATAAGCAAAATGAAATTGGATGGAGGAAACCGATGCCTACCCCTAGTATGGAAGATTATATTGAACAAATTTATTTGTTGATTGATGAAAAGGGTTATGCCCGTGTATCTGATATTGCTGAAGCGCTTAGTGTACATCCATCCTCTGTAACAAAAATGGTACAAAAATTAGACAAAGACGAATATCTAATTTATGAAAAATATAGAGGGCTTGTATTAACATCAAAAGGTAAAAAAATTGGGGAACGTCTCGTATATCGACATGAATTGTTAGAACAGTTTATGCGCATTATCGGTGTGGATGAAAGCAAAATTTATAATGATGTAGAAGGAATTGAACATCATTTAAGTTGGGAATCAATTGACCGTATCGGTGATTTAGTACAATACTTTGAACAAGATGAGGTTCGAGTGGAAACACTTCGTGGTGTTCAAAAAGCAAATGAAGAGAAAAGTAATTAAGGGGAACGGATGGCGTTTCCTTTTTTATTTCAATTCGAAAAGGATGGGAGAATTATGAAAGCAATTATTTTTGATTTTGATGGATTAATTGTGGACACAGAAACGATATGGTTTCACTCTTTCAGAGATGCTGTTCGTGAATACGGCGGGGAACTACCTTTAGAGGAATTTGCGAAATGCATTGGAACAACAGATGAGGTACTTTATGCATATTTAAATGATCAATTAAAAGAGAAGTTTAACAAAAGTGTATTAAAAGAAAAAGTGGCAACTTTACATAAAGAGAAAATGAAAATACCAGAAGCTCGTGACGGGGTAAAAGAATATTTAGAAGAAGCGAAAGAAATGGGATTAAAAATCGCACTAGCTTCTAGTTCGTCTAGAGAATGGGTTATTCATTTTTTAGAAGAGCTACAGATTCGAGAATATTTTGAAGTAATTAAAACGAGAGAAGATGTTGAGAAGGTAAAACCAGATCCAGCTCTTTATCGAGTTGCAATAGAAGAATTAGGAATTAAGCCATCTGAAGCTGTTGTATTTGAAGATTCATTAAATGGATTGAGAGCAGCAGTTGCAGCGGGATTAACGTGCGTTGTTGTACCTAATGATGTGACACGGAATTTACCATTTAAAAATCATCATCTTCGAATTGAAAGTATGAGAGAGAAAAGTTTAAAAGAAGTGCTTCAAAGTATAAAAAAAGACCGTATTTCCTAAAAGGAAGCACGGTCTTTCTTTTTACTTTTTTTGCCTTCAATGACAGTTAAATGAGACTGTTTTCTTTTTCGTTTCAAAGTGGAAGAATTCCCTTTTTTACTTTTGTCATTAGAAGTATTTGACTTAAAGAAAGAATTGCCTAGGGGTGCTACATTTTGTTTCCCATGTTTGCGGTTCGATTGTTTTGCCGCACGCTTATATGAGCTTTGCGAATTTGCGGAACCACTGGAATTTGTAAACATCTTGTATAGCAAGTAAAAGATACCGACAACAAGTAACATGTACCCGATATTTCTTAATACACCCATGGGATTTGTAATAACAGATGAAACAAGGCCGAATATTGCCAATCCAATAATAAGCACAAATATAGCGAAAGTAAACGAACGACCGTTCATAAGGGACACCTCCTAAAAACGTATATTAAAATTAGTATATTAACGATGAGGAAAGGAGTTGAACACCATTTTTAAATAATTATTGTTTGTTCTCTAAACGTAATAATTCTTCAAACGATGCAATTGCTACTTCCACTTGGTCATCTGTTGGTTCTTTTGTTGTTAATAGTTGTAGCCATAACCCAGGATATCCAAGTACGCGTAATACGGGAATATCTCTTAATCGATTTGTAAATTGCAATACTTCAAAAGAAATACCAAGTACAACTGGAATTAATAAAATTCGGTTTATAACTCGTGCCCAAAGAGGATCTGTAGGGACTAGGAAATAAACGAACATTCCAATAATGACTGTAAATATAATAAAGCTACTGCCGCATCTATAATGGAGGCGAGTTTGCTTTTGAACGTTTTCTACAGTCAGAGGAAGGTTATTCTCATAAGCATTGATTACCTTATGCTCTGCACCGTGATACTGAAATACCCGCTTAATAAGTGGGGTTAAAGAAATAAAGTATATATAGCTCAATAATAGCATGAGCTTAATGACACTTTCGACAATGATTTGCCCAGTATGAGATGGGAAAATCGGTCTCGTTAATTCAGCTAATAGTGCAGGAACTGCTGTGAAGATGACTTTACCGAATATGAAAGATAAAACGCCAACAGCTGCAACTCCTAATACCATCGTTAATTTTGATTGTTCTTCTTTTTTATTTGCAATTTGTTCATCATCTTCTGGGTGGACGTCAAATCGTTCTGAAGCGAAGTTTAAATGCTTTGCTCCATTCGCACTTGCATCCACAATAGCGGCAATACCTCGTAAAAATGGAATTTTTTTTAGGATAGATAATACTTTATTACGAACGCGTGGTAATCGATAAAATTCAATCGATTTATCTTTACGACGAACCGCTGTAACAGTATATTCTCTACCGCCAAACATAACTCCTTCTATGACCGCTTGCCCGCCATATATTTGTTTTGACTCTTCTGCCATGTTAACACCAACCTGTATTTGTTTCTCTCTTATGTAGAAAAAGAGGCAATTGTCATACTGGGTTCTGTCGTTTTGAAATAAGACAATCACCGAGTTTCCTTTATTTTATCGGCAAATACAAGTAGATGACAAGGGAAAATGTTATGAGAGTCGGACATTTCTTATTCTTTTTATAGACAAATTTCGCAGGATTTAAACATGCTTCAAAATAGTTTCGGGCATACTATTGAGCGGAGGTGTCGATGTGAGTCAAGAACAATTAGGAACAAGGAATTTTGTACAAATCGGTTTGTTTGGTGGAATCTTTTGGGGCGGGATATGGTATTTCCTTCATATATTTTCATTCACGGAGGCGGGACCGAATTATTTCCTTTTACCATTTGCGTTTGGAAGTTGGAAAGAAGGTGTATGGGGGAATGTGTCAGGAATAGTTTGTATGGGACTTCTTTCAATTTTGATTGCCTTTTTGTATAAAGCATTTTTTGCGAAGTTTGAAGGGATTATTGCGGGAATTATTTATGGATTATTTTGGTGGGCATTACTGTTTTTGGGGATGGGTTTAATGGCTCCTGTTATTAAAAGTGCGCTCCATTTACCAAAAGAGACAATTGTAACGACAATATGTATTTTTATATTGTATGGTGTGTTTATAGCATATTCTGTTTCTTACGCAGTAAATAGCAATAAAGTAGAACAAGAAGGGCGAGAGAAGACGAACTATTCAAATAAGTAACTCCTATGTTAAAATATTGTATAGATATTTAATATTAAGGAGTTTTAAGAATATGAAAAAGTTACTCCTCGTAAACGGTCCTAACCTAAATCGCCTCGGTGTTCGTGAGGTAAATGTATATGGAAAGGGCACGCTAGCGACACTTGAAGCAGATATGAAGCAAGAAGCGGAAACAATGGGAGTGGAGTTAGAATGTTTCCAATCGAATCATGAAGGTGCCATTATCGACATTATTCATGAAGCGGAAGATATATATGAAGGGATCATTTTAAATCCGGGAGCATTTACGCATTATAGCTATGCGATTCGTGATGCCATTGCGAGCATTTCGATTCCTGTTATTGAAGTACATATTTCTAACATTCATCAGCGTGAATCGTTCCGTCACGAATCTGTGACGGCAGCTGTTTGTGCAGGACAAATTGTTGGATTTGGTTTTTATGGCTATAAGTTAGCGTTATTTGCATTAATGGAGAAATTGAGGGAGGCATAAAGTAATGGAGAAAATTGAAAGATTACGAAGTGCATTTGGTGAGGCTGGCATTGACGGTATTTTGTTAACAAATGAACATAGTCGTAGATATATGGCTAACTTCACAGGAACAGCAGGTGTAGTTCTTATTTCAAAAGATTGTGCTCAATTTATTACAGATTTCCGTTACGTCGAGCAGGCAAGTAAACAAGCGGTTGGATATGAGATTGTACAGCACGCAGGATTAATCATTGATGAAGTGGCAAAGCAAGTGAAAGAGCTTGGAATTCAAAAGCTTGGTTTTGAGCAAGATACTCTTACATATAGTTCTTATTCAGCGCATAAGGAAGCGATTGATGCTGAATTTATCCCAACTTCTGGACTTGTAGAAAAGTTACGCTTGATAAAGACTGATTCAGAGATTAAGATATTAAAGGAAGCTGCACAGATTGCAGATGCTGCCTTTGAGCATATTCTATCATTCATTCGCCCGGGAGTATCTGAAATTGAAGTGTCAAATGAACTTGAATTTTTCATGAGAAAACAAGGAGCAACATCTTCTTCGTTTGATATTATCGTTGCTTCAGGTCTTCGTTCGGCATTACCGCACGGCGTGGCATCTGAAAAAGTGATAGAAACAGGAGATTTCGTTACATTAGACTTCGGCGCTTATTACAAAGGGTATTGCTCTGATATTACTCGTACGATTGCAGTCGGTGAACCATCTGATAAATTAAAAGAAATTTATAATATCGTTTTAGAAGCGCAACTACGTGGTGTGAACGGTATTAAAGCTGGTTTAACAGGTCGCGAGGCTGATGCGCTAACGCGTGACTACATAACGGAAAAAGGATATGGTGAATACTTTGGACACTCTACTGGTCATGGAATAGGTCTTGAAATCCATGAAGCACCAGGTTTAGCGTTCCGTTCTGATACAGTACTTGAACCAGGTATGGCTGTAACAGTAGAACCAGGTATTTATATTCCAGGTATTGGCGGCGTACGTATTGAAGATGATATCATTGTGACAAGTGAAGGTAATGAAGTAATTACGAAATCACCAAAAGAACTTATTATTTTGTAATACACAGGAGGATTTTTTTACATGATTTCAGTAAACGATTTTCGTACAGGTTTAACAATTTCAGTGGACAATGCGCTTTGGCAAGTACTTGATTTCCAACACGTAAAGCCAGGTAAAGGTGCTGCATTCGTTCGTTCTAAACTACGTAACATTCGCACAGGATCTGTTCAAGAGAAAACATTCCGTGCAGGTGAGAAAGTAGAAAAAGCACACATCGAAAACCGTCGTATGCAATACTTATACGCAAGTGGTGAGGCTCACGTATTTATGGATAACGGAACTTATGAGCAAATCGAGCTTGGTGAAAACCAAATCGAGCGCGAGCTTAAATTCCTAAAAGAAAACATGGAAGTAGCAATCATGACTTACCAAGGCGAAGTACTTGGTGTTGAACTTCCAAACACAGTTGAATTACAAGTTACAGAAACAGAACCTGGTATTAAAGGTGATACTGCTTCTAACGTAACAAAACCAGCTACATTAGAAACTGGTCTTGTTGTACAAGTACCAATCTTCATTAACGAAGGCGAAATGCTTATCATCAACACTGGTGAAGGTAAATACGTTTCTCGTGCATAGTAGAAAAGCACTCGTGATAATTCACGAGTGCTTTTTTTATAGGAAATAGGGTAGATAGTAAATAGCTGTTACAATAAAACTGAAAGCTGTAAGACTAGCAGCACCTACTGTGTAAGGGCTCCATGTCATACGAAAAGGTTTTACTTCATCTGTTTTATATATAGTGTGATCAATGTTGGCATTTTGGTTTATATTTAAAGCAATGAGCCAAATTGTACCGAATATCCCTAAACTACCAAGGAAAAAGGTCTCTATAAATGACCAACCGACCAATAAGGAAAAAAGATAAATAAGAGCTAATTCTACTACAACGGTTAAACTAATTTTCAATGTCTTCATATTTTTCCCCCTCACTCTGTAATTTCAACCAGTTTAAAAAATTTTCACGTGACACGACATGCAAAGAGCAAGTTGACTTTACTTCTTTCTCTAGTGCAGCGTGTTCGTCTGGAAACTTGTTTTCCACATGCAATGAAATATAAGGTAGTTTTTCTTGTGCTTTTAACGAGCGAATATTATTCGTTTTAGCACCAGCAAATACATAGGAAAGTTGTAAGTCTAAAAAGGCGATTTTAAAGATTTCTTTTTTAGCAGCCTCGTTATAGCCTTTTCCCCAGTACGGATAACCGAGCCAACTACCAATGTAAGATTGCTTCTTCTCATCATTAATATGTTTAAGTGTGGTGAGGCCAATTATTTCATTCTCTTCATTCACAATCATTCTCGATAAGGATTTCTTTTGATGTTCTTCTTCTATTGCGAAAAGAAGAAATGCTTTTGTGTCTTCGATGTTTTCTACCGTTATCCCTAATGCATTTTTTATATGTGGATCACTTGATAGCTCGAAAATCACATTTGTATAGCGTAAATCGAGTGGTAATAAAGTAACGTGCTGCATGGTTTATACCCCTTTTAAACTAAATGTACCATAATATACCATTAAATAATATGAATATTCAGATTCTAATTCAGACTTTAGAGAAAAATTATGTTTTTACTTCTGAAATAGACAACCTCTGCATATGGTTGTACAAATATATTCTTTTTAAGAATACGAAGTTAGTAACTGTTACGGGAGAAGGTGGAAGAATGAAACAGTGGCTAGCGGCAATGGAAACATCCGTGCTTGTTATGGGAGCACTTCGATTATTTTCAGGTAGTGCGGAGATATTTGCTGCTTTGCTTATGCTTTATGTGAATGATGCGAAGAAAGCGTTGTTTATAAATGGTATGTTAGCGTTTGTTGGACCTACCGTATTAATTTTAACAATGACAATTGGGATAGCGAGTGTAGCAAGTGAAATTTCTTTTTTGAAGCTCTTTTTTCTAGCGCTTGGAATTTGCTGTATTTTTATCGCATTACTGAAATAGTAAGTCGAGTATAGTGGGGAGAAGCCGATGAAAGAGGTATTAGAAGTTTTACCAAAAACGATGAAGTACTTAATTGAAGAATGTAAGCAATACGATGCTTTAGAGGAAATTCGTGTTCGAATTGGAAGACCGCTAGAGTGTATTGCACACGGAAAGGTGTTTTTTTATGACTATATCACTACTGCAGAGGATGCTATTTACTTATTGAATAAGTTAAGTCAATTCTCAATTTATACGATGGAAGAGGAATTAAAACGTGGGTATGTGACACTTCGCGGGGGGCATAGAATCGGATTAGCGGGAAAAGTCATTACAGAAAAAAGCGCAGTGAAAATGATTCGTGATGTCTCTTCCTTTAATATTCGTATTGCTCGTCAAAAAATAGGGATTGCTGAACCGCTTTTGCCATATTTGTATGAAAAAAGATGGTTAAACACGATGGTAATTGGCCCTCCGCAAACGGGAAAAACGACACTTTTAAGAGATGTAGCTCGTTGCATGAGTCAAGGAGTAAGTGCTTCGGAAATTCCTTCTTGTAAAGTGGGGATCGTTGATGAACGGTCAGAAATTGCTGGCTGTGTGAAAGGGATCCCGCAATATGATTTTGGTACCCGAGTCGATGTGTTAGACGCGTGTCCAAAGGCAGAAGGAATGATGATGATGATTCGTTCTATGAGTCCTGATATTTTGATCGTAGATGAAATTGGCCGTAAAGAAGATAGTGAAGCAATTATGGAGGCAGTGCATGCAGGTGTTCAGTTTTTTATAAGTGCACACGGATTTTCCTATGAGGATGTTGTGAGACGTCCATCGCTAAAGGCAGTGCTAGAGCTTGGTATATTTGATAGGTTTGTGGAGTTGTCAAAAGCGAGGGGTCCAGGAACGGTTATGCAGGTGAAAGATAAATATGGAAAACCAGTGTTATCAAGTAGAAAGGCTGAGGGCGTATGGTGAAAATATTCGGTGCAGTGTTAATCGTTGCGGTCAGCACCTTTTTCGGGTTTTCATACGCTAAAAGATATAGTGAGAGGCCGAGGCAACTTAGGTTATTAAAATCAGCACTTCAATCATTAGAAGCAGAAATTATGTATGGACACACACCTTTATCTGAGGCTGCCGAGCGATTAGTTAAACAAATGCCAAAGCCATTAAATTGGATATTTCAAAGTTTCGCCAGAAGACTACAAAGCGGGGAACAAACAGTAAGAGAAGCGTGGATAGATAGTTTGAAAGAGAACTGGAAGTTAACCGCATTTCAACAAACTGAGTATGAAATACTGCAGCAATTTGGTGAAACGCTCGGGCAACATGATCGTGAATCACAACAAAAACATATTCGCTTATGTATTACACATTTGGAGAGAGAAGAAGGAGAAGCGAAAGCATTACAACTGCAATACGAAAAAATGATTAAGAGCTTAGGGGTACTAGCAGGGCTACTTATTGTAATTTTACTGCTATAGGGGGGAGAAAGGCGATGTCCATTGATGTTGGATTAATATTTCAAATCGCCGGAATCGGCATTGTTTTAGCTTTCATTCATACTGTACTAAAAGAATTAAAGCGGGAGGATATTGCAAATTGGGTTATCCTTGTCGGTTTTGTCGTCATTTTATTTCATGTTGCATTTTTAATTAATACGCTATTTGACAAGATTAAAAGTGTCTTTCTCTTCCAGTAAAGGAGGCGGTTCGAATCGAAATTATACAAATTGTCGGATTAGGCCTCGTTGCTACGTTTTTAGCTGCTGTTTTGAATCAGCATAAATCTAGTATTACATCTTTATTTATTGTGTTCGTAGGTAGCGTGATGTTTCTTATTTTAATCGATCAAATTCATTCTATTTTACAAATGATTGAGAGAGTAGCAAGTGAAGCGAAAGTTAGTAACGTCTACGTGGAAACGTTACTAAAGATTATTGGAATTGCTTATATTGCTGAGTTTGGAGCCCAAATTACAAAAGATGCTGGTCAAGGTGCCATCGCTTCGAAAATTGAACTTGCTGGGAAAATCTTAATTCTCGTTATGGCAATTCCTATTTTGACGGTTGTAATTGAAACTATTCTCGGATTTTTACCGACGGGATAAGGGGGAGTGAATGTTGAGGAGGTTTGGAGCTAAGCTGCTATTTGCTTGCTTCCTTTTCTTTTCTTTACCGGTTGTTGTACAAGCTTCTCCTGTAGAAACAAACGTCGTTGATCAACAATTGGATAAGCTCGGAATTGAAGATGTGAAGCAATTTTGGGACGGGCTTGTTACAAAATATGGAGGCTATTTGCCAGAGAGTCAAAAAGGGAGCTTTATGGAGTTTGTAAAGGGAGAAAAAGAATTCTCTCTAAAAGAGTGGATGATAGGGTTATTAAAATATTTATTTCATGAGCTTGCTGCTAATGGAAAACTGCTTGGCACACTTATTATGCTCACAATCTTTAGTGCATTGTTGCAATCACTGCAATCCGCTTTTTCAAAAAGTAGCGTAAGTAAAATTGCTGATGCTGTTGTATATATGGTACTTATTATTTTTGCTTTAAATAGTTTTTATGTCGTTATGACATATGCAAGAGAAACGATACAAACAATGGTAGATTTCATATTAGCGTTATTGCCAATTTTGCTGGCGCTTATAGCAACTGGGGGCGGGGTTGTATCTGTATCATTTTTTCATCCGGTTATCATTTTCTTAATGAATACGAGTGGGCTTCTTATGAATTATATCGTTCTACCACTTTTATTACTGGCAACGATATTAAGTATTGTAAGTACAATGAGTGATCAATATAAAGTGACGAAATTATCCAAGCTTCTGCAAAACGTTAGCGTAGGGATTATCGGTGTCTTTTTAACAATTTTTTTAGGAGTATTATCTGTACAAGGAACAGCAACAGCTGTTGCTGATGGAATAGCTGTGAAAACTGCTAAATTTGTAACAGGAAACTTCATTCCAGTAGTTGGAAGGATGTTTACAGAAGCGGCAGATACTGTTATTAGCGCATCAGGATTATTGAAAAACACAGTCGGAATTATTGGGCTCGTCATTTTATGCTTAATTGTTGCTTTTCCAGCGATTCAAATTTTCTGTATTGCATTTATTTATAAATTCGCAGCAGCAGTATTGCAACCGGTTGGCGGCGGAGCAATTATTCAATGTTTAGACATTATTGGACGAAGCATCATTTACGTATTTGCTTGCTTAGCTATCGTATCATTTATGTTCTTTTTAAGTATTACAATTATTATTGCTGCGGGGAATATTACACTTATGATGCGGTAGGAGGTGAAGAGTATGCAATTTGTTACAGAGTGGATCAGAAATATTATCGTTTTTTTGCTCTTAGCAACAATGCTTCATCTTATTCTTCCAAATTCGAATTTGCAAAAATACGTTAAATTCGTTGTAAGTCTTTTGTTAGTCGTATTAATTTTAACGCCCCTTTTTAAACTATTGCAGACAGATGTAAATGAAGTAATTGCAAATTTTAATGAAGAAAAGTACGTAGCAGAAGGATCTGTAAAAAATTCAATAGATTCGAAGAAAAAAGAAATACAAGCTCTAACACGTGCATATAGTTTAGAAGAGATGGCTACCAAAATGAAAAAAGAAGTAGGAAAAGAGTTTGAGAAAAAATATGGTATGACTGTCTCTGAAATACAAATAGTCGCGGCAGAAAATACAGAAGAAGTAAAGTCAGCGAAAGATATTCAATCTGTTGTTGTGACGTTGAAAGAAAAAGAACGTAGTAAAAATGATGCAATCGAAACAGTAAAGCCAATTGAAATTAACACGAAAGAGCCTCCAAAAAAAGTGGAAGAAACGAATGTAGAAATGAAAGATTTCTTTTCAAGCAGGTGGCAACTAGAGGGTAAACAAATCCAAGTTCAAATGGAAGGGAGGACAGGTAGAGTAAATGGACAATAAAGATAAAAATTCGAAGTTCTCATTTTTTCGAAACTTATTGAATGGGGATCAAAAAGAAAGCAACGAGAAGGGTAAAAAGGTAACACCTAAGTTTTTACTTGTCCTACTCATACTTGGAATTTTGCTTATGTTTTCTAGTAGTCTCTTTTCAAGTAAAAAAGAAGAAGTACCTGTATTTAAAGAACAAAAAACTCAAAACCAAGAAAAAGACGTACCAACTTTCGGACAAAAAAGTAATGATAGTATGTCAAATGTAGAAAAATATGAAAAAGCGTATGAACAAGAATTAAAAACTGCTTTAGAAGAAATAGCAGGAGTAAAAGACGTAACGATTAAAGTGAATTTAGATTCATCTGAAGAAAAAATTTTAGAAAAAAATACAGTGAAACGCTCACAAACAACAGGTGAAACAGATAAAACAGGCGGTAAGAGAGAAGTAGAGGACGAGTCTCTTGATGAAAAGACTGTCATTATACGTGAAGGGGATAAAGAAACTCCTGTTGTTTTACGAACAGAGAAGCCGAAAGTACGTGGTGTTCTTGTCGTAGCAAAGGGAGTGGATAATATACAAGTTAAAGCAATGGTAAAAGAAGCTGTGATAAGGCTGCTAGATGTACCGGCCCATCGCGTTTCAGTTTCACCGAAAAATTGATAGGGAGGAAATAAAGTGTTAAAAAAACAAACAGTTTGGTTATTAACGATGTTAAGTTTAGTTGTTGTACTATCTGTGTATTACGTGACAACTCCTGACAAAATGAATACAGCATCGCCGGCAACAGGTGAAAAGATTGGACAAGAAAAACAAGGTACTGATAAAGCAGTAACAAACGAAGCGCCTAAAGAAACTCCGAAAAAAGAAAATACAAGCAAGGAAACAACAAATAAAGAAACAGACAAAAAAGAAAATGCAAAAAAAGAAACAAGTAAAAAAGAGGGCAATGTATCAGTTCAATCAAGTGATGAGAATTTCACAGCTTTACGTATGCAAATGGAAGATCAACGTAGTGAACAAAAAGCAAAATTACAAGAAGTGATGAGTTCAACAAAAGCTTCAGCAACAGAAAAGAATAAAGCGAAAGAAAATTTTGATGCCATTACGACAATGGAAACGAAGCAAGAATTACTTGAGACAGTAATTAAATCTCAAGGAGGATATCCAGATGCTCTTGTAAGAGCTGATGGTACTGACATTAGAGTAACGGTTAAAGCGGCAAAACATTCACAGAAAGAAGCAAATAAAATTATTCAACTTGTAAGAAGTGAAGGCGGATCAAAAGATGTAGGTGTGAAATTTGATCCACCAGCGAAATAAGTGAAACTTTAATCCGCAGGGATTTCCCTGCGGATTATTATCTTTTACTAAGCAAAGGGTATGCAAATAGTAAAATAGAGTATGTAAGTAAACGTGTGAATAGAAAAAAGCTATCATTTTCGATAGCTTTTTTCTATTTCGTCTTTGTAGTTATTTTTACTATGTTCAACTCGGAATGGAGAAACACGTTGTGAGTAAAAGATTAATGGTTCATGGTACTGATGATTACTTTTTCCAGATTTGACGTGGATGCAAAGAACACATGCCCAAACGATTACGGCAGGTAAAAAGAGAATGAGCCATATCATATTTCCACACCTCGACACAATATATTTTCTACACTTTGAACATACTATTCTTATATGAAGGAATGATGAACGGCGTGTAAACAAAAAAATAATATTTGGTAAAAATATGTAATTGACTATAGGTGTGGTAAAGAGTGGAGAGGGAATGGCATGTTTGCTGTGTAACGTTTTGCTAAAGTAGTGAATGTTTTTTAAGAAGTGGTCTTGCCAATTTCATGTGAAACTTGGTATTATTACTAGGTATTAAATTTTTATTGGAATAATATTTTTACAGGAGTTTCGATTTATTATAAAGAAATATAAATTGGAATGTTTAAAAAATTTATCGTAAGATGGAAATAGTAAATATTTCTATTAGTTAATGAAATATATTTTCTAATAGAATACATCGTATTTTTACAGTCAATCTAGTTTTCGTGACGAGAATCTGTAAAAACGGGACAAACAAGAGTATGGGAGTGGATTTTACATGTTTAAAATTCAAGAAGTTCGTGAATTAATTAAATTAATTGATAGCTCTAATATTGATGAATTTGAATACAAAAAAGACGGTACAACAATCAAAATGAAAAAGCGTGGTAATGAAGTTGTTGCTGTGCAAGCACCTGCAGCAAAACAAGCTATGCAACCAGTAGCGCCTGTTGAAGTTGAAACGACAGTAGCAGCAGCGCAAGCAGAAGCGCCAAAACAAGAAGAGAAGAAAACTGTTCAAGATGAAAACCTACATAAGATCACCTCACCAATGGTAGGTACATTCTATTCTTCTTCTTCACCTGATACACCTCCATATGTAAGTGTTGGGGATAGAGTATCGAAAGATTCTATCGTATGTATTGTCGAGGCTATGAAGTTATTTAACGAAATTGATGCTGATGTAGAGGGCGAAATTGTTGAAATTCTTGTTAATAACGGACAGCTTGTTGAGTATGGACAACCGCTATTTCTTGTAAAAGCGTAATAAGGGAGTCTTTGTGATGATAAAAAAAGTATTAATAGCCAATCGTGGGGAAATTGCTGTACGAATTATTCGTGCTTGTAAAGAAATGGATATTGAAACAGTTGCAATTTATTCAGAAGCAGATAAAGAGTCACTTCACGTACAGATTGCAGACGAGGCGTATTGTGTAGGACCAACGATTTCGAAAGAAAGCTATTTAAATTTGACGAACATTATTAGCGTTGCGAAGTTAACAGGCTGCGATGCTATTCATCCGGGATACGGATTTTTAGCAGAGAATGCAGATTTCGCAGAGTTATGCCGTGAATGTAACTTGATTTTTATTGGTCCAAGTCCAGAAGCTATTTCAAAGATGGGCACAAAAGACGTTGCTCGTGATACAATGAAAGAAGCAGGGGTTCCGATTGTACCAGGTTCACAAGGGATTATTAAAAATACCGAAGAAGCGATCGAGCTTGCTAATCAAATTGGATATCCAGTTATTATTAAAGCGACTGCAGGTGGCGGCGGAAAAGGTATTCGTGTTGCACGCCATGAAGAAGAGCTTATAAAAGGAATTCAAATTACACAGCAAGAAGCTAGTACCGCTTTTGGGAACCCTGGTGTATACTTAGAAAAGTACGTTGAAGATTTCCGCCATGTTGAGATTCAAATAATGGCAGATACACACGGAAATGCCATTCATTTAGGAGAGCGTGATTGTACAATTCAGCGCCGTTTGCAAAAACTATTAGAAGAAAGTCCATCACCTGCACTTGATGAAGATATTCGCAAGCAGATGGGTGAAGCGGCAGTTAAAGCGGCGGTAGCGGTTGATTATACAGGTGCTGGTACGGTTGAGTTTATTTATGAATATAAAACGAAAACCTTTTATTTCATGGAGATGAATACGAGAATTCAGGTTGAGCATCCGGTTACTGAAATGGTAACGGGAATGGACTTAATTAAAGAACAAATTCTTGTTGCTTCAGGAGAAAAGTTATCGTTACAGCAAGAAGAAGTACAATTTAATGGTTGGGCAATTGAATGTCGAATTAATGCGGAAAACCCTGCCAAAAAATTTATGCCATCTCCAGGTAAAGTAGAAATGTACTTACCACCAGGAGGATTTGGTATTCGCGTCGATTCAGCTGTATATCCGGGATATTCAATCCCACCTTTCTATGATTCGATGGTTGCTAAATTAATTGTTCACGGAAAAACACGTGAAGAGGCAATTGCAAAAATGAAGCGCGCACTTAGTGAATTTGTCATTGAAGGCGTACATACAACAATCCCGTTCCATTTGCAATTGCTAGATCATCCTGATTTTGTAAAAGGTGAGTTTAATACGAAATTTTTGGAAGAGCATGAACTTGTGACGCAGTGATACATTAAAGGAGGTTTTTTTCATGGCTGAACATATGTTAGATATGGGTCAAGATACAACTCTTGGTAAAGTAGAAATTGCACCAGAAGTAATTGAAGTAATTGCAGGTATTGCAGCTGCTGAAGTAGAAGGTGTAGCGGCAATGCGCGGTAATTTTGCTACAGATGTTGTTGAGAAGTTAGGTAAGAAAAATCATGGTAAAGGTGTAAAGGTTGAATTAGCAAACGAAGATATTATCGTTGACCTTTATGTTGTAATGTATTTTGGTGTAGCAATTCCAGTTGTTGCACAAAAGATTCAAGACAATATTCGCCAAGCACTCTTTACAATGACAGGACTTGAGCCAAAAGAAGTGAATGTTCACATCGTTGGCGTAACATTCGAAACACAAAAAACAGAAATCGAACCAGTGTAAGAATGAAAAGGTGCCTAGTAACATAGGCATCTTTTTTATCGTTTCATTTCTTCACAAATTACAACCCTCTAATTATTATACTATTTCAAAAAATAAGAAATAAACAAGAAAATGTGTCGTTTTTCCAAAAAACGTACATTGTGATAAGATATGGAACTTGAAGTTAATCTTTTTATTATTTTTCAGCCTTGTAACCCGTGTGTGAAACGATAAATTGTGTTATTATCATTGTATTATAAGGTTGGAAAATCAATGAAAACTGTAAGAGTAAGTGAATTGACGGCTTATAAATTATAATAATATAACAAAGTATAAGGAAAGACTTGAAGCATAAAGGAGAGTTACAATGAAACGTAGGACGGCTAGAGAAAGAGCAATGCAAGCATTATACCAAATGGATATTACAGGTGAATTAGAACCGAAAGTAGCAGTGGAAAACACGCTAGATGAAGGCGAAGAAACAAATGAGTTTCTAGAGTCACTTGTAGTAGGTTTTGTAGAAAATAAAGAAGCAATCGATGAAGCGATTCGTCAAAACTTAAAAAAGTGGAAGCTTGAGCGTATTAGTATTGTTGATCGCAGTATTTTACGTGTAGCTGTGTATGAAATGAAATACATGGAAGAAATTCCACACAACGTAACAATTAACGAAGCAATTGAAATTGCTAAAACATTTGGGGATGAGGAATCTCGTCGTTTTATTAACGGCGTTTTATCTAATATAAAAGATACACTGTAAATTCTTTAAGGGGGAATCTTAAAATGGTAGCAGTAATCATCAAAGGAAATGAAGTTGCGGAGAAAAAACGAGCACAATTAACAGAAGAAGTTGTGAAGTTGAAAGAGCAAGGTATTGTACCAGGATTAGCAGTTATTTTAGTTGGAGAAGATCCAGCATCTCGTTCTTATGTGAAAGGAAAAGAAAAAGGCTGTGAACAAGTAGGGATTTACTCAGAGCTAATTGAACTTCCTGAAACAATTACTGAGGAACGTTTGCTTGCTGAAATCGATCGCTTAAATGGCGATGACCGTATTAATGGCATATTAGTGCAATTACCTTTACCAAAACATATTGAAGAAAAAGCTATCATTGAAAGAATTTCACCAGAAAAGGATGTAGACGGATTTCACCCAATCAGCGTGGGACGTATGATGACGGGACAAGATACATTCCTTCCATGTACACCGCATGGTATTGTAGAATTAGTAAAAGAAACAAATCTTGATATTTCTGGAAAACATGTAGTAGTAATTGGAAGAAGTAATATTGTCGGTAAACCAGTGGGGCAATTGTTTTTAAATGAAAATGCAACTGTCACATATTGTCATTCTAAGACGCAAAATATGAAAGAGTTATCGAAGTTAGCTGATATTTTAATCGTAGCTGTTGGACGACCTAAAATGATAACAGCGGATTATATTAAAGAAGGAGCGGTTGTAATTGACGTTGGTGTTAACCGTTTAGAAACAGGAAAACTTTGTGGTGATGTTGACTTTGACAACGTGTTAGATGTTGCGGGTTACATTACACCTGTGCCAAAGGGTGTTGGTCCAATGACAATCACAATGCTTCTTCATAATACTGTTGAATCTGCCAAACGTGCAGGTGTCGTTTGTAAATAATTTGAGTCGGCTATGAGGAGAGAGAAATGGAGAAGCAATATTTAACCGTTACAGCGTTAACACGCTATATAAAAACAAAAATAGAATATGATCCGCATTTGCAGTCTGTTTGGTTAAAAGGTGAAATTTCCAACTTTAAAAATCATAGCCGTGGCCACATGTATTTTACATTGAAAGATGCAAATGCAAGAATCGCAGCGGTTATGTTTGCGGGTCATAATCGTAATATTAAATTCAAACCTGAAAATGGGATGAAGGTACTCGTGAAAGGGAAAATCTCTGTTTACGAGGCGAGTGGTTCTTATCAAATTTATATTCAAGACATGCAGCCTGACGGAGTCGGAAATTTACATTTAGCGTACGAACAGTTAAAAGTTCGCTTAGAAGAAGAAGGACTTTTTTCTCAAGTTTATAAAAAAGCAATTCCTCCTTACGCTAAAACGATAGGTGTGATTACGTCGCCAACAGGAGCAGCGATTCGTGATATTATAACAACGATTAAACGTCGTTATCCAATTGGGAATGTTATTGTATTTCCGGTACTTGTACAAGGGGAGTCAGCGGCTCCCTCGATTGTACAAGCGATTCGTACAGCGAATGAAATGGGAGAGATAGATGTACTAATCGTTGGTCGTGGTGGAGGTTCTATTGAGGAATTATGGGCTTTCAATGAGGAAATGGTTGCAAGAGCAATCTTTAAGAGTGAAATTCCTATTATTTCGGCAGTAGGCCATGAAACGGATTTTACAATCGCAGATTTTGTTGCAGATTTACGCGCGCCAACACCGACTGCAGCAGCTGAGCTAGCAGCACCTAATATTATAGAGTTACAAGAAAAGGTATTACAAAGAACTCTGAGATTGCAAAGAGCAATGAAAGAGTTAGTACATAAAAAAGAAGAAAAACTACAAGTGTTGCAAAAATCGTATGCGTTCCGTTATCCAAGACAAGTATATGAGCAAAAGGAAGAGCAATTAGATAGAGCGCTAGAACAGCTTGTTTTAGCGAAAGAGCGCTATATTGATAAAAAGGTGAATCAGTTAAAGCAACTTTCATTTTATTTAGAGAAGCACCACCCATCTCAAAAAATTATTCAAACGAAGGTAGCTGTTGAAACGTTGCAAAAGCAATTACAACGTGAAATGCAAACGTTACTTCAAACGAAAGAATTTGCCTTTGTAAGAGCTGCTCAAAAACTTGAAGCGTTAAGTCCGCTTAAAGTAATGATGAGAGGGTACGGGCTTGTATATGATGAAGAGAAGCAAGTGTTAAAAAGTGTGAAAGATGTAAGCCTTGGAGATGCTGTTTCAGTTCAATTACAAGATGGAATACTAGATTGTAGCGTATCAGGCATAGAGGAGCGTGAATTGAATAATGGAAAATAAATTAAGCTTTGAAGAGGCGATTTCGCAACTTGAGCATCTTGTTTCTAAGCTAGAACAAGGTGACGTACCTTTAGAAGAAGCGATTTCTTATTTTAAAGAGGGTATGGAATTATCTAAGCTTTGTGATGAGAAGTTGAAGAATGTACAAGAACAAATGGCAGTTATTCTTGGGGAAGATGGAGAGCTTGAACCGTTTACTGCTTTAGGAGATGAAGCATAGTGACGATTGCTTTTGATACTTTTTTGAAGGGAAATAAAACTTTCGTAGAAGAGAAACTTGTAAGCTATGCAAATGAATTACAATGTCCAAATGTACTTCGTGAAGCGATGGCATATTCTTTAGAAGCGGGTGGAAAACGTCTCCGCCCGTTACTTTTGTTTGCAACATTACAAGCGTTTGGGAAAGAAAGAAATCTTGGAGTAGGTGCAGCTTGTGCTCTTGAAATGATTCATACATATTCGTTAGTTCATGACGATTTACCTTGTATGGATAATGATGATTTAAGAAGAGGAAAGCCCACAAATCACAAAGTATTTGGTGAAGCGATGGCAGTTTTAGCAGGAGATGGCTTATTGACGTATGCTTTTCAAGTTATTATGGCATATGAGCAAAAAGAAATTTCTGCCGAAAAAAAAGTAAGACTTGTACTTGAACTTGCAAAAGCAGCAGGACCAGAAGGAATGGTTGGCGGACAAGTGGCAGATATGGAAGCTGAAGGGAAACGCCTTACGATTGGTGAATTGGAGTACATCCATAAACATAAGACCGGAAAACTGCTTGAATTTGCTGTACTTGCGGGTGCGATACTTTCTGATGCGACAGAAGAGCAAGAAGAAAAGTTACTTACGTTTGCTAAATATATCGGTCTAGCTTTCCAAATTCGAGATGATATTTTAGATGTCGAAGGCACCGAAGAAGAGATTGGAAAACCGATTGGTAGCGATCTTTCTAATGAAAAGAGCACATATACGACGTTGTTTACTGTAGATAGAGCAAAGGATATTTTAGAAGAAACAATTGCAGAAGCAAAAGGTGCGATTAGCTCCTTGCAATTACAAGATGAATATTTACTATCTATTTGCGATTTGATTGCAAAACGTAATAACTAATATAACAGCGTTTTCATTTGTTGAGTCATTCATCATTTTATGATATAAATGTAGGAAAAGGTTTTTCTTTTCTTGTTATTGGCAAAAATATATGTAGATTACATTGCCGTTATCACTTCGTGTTAGCGGCTATTTTTTTCATCGCCTAAAGAAATATGGTTTATAATAGGATTAAGGCGCAATAGACTGGTTAATAGCGGGACAAGACGAAAAATAGAAAAGAGAATTTCTTGTTTTGTGTAAATGTTTTTTATAATATTTGACATGTTGACAGATTATGAAATGAAAGTGAGTGATCCATGTGGATCTAACGCAAATTCAAAACCCTAGTTTTTTGAAAGATATGTCTATCAGTGAACTAGAGGGATTGAGTGAGGATATTCGTAAGTTTTTAATTGAAGAGCTCTCTCAAACAGGTGGACATATTGCACCTAATTTAGGTGTAGTAGAACTCACAATTGCTCTGCACAAATTATTTGATAGCCCGCAAGATAAATTTTTATGGGATGTAGGACATCAATCCTATGTACATAAAATTTTAACTGGACGCGCGAAAGAGTTTGGTACATTAAGGCAATATCAAGGTCTATGTGGTTTCCCGAAACGTTGCGAGAGTGAGCATGATGTATGGGAAACTGGTCATAGCTCGACTTCGTTATCGGCTGCAATGGGAATGGCTCTGGCACGTGATTTAAAGAAAACGAAAGAATATGTTATACCAATTATTGGAGATGGTGCTTTAACAGGTGGAATGGCTTTAGAGGCATTGAACCATATTGGACATGAAAAAACAGACATGATTGTTATTTTGAATGATAATGAAATGTCAATTGCACCAAACGTTGGTGCGCTTCATAATGTACTCGGTCGTTTACGTACCGCAGGAAAATATCACTGGGTAAAAGATGAATTAGAGTATATATTAAAGAAAATCCCAGCAGTTGGCGGGAAAGTGGCTGCGACAGCAGAGAAAATAAAAGATAGTCTTAAATATTTACTAGTATCTGGTGTCTTTTTCGAAGAGTTAGGCTTTACATATTTAGGTCCAGTCGATGGGCATGATTATGAAAAGTTATTCGAAACGTTGCAATATGCAAAGAAAACAAAAGGCCCAGTACTTGTTCACGTTATTACGAAAAAAGGAAAAGGTTATAAACCGGCTGAGAGTGACGTTATTGGAACTTGGCATGGAACAGGACCTTATAAAATTGAATCAGGTGACTTCGTTAAGCCAAAAGAAGTTGCACCAGCATGGAGTGCTGTCGTTAGTGAAACAGTACTTAAGCTAGCGAGAGCGGATGAGCGTATCGTAGCAATTACACCTGCAATGCCTGTTGGATCAAAACTTGAGAAATTCCAAAAAGAATTCCCAGATCGTATGATTGATGTAGGTATTGCAGAACAGCACGCTACAACAATGGCAGCAGGTATGGCAACGCAAGGAATGAAGCCATTCTTAGCAATTTATTCGACATTTTTACAAAGAGCATATGACCAAGTTGTTCATGATATATGCCGCCAAAATTTAAATGTTTTCATCGGAATAGATCGCTCGGGATTAGTAGGAGCAGATGGTGAAACGCATCAAGGCGTATTTGATATCTCATTCTTACGTCACTTGCCGAATATGGTGCTTATGATGCCGAAAGATGAAAATGAAGGGCAACATTTAGTTTATACGGCGATGCAATATGAAGATGGACCAATCGCATTGCGTTATGCGCGTGGTAATGGACTTGGCGTTCATATGGATGAAGAATTAAAGGCGATTCCAATCGGTACGTGGGAGACGTTAAAAGAGGGTACACAAGCAGCTATTTTAACGTTTGGTACGACAATACCAATGGCAATGGAAGCAGCTGAGTGTCTTGAAAAAGCTGGGGTTTCAGTGAAAGTAGTGAATGCTCGCTTTATTAAACCAATGGATGAAGCATATTTACATGATCTTCTAGGGAAGAATATACCGATTTTAACGATTGAAGAAGCTTGTTTAATCGGTGGTTTTGGAACAGGAGTAGTTGAATTTGCATCTGAAAATGGTTACCATAGTGCATTAGTTGAACGAATGGGTATTCCAGACCGCTTCATAGAGCACGGAAGTGTAACAAAATTATTAGAAGAAATTGGTTTAACGACAGATGCTGTTGTAGACCGTATTCATACAATGATTCCATCAAAACAAAAAAGGGCGTAACAAATGAGCGTAAAAAAAGAAAGAGTAGATGTACTATTAGTAGAGCGAGGACTTATAGAAACGCGTGAGAAAGCAAAGCGCGCCATTATGGCCGGACTCGTATATGCAAATGAGATGAGACTTGATAAGCCAGGAGAGAAAATCTCGCAAGATACTGAGATTACGGTGAAGGGACAAGTTATGCCGTATGTAAGTCGTGGTGGTTATAAACTTGAAAAGGCATTAGAGACATTTCATCTTGATTTACAAGATAAAGTTATGATAGATATTGGTTCATCAACTGGTGGCTTTACAGATTGCGCGCTTCAAAATGGAGCGAAATTATCTTATGCATTAGATGTAGGATACAATCAGCTAGCGTGGAAATTACGTCAAGATGAGCGTGTTGTTGTAATGGAACGAACAAACTTCCGTTACGTGACACAAGCAGACTTAGAACGTGGTTTACCTCAATTTGCAAGTATTGATGTTTCATTTATATCATTAAAGCTTATACTGCCGGTTTTAAAAACAATGCTTATGCCTAACGGAGATGTAGCAGCGTTAATTAAACCGCAGTTTGAAGCTGGAAGAGAGCAAGTTGGGAAAAAAGGTATCGTTCGTGATAGAAAAGTACATGAAGCTGTTGTAGAAATGATTGTCGATTTTGCTTTAAAAGAGGGCTATGATGTGGAAGGTTTAACATTCTCACCAATTACGGGTGGGGATGGTAATATTGAATTTTTAATTCATCTGAAATGGCATGGTGAACGTGAGAATGGCGAAAATCATTCTCCGATTTCTATAGAGCAAGTTGTTACAGAAGCGCATGACGTTCTAAAACAAAAAGGGAAAGGGGAATAACATATGTTGTTCCTCTTTTTGTTGTAATTGTATAATGATTGTAAAAACAATTGTGTACAAGAAACGAATTATAAGTTAACATAAATAAGTGAAGTATACCAATGTTTAAACTATGGTAAGAGATAGTGTGAGGTGCAAATGTATGAATAAAGGTCAGCGCCATATTAAAATCAGGGAAATTATTGCAAACAAAGAAATTGAAACACAAGATGAATTAGTTGATATTTTACGTAATGAGGGATTTAATGTAACGCAAGCAACAGTATCGCGCGATATTAAAGAACTGCACTTAGTGAAGGTGCCATTACATGATGGGCGCTATAAATATAGCTTGCCAGCAGATCAACGATTTAACCCGTTACAAAAATTAAAACGAAATCTAGTGGATTCATTTGTAAAATTAGACACGGCAGGACATATGCTTGTGCTAAAAACATTGCCTGGTAACGCTCATTCACTTGGAGCACTTATTGATCATTTAGAGTGGGATGAGATCATCGGAACCATCTGTGGTGATGATACTTGCTTAATTATTTGCCGTACACCTGACGATACAGGTGTTGTCTCTGATCGTTTCTTAAATATGTTGTAACAAAAAATCTTGTTTGCTTTCCATCGTAAAGTGGGAAGTGAACAAGATATTTTTATTGGTCAAAAATATGATTTTTCAATTGTAATATAATATTTTGTTTGCATAAAGTTAGAAAATAGATGGATTGACCCGTAAAACAAATGTTTGGTACAATGAAGCGGGTTAGAAGAGTATATACATACAAATATATAGCATGATTATTTGAATGAAGAACTGAGAAAATCCTTTAGTAAGGGATTATTTTATAACGAGGTGAATGGGGCATTGTTATCGGAATTATCGATTAGAAACTTTGCTATTATTGAAGCATTAAATATTTCTTTTCAAAAAGGTTTAACGGTTTTAAGCGGTGAAACAGGGGCCGGAAAATCGATTATTATTGATGCGATTAGTTTACTTGTAGGTGGCCGTGGGTCAGCAGAATTTGTTCGCTATGGAACAGAAAAGGCTGAGATTGAAGGGCTGTTTTATGTTGAAGATGATAAGCATCCATGTATTGAAAAGGCAGAAGAGTTAGATATAGAAATAGAAGATGGCATGATTATTTTGAAGCGTGATATTGCTGCGAACGGGAAGAGTGTATGTCGTGTAAATGGGAAGCTTGTTACACTTAGCATATTAAAAGAAATTGGGAAAACACTTGTTGATATTCATGGACAGCACGAAACGCAAGATTTAATGAATGAAGAACGACATCTGTTTATGCTTGATCACTTTGATGGGGATCGAATCGTTAAACAATTAGACATATATCAAAACGTATACGCTGACTATGAAAAATTAAAAAAACAATTGAAATCGTTAAGTGAAAATGAACAACAAATGGCACATCGCTTAGATTTAATTCAATTTCAGCATGAAGAAATTCGCAAAGCTGATTTAAAGATGGATGAAGAAAATGAATTAACTGAGGAACGATTGCAAATTTCTAATTTTGAAAAGATTTATAAAGCATTAGGTGATGCATATCGTTCATTGAGTGCTGACGGACAAGGATTAGATAATGTAAGAAGCGCAATGGGACAAATGGAAAGTATTACACATTTAGATGAAATGTATCAAGAGAATCATGATTCAATTGCAAATAGCTATTACTTATTAGAAGAGGTTGCATATCAACTGAGAGAAAAGCTCGATATGATGGAATATGATCCAAATCGTTTAGATGAAATCGAAACACGTTTGAATGAAATTCGTATGCTAAAGAGAAAATATGGAAATACTGTAGAAGAGATTTTAGCGTATGCAGATAAAATTGAACAAGAAATATTTACAATTGAAAATAAAGACGTTCATATTGAAACGACGAAGAAACAATTGAAGGAATTAGAAAGTGTTATTCTGAAAGAAGCAACGTTGTTAAGTAATATGCGTCATGAGCTTGCAGAACACCTTACAAATGCAATTCATCAGGAATTAAAAGAATTATATATGGAAAAAACGAAATTTGAAGTGAGAATTATGAAGAGAGAAGGAAATGCAGAAGAGCCCCTTGTGGAAGGTGCACCGGTAAGACTTACGGCGGATGGTTACGATCATGTGGAATTTTATATTTCGACGAACCCAGGAGAGCCGCTAAAACCACTTTCAAAGGTTGCATCTGGCGGAGAGTTATCTCGTATCATTTTAGCTTTAAAAAGCATTTTTTCTAAGCATCAAGGGGTTGCATCTGTTATTTTTGATGAAGTGGATACGGGTGTAAGTGGCCGGGTCGCACAGGCTATTGCTGAAAAAATTTATCGAGTATCAGTAAACTCGCAAGTACTTTGTATTACGCACTTACCTCAAGTAGCTTCAATGGCAGATTCGCATTTATTTATTCGAAAACAAGTAGCGAATGATCGGACAATTACATCAGTTACTGTTTTAACTATGGAGGATAAAGTAACAGAAATAGCTCGAATGATTTCTGGTGTGGAAATCACAGATTTAACGACGGAGCATGCGAAAGAATTACTTACGCAAGCGCATCATTTTAAACAGACAGCAGAGGCTATCCAGTAATGGATAGCTTTTTTTCTCAAATGACGATTTCTTAATTCTTCCGGTTATAAATAAAGCACTGCAAGGAGAGATTAAAAAGTGAAGCCAAGAGGCTGAATGTGGGGTAGGAGCGAGGAGAGTGAACAAGTTGAAATTAGAAAAATTTCGAAAAATAATAGGTCTTTGTCTCCTTGTTTCTTTAGTTTTTATTGGATGTTTTAAACCGCTTCGAACGTTTATTTCATCACCGAAACAACTTGTTGTTTTTGAAGGACAACAATCAGAAATATCATCATTACCAGTTTTCAAAGCTTCATCCACAAATCGTCATGTATTTACAGTGAGTTCGAATGAACAAAAACAAGGACTTATGGTAAATTCTCATCAAAATGGTGAAGCTGATATGGTATTTCAGCTTGCGGGTTTTCCAGTGAAAAAAGTAAATGTGAAAGTGTTAAAAGATTTTAAAGTGATTCCAGGTGGACAATCAATTGGTGTGAAATTAAATACAAAAGGTGTACTTGTTGTAGGCCATCATTTAATTCAAACTGAAAAAGGTAAAATATCTCCTGGTGAAACAGCAGGTGTACAAATTGGAGATATGATTACTGAAATTAATGGTAAAACAATTGAAAGAATGAGTGATGTAGCACCGTTTATTCATAATAGTGGAGAAACAGGTGAACCGCTTAATCTTGTATTGTTAAGAGATGGAAAATATATTCGTACGAAGCTAACTCCACAAAAAGACAACGGTGAATCGTCTTATCGAATTGGCTTGTATATCCGTGATTCGGCAGCTGGAATTGGAACGATGACATTTGTTCATCCAGATTCTATGAAATATGGGGCACTTGGTCATGTTATTTCTGATAATGATACGAAAAAGCCGATTCAAGTCGAAGATGGACAAATTATGCGCTCGACAGTTACATCAATTGAAAGAGGTAGTCATGGGAATCCAGGGGAGAAATTAGCAAGATTCTCACCAGACCGTGAAGTGATTGGCAATATTACAATTAATAGTCCATATGGTATTTTTGGAAAATTAAATACGAATATGAAAAACGGTATAATGGATAAAGCAATGCCTATCGCATTATCTCATCAAGTAAAAGAAGGACCGGCAAAAATATTAACAGTTATTGATCAAGATAAAGTGGAAGCGTTTGATATTGAAGTTGTTAGTACAGTGCAGCAAAAATTCCCAGCTACAAAGGGTATGGTAATAAAAGTAACAGATAAACGTCTATTAGCGAAAACGGGCGGTATCGTACAAGGAATGAGTGGAAGTCCAATTGTACAAAATGGAAAAGTAATTGGTGCTGTTACACATGTATTTGTAAATGATCCAACATCAGGATATGGTGTTCATATTGAATGGATGTTACATCAAGCTGGAATTAATATTTATGATCAAGAGAAAAAAGCGAGCTAATATATATTATTAGCTCGCTTTTTCTGTTGAAAAATTCGTTGAAATTTTGTAAAAGCTCCGCAAGAGGTGTTTTTTGTTGTAAAATAAAAGGAAAGGGTTGAACGTTTCGTTGTATTTCTATGATGGAATGTGTTGCGAAAGGGAATAAATGAACGATAAACATATTTTTTTGTGATTTTATCGGAAAGTAAGAAACTTTAAAAGGGAATTTTCACACAATTGTCGAACAATTCATGTAGCCTAGAAGGATACACATGTCGGAGAATCGATTCGGTAAGGGAGGAAAAGCTGTGGAGAAAATTAAAGTATGTCTTGTGGATGATAATAAAGAACTAGTATCAATGTTAGAGAGCTATGTAGCCGCTCAAGATGATATGGAAGTAATCGGTACTGCTTATAATGGTCAAGAGTGTTTAAACTTATTAACAGATAAGCAACCTGATGTACTCGTTTTAGACATTATTATGCCACACTTAGATGGTTTAGCTGTATTGGAGAAAATGCGACATATTGAAAGGTTAAAACAGCCTAGCGTAATTATGTTGACAGCATTTGGCCAAGAAGATGTGACGAAAAAAGCAGTTGACTTAGGTGCCTCATATTTCATATTAAAACCATTTGATATGGAGAATTTAACGAGTCATATTCGTCAAGTGAGTGGTAAAGCAAACGCTATGATTAAGCGTCCACTACCATCATTCCGATCAGCAACAACAGTAGATGGAAAACCGAAAAACTTAGATGCGAGTATTACGAGTATCATTCATGAAATTGGTGTACCCGCTCATATTAAAGGATATATGTATTTACGAGAAGCAATCTCCATGGTATACAATGATATCGAATTATTAGGATCGATTACGAAAGTATTGTATCCAGATATCGCAAAGAAATATAATACCACAGCAAGCCGTGTGGAGCGAGCAATTCGTCACGCAATTGAAGTAGCTTGGAGCCGTGGGAATATTGATTCTATTTCGTCCTTATTCGGTTATACAGTATCCATGTCAAAAGCAAAACCTACGAACTCTGAGTTTATCGCAATGGTTGCGGATAAGCTGAGACTTGAACATAAAGCTAGCTGAGAGTAGAAGTAGCAATGGGTTTTCGTTTTAGTAAAACCGATGTATGCTGGAACTCTATGCTCGATATTAATTTTTAAACCAATAAACTTTTTAATGAAAGACCAATGAATGTTATGATTCGTTGGTCTTTTTATTTTGTTGAGAAAAAGAGATTATTTGATATTATGGAAAATAAAACCTATTTTTAGTAATATTACATGTAATTGAGTTTTTTATAAGGCAATAAAATAGATATAGATAGGGAGAAGGGGAATGGAAAATAAAATTTCAACTTGGCTAGGAATAGTAGTAGCTATGGGAGTTCTTGCTATTGCAATTACATTTGGAATGTTAGAACTTGCAGATAATCCAGTAGATAAAGAAGTGAGCGCTCAAATAGATAAAAAAGAAGACCAAATAATAGTAGGTAGAGAGGTAGATGGGGTCTTTGTTGATGTGTATGTTACTGAAAATTCTACTGAAAGAGAAGTCATTACAGCGATGCATCGTATGACTCATCAAAAAGTGGTGGCAGAACGAAAATCGGGCTCTATCCCAATGATTCAAAATAATGCTAAAAAATTAAAAGAAATTATAAATAAGAGTAGTTTTGCGAAGAAAAATGAGCTTTTAGCAATTGCTGATAGATGGGTGAAAAAAGATTTTAGTAAAATTGTAGAAGATCACAATTATTTCTCGGATGCTCAAGAAGATAGCGTTTGTAAAGCAACTAGAGCAATGGATGCGTTAGAAGAGCAACATTATATTTTAACTACATTCGGGGAGGAAAAGGCGAAAGAACTATACGAATCAGGGGATGCTCCGCACGTTCAATAAAAAATAATATAAAGGGTTTCTAGTTTTGTATTATCGTGTTTTAAGGATGCAATGGGGAGTTATAAATAAATAGTCTGCTTTCTTTATGACTTGTAACAAAAAAGAAAAGACGTAATTCATTATTATATGATGAAGGAACGGCTAAATGGCACCGAAGTACATCTATTAAAGAATTTTAGTAGGGAAAGTATCCATGGTATAATGGAGGGAAATAAAAAGCCCTGCAAAACAGGACTGTATTACTCTTCGTCTTTATTTTGTTTTTCTAATTCAACTAGCTTTTGAATTAAAATGTGCTGCGGCATATGCATGAGTTGTTCAAGTGGAACACCTAGTGCTTTTGATAAGCGGACTGCAGTATCTGGAGAAATTTGTAATGGTCTCATAGAAGTACCTCCTTTTTCGTATAGTATAGCATAAGATTGGGGGAGTGAGGATGACTCTTATATTTGCACATCGTGGTGCGGCTGGAACGTACCCAGAAAATACAATGATTTCATTTGAAGCGGCTGAGTCTTTTAGAGCGGATGGAATTGAACTTGATGTTCAATTAACGAAAGATGGAAAAGTTGTCGTCATTCATGATGAAACGGTGGACCGGACAACAAATGGAAAAGGTGCGGTTCGGAATTATGTATATGAGGACTTATGCAAGTTAGATGCAAGTTATAAATTTGGTGATAAAGTAGGGTTTTGTAAAATACCACTTTTAGAAGAGGTATTAGAATGGCTTGAACGAACGAGTTTGCTACTTAATATTGAACTTAAAAATAATAAAATTCCATACAGAGGTTTAGAGGAAGAAGTTATAACGCTTGTACGGAAATTTAGTTTAGAGGATCGCGTTATATTTTCTTCGTTTAATCACTACAGTATGAAACGGTGCCATATGATGGCTCCTGATATTCAAACAGCAATTTTATATCGCGAAGGTTTGCATAGTCCGTGGGCATACGCGAAAAAAATGGGGGCTACAGCAGTACATCCGAATTATCGTTACCTTCAAGATGCTATTGCTGAACTAACGATGGAAAGTGGTGTAGAGGTTCGCCCTTATACAATTAATGAAGAAACGCTTATGCGTAAATATTTTGATATGGATATATCGGCGATTATTACTGATTACCCTGAAACGGCAAGAACGTTATTGCCGATAAAAAAATGAGACCGCGTGTAACGGTCTCATTTTTTTATTTATAAATAGTGGGGCCTTCCTATCTTCTAAAGCGAGCCTGTACTTTATTTCGTTTACGGTCTCGGTGTACGACGAAGCCACCAAAAATATAAAACCCGAGCCCGAAGCAGAGAGCGCCGATTAAAAATTGTAACCACAGTATAGAGATTGGTGGAAATAGAATCCCGAATACAGTATCTCTCATTAACTTTATACCAAACACAGCTAATGAAATAGGGATGAGTGCTAATAGTAGAGCAACGTAACGCTGCATACATAACGCCCCTTTTCAGATTATTTCGTATATTTCAATGATGTTATACGGAAAGGGGGTTTGTCAAGAGGTTGCTGAACGAGTAAGATAAAGGTGTGAAAAAATTTGCAGAGTTACTTCGAGAGGAAGTGTAATATATGAAACAAAAAGTATTAATTGTTGGTGCAGGTGAAGGCGGGAGCGCACTGCTGAATCTGTTACAAAGTTCGAATATATTTCAAATTATAGGGATTATTGATATAAATCCGTTGGCAAAAGGATTACAAATTGCTAAGGAATATGGAATTGCAATTGGAGAAAGTGTAACTCCATTTCTTTCTATGCATATCGATGTAATATTTGATATGACAGGTGAAGATGATGTACATAAAGTTTTATTGGAAAAAAAGAAAAAAGACACTCTTCTTATACCGGGTGATATTGCAAAAATTGTTACAGGGTTAGCGCATGAGAAGGAAGGGTTAATTGGGCGGTTAGAGGAACAAACGCAACAAGGAGAATTAATTTTAAATTCTACGCATGACGGCATGATCGTAATTGATCGAGAGGGACAAGTTCGTCTTTTTAATAAAAGTGCAGAGCGTATTATCGGATATAAAAAAGAAGAGGCGATAGGAAAATATATTTTAGAAGTCATTCCCACTAGTAAATTACTTCGCATTATACGTACGAAACAAATAGAAGTAAATTATGAACTAACATTAGAGAATGGAAAGAAAATTATTACAACGCGTATACCGATATTAAAAGAGGGCGGAGAGGTACAAGGGGCCTTTGCAATTTTTAAAGATATAACAGAAGTTGTAGATTTAGCGGAAGAAGTTACAGACTTAAAAGAAATTCAAACACTATTAGAGGCAATTATCAACTCATCTGAAGAAGCGATTTCGGTTGTGGATGAAAAAGGAAGAGGTTTAGTCATTAACCCGGCATATACGAAATTAACGGGTCTAACAGAAGAAGATATTATTGGGAAGCCTGCTACAACTGATATTGTAGAAGGCGAAAGTATGCATATGAAAGTACTTCGAACGCGTCGTGCGGTGCGCGGAATACATATGAAGATTGGGCAAAAAAAGCGCGATGTAATTGTAAACGTAGCGCCAGTTATTGTGGATGGAATATTGAAAGGAAGCGTTGGCGTTATCCGTGACGTGTCGGAAATTCAAAAGTTAACAAATGAATTGAATAGAGCAAGGCAAATTATTCGCACATTAGAAGCAAAATATTCATTTGATGATATTGTCGGAAATTCAGATGAAACAACGGCAGCTATCGAACAGGCGAAGCTAGGAGCGAATACACCAGCAACGGTACTGTTACGCGGTGAATCTGGGACTGGTAAAGAATTGTTTGCACATGCAATCCATAATGGAAGTAATCGAAAATACAATAAATTCGTCCGTGTAAACTGTGCGGCCATTTCGGAGACGTTGTTAGAAAGTGAATTATTTGGTTATGAGGAAGGGGCGTTTTCTGGAGCGAAAAGAGGCGGGAAACGTGGGTTCTTTGAGGAAGCGAATAACGGTAGTATTTTTTTAGATGAAATAGGGGAGTTATCTGCAAATACACAAGCGAAACTCCTTCGTGTATTGCAGGAAAAAGAAATTGTAAAAGTTGGTGGAACGAAAGCGATACCCATTAATGTTCGAGTAATTGCAGCGACACATGTGAATTTAGAAAAGGCTATTCTTGAAGGGAAGTTTAGGGAGGATTTATATTATCGATTAAATAAAATTCCAATTCAAATCCCATCTCTTCGTCAACGTAAAGGAGATATACCGAAAATTGCGGACAGGTTGATTCAAAAAATTAATCAAGATTATGGTCGTAATGTAGAAGGGCTCACTGATTCAGCTATTTTATATTTACAATCATACGAATGGCCAGGAAATGTGAGAGAACTTGAAAATATTTTAGGACGAGCGATTATTTTTATGAATTATAACGAGATCTATATTGATGTACAACATTTACCGCCATTACATAATGAAGAGCAGGTGGAGTCAAAGCAATCTCATTTATTACCTGAATTAGAAGAAAAGCCACTTGAACATTTAGTAACAGAGTTTGAAGGGAATATTATTCATGAATATTTGGAGAGATTTGATGGGAATAAAACACAAACTGCAAAAGCGTTAGGAATTTCCGTTCGAAATTTATATTATAAGCTAGAAAAGTATGACCATGCAAAAAATAGCATGCAATAAATTGCGTACCGTGCAATTTATTGCATGGTATACAAAAAGTGACAGAATAAGACAGAATCTTTTGTTATTTTCCAAAGTATTGATTTTACTGCATTTTGAATGCGTTTTCATTATTGGTAAGACCACTTTTAAAAGTTGGCACGGTATTTGCTTTATAAATAGACGAGGGACGACGGAAAGGGTTGATTACAAAATATGAAGTTAGAATACTTAATTGATCAAGCAGCGGGACAGCCTAAAAAAACTGTAGCTGTAGCAGTAGCTGAAGATCATGAAGTAATTGAAGCTGTAGCGAAAGCAATTAAATTACAGCTAGCTCAATTTCGTCTATATGGAAATCAAGAAAAAATAATGGGGATGCTACAAGAACATGGTTTACAAACTTCAGAACATGTTGAAGTGATTGCAGCAATGTCTAATGCAGAGGCTGCAGAACTTTCTGTTAAAGCTGTGAGAAATGGTGAGGCAGACGTGCTTATGAAGGGTAACATCCCAACAGCGAATATTTTGAAGGCTGTGTTAAACAAAGAGTGGGGCCTACGTAAAGGTAGCGTACTTTCACATGTAGCAGCATTTGAAGTTCCAAATTACGATCGTCTTATTTTCGTTACAGATGCAGCGATGAACATCGCACCTGACGTAACACAAAAAGCTGCTATTATACAAAATACTGTAGAAGTTGCCCGGGCAATAGGAATCGACTTGCCAAAAGTGGCACCAATCGCAGCAGTAGAAGTTGTGAATCCAGCGATGCAGGCGACAATTGATGCAGCGATGTTAACACAAATGAATCGCCGCGGACAAATTAAAGATTGTATCGTTGATGGACCACTTGCTTTAGATAATGCAGTATCACAAATTGCAGCAGAGCATAAAGGCATAGTAAGTGATGTAGCAGGTAAGGCAGACATTTTACTCGTCCCAACGATTGAAGCTGGAAATGTGCTATATAAATCACTCGTATACTTTGCGGATGCAAAAGTAGGAGCAATGATTGCTGGCGCAAAAGCACCGATTGTTTTAACATCTCGTGCTGATTCAGCAGAAACAAAAGTATATTCATTAGCATTGGCAGTTGCGACTGCTTCAAAATAAACCAAAAAGGGTAAAACATTAGGGGGAAACGACAATGACATTAGAAATCTTCGAATACTTAGAAAAATATGATTATGAGCAAGTAGTATTTTGTCAAGATAAAGAATCTGGTTTAAAAGCAATTATTGCAATTCATGATACAACACTTGGACCGGCTCTTGGTGGAACAAGAATGTGGACATATGATTCTGAAGAAGCGGCGATTGAAGATGCATTGCGTCTTGCAAAAGGTATGACATACAAAAACGCAGCAGCTGGTTTAAACTTAGGTGGTGCGAAAACAGTAATTATCGGTGATCCACGTAAAGATAAGAGCGAAGCGATGTTCCGTGCATTAGGACGTTATATCCAAGGGCTAAACGGACGTTACATTACAGCTGAAGATGTTGGTACAACAGTAGATGATATGGATATTATCCACGAAGAAACTGACTTTGTAACAGGTATCTCACCATCATTCGGTTCTTCTGGTAACCCATCTCCAGTAACTGCATACGGTGTTTACCGTGGTATGAAAGCAGCTGCAAAAGAAGCTTTCGGTACTGACAATTTAGAAGGAAAAGTAATTGCTGTTCAAGGCGTTGGTAACGTAGCATATCACCTATGCAAACATTTACACGCTGAAGGAGCAAAATTAATCGTTACAGATATTAATAAAGAAGCTGTACAACGTGCTGTAGAAGAATTCGGTGCATCAGCAGTTGAACCAAATGAAATTTACGGTGTTGAATGCGATATTTACGCACCATGTGCACTAGGCGCAACAGTTAATGATGAAACTATTCCACAACTTAAAGCAAAAGTAATCGCAGGTTCTGCAAATAACCAATTAAAAGAAGATCGTCACGGTGACATCATTCATGAAATGGGCATTGTATACGCACCAGATTATGTAATTAATGCAGGTGGCGTAATTAACGTAGCAGACGAATTATATGGATACAATAGAGAACGTGCACTAAAACGTGTTGAGTCTATTTATGACACGATTGCAAAAGTAATCGAAATTTCAAAACGCGATGGCATAGCAACTTATGTAGCGGCAGATCGTCTAGCTGAAGAGCGCATTGCAAGCTTGAAAAATTCTCGTAGCACTTACTTACGCAACGGTCACGATATTATTAGCCGTCGCTAATCATTCATATATAACTTTTACAAAAGGTGTGGTTACCTCTTATGAGGTTACCACTTCCTTTTGAATTTATTAGTGGAGGTAGCAACATTGTCTGTAAATCGAATTCTTGTTATTAACCCAGGTAGTACATCCACAAAAATTGGTGTTTTTGATAATGAAAGACCCGTTCTAGAAGAAACGATTCGTCATGACGTAGAACAGATTGGAAAATATAAGAGAATTATCGACCAATATGAGTTTCGAAAAGAAACGATTTTAGAAGTTCTACATTCTCATGGTATTAACATTTCAAAATTAAACGCTGTTTGTGGGCGTGGTGGATTACTTCGTCCAATCGAAGGCGGTACGTATACAGTAAACGATGCGATGTTAGAAGATTTAAAAAATGGCTTTAGCGGTCATCACGCTTCAAACCTTGGAGGCATTTTAGCATATGAAATTGCTTCTGGATTAAACATTCCTGCATTCATTGTGGATCCTGTCGTTGTAGATGAGATGGAGCCGGTTGCTCGTATAAGTGGTATTGCTGGTATGGAACGCAAAAGTATCTTCCATGCATTAAATCAAAAAGCAGTTGCTCGTAAAGTAGCTGAACAGTTAAATCACAAATACGAGGATTTAAATTTATTAGTTACACATATGGGCGGTGGTATTACAGTTGGTGCTCATAAAAAAGGAAGAGTAATCGATGTGAATAACGGTTTAAACGGAGAAGGACCATTTAGTCCAGAGCGCGCTGGTACAGTACCAGTAGGGCAACTAGTAGAAATGTGTTTCTCTGGTGAGTATTACCGTGATGAAATGATTAAAAAACTTGTCGGACAAGGTGGACTTGTAAGTTTAATCGGTACAAATGATGCGATTAAAGTAGAGCAAATGGTTGAAAAAGGTGATCCTGAAGCAACTCTTATTTATAAAGCAATGGCGTATCAAGTTGCAAAAGAGATTGGCGGAGCTAGCGCTGTACTTCACGGGAAAATCGATGCAATCGTATTAACTGGTGGACTGGCATACAGTAAAATTCTTGTCGATGAAATTAAAGAGCGAGTGGACTGGATTGCAGATGTTATCGTACATCCAGGCGAAGATGAGTTAGAAGCGTTAGCAGAAGGAGCACTTCGTGTATTACGTGAAGAAGAAGCTCCAAAAGAATATGTTGTACGTGAAAAAGAAACGGTAGCTAGGGGTTGAGATAATGGCAAAAGAATATGATTTAGTCATCGTTGGCGGCGGTACTGGTGGATATGTTGCTGCAATTCGTGCATCACAATTAGGGTTAAAAACAGCATTAGTCGAAAAAGAAAATCTTGGTGGTACTTGTTTACACAAAGGATGTATTCCTAGTAAAGCTCTTTTACGTAGTGCGGAAGTATATGCAACTGCTAAAAAAAGCGAAGAGTTCGGAGTTATTGCAAGCAATGTAGAACTAAACTTTGCGAAAGTACAAGAGCGTAAAGAGAAGATTGTAACGCAGCTTCATAAAGGCGTTCAACATTTAATGAAACAAGGTAAAATTGATGTGTTTGAAGGTATTGGCCGTATTCTTGGCCCGTCTATTTTCTCTCCAATGCCAGGGACAATTTCAGTTGAACTTGCAAGTGGTGAAGAGAATGAAATGTTAATTCCAAAAAATGTACTTGTTGCAACAGGTTCTCGTCCAAATTCATTACCAGGTTTAGAATTAGACGGAGAGTACGTAATGTCTTCGGATCATGCCCTGAAAATGGAAACGCTTCCTAGTTCAATTATTATTGTTGGTGGCGGTGTAATCGGTATTGAGTGGGCATCTATGCTTGCTGACTTCGGTGTAGAAGTTACAGTATTAGAGTATGCGAAAACGATATTACCACTAGAAGATCAGGACGTTTCAAAAGAAATGCAACGTCTATTCAAGAAAAAAGGTATTAAAGTGGTAACTGGTGCGAAAGTATTACCAGAAACATTGGTAAAAGATAATGGAGTAACAATCCAAGCTGAACATAACGGTGAGAATAAAGAATTTAAAGCTGAAAAAATGCTTGTATCTGTAGGAAGACAAGCGAATACGCAAAATATTGGCTTAGAGAATACAGATATCGTTGTGGAAAAAGGATACATTCAAACAAATGAGTTTTATCAAACGAAAGAATCGCATATTTACGCAATTGGAGATGTAATCGGTGGTTTGCAACTTGCTCACGTTGCTTCTCATGAAGGGATTGCTGCAGTAGAACATATTGCAGGGAAAGAAGTTACACCAATTGATTACTCTATGGTATCAAAATGCGTATATAGCAGTCCAGAAGTTGCTTCTGTCGGTTTAACAGAACAAGAAGCGAAAGAAAAAGGCTATAAGTTAAAAGTAGGTAAGTTCTCATTCCGCGCAATCGGAAAAGCACTTGTATACGGAGAATCAGATGGTTTCGTAAAACTTGTAGTTGATGAAGAGACAAATGACATTCTTGGTGTTCATATGATTGGACCACATGTAACAGATATGATTTCTGAAGCTGGTCTTGCAAGAGTACTTGATGCAACACCTTGGGAAGTAGCACATACAATTCATCCGCATCCATCATTATCTGAGGCGATTGGTGAAGCAGCACTTGCTGTAGATGGAAGAGCGTTACACGCATAAAAATGTGGATTTAGGAGGTTATGAAAAATGGCAGAAGTAAAAGAAAAGCGCCATGAAGAGCTTGGCTTAAGTGATGAGCAAGTATTAGAAATGTTCCGTACGATGTTACTTGCACGTAAAATCGACGAACGTATGTGGTTATTAAACCGTGCTGGAAAAATTCCATTCGTAATTTCTTGTCAAGGACAAGAGGCTGCACAAGTTGGAGCGGCGTTCGCTCTTGATAGAGAGAAAGATTATGCATTACCATACTACCGTGATATGGGTGTTGTACTAGCATTTGGTATGACAGCTAAAGAGCTTATGTTGTCTGCTTTCGCGAAAGCTGGAGATCCAAACTCTGGTGGTCGTCAAATGCCTGGTCACTTCGGTCAAAAGAAAAATCGTATTGTCACAGGTTCATCTCCAGTAACAACGCAAGTACCACATGCAGTTGGTATTGCACTAGCTGGAAAAATGGAGAAGAAAGATTTAGTAACGTTCGTTACATTTGGAGAAGGTTCTTCAAACCAAGGTGACTTCCATGAAGGGGCAAACTTTGCTGGTGTACACAAACTACCTGTTATTTTTATGTGTGAAAATAACAAATATGCAATCTCTATTCCGGTTGAAAAACAATTAGCATGTAAAAACGTATCAGATCGTGCAATTGGTTATGGTATGCCTGGATATACAATAGACGGAAACGATCCGCTTGCAGTGTATAAAGCTGTAAAAGAAGCAGCAGATCGCGGTCGTCGTGGTGAAGGCCCAACTTTAATTGAAACAGTATCATATCGTTTAACAGCACATTCTAGTGACGATGATGATCGTGTTTATCGTGATAAAGAAGAAGTAGAAGAAGCAAAGAAAAAAGATTCAATTATAACATTCGCGGCTTATTTAAAAGAAGCTGGTGTGTTAACTGAGGAATCCGAAAAACAAATGTTAGACGAAATTATGCATATCGTAAATGAAGCAACAGAATATGCAGAAAATGCTCCGTATGCAGCACCTGAAGATGCATTGAAGCACGTATACGCAGAATAGGGGGGAACGTTTCATGGCTGTAATGTCTTATATTGATGCTATTACATTAGCAATGCGCGAAGAAATGGAACGCGATGAAAAAGTATTCGTTTTAGGAGAAGATGTTGGTAAAAAAGGTGGCGTGTTTAAAGCGACACACGGTTTGTATGATCAATTTGGTGAAGATCGTGCGCTTGATGCACCGCTTGCAGAATCTGCAATTGCTGGGGTAGCAATTGGTGCAGCAATGTATGGTATGCGTCCAATCGCTGAAATGCAGTTTGCTGATTTCATCATGCCAGCAGTAAACCAAATTGTTTCTGAGGCAGCAAAAATTCGTTATCGTTCTAATAATGATTGGACTTGTCCAGTTACAATCCGTGCACCATTTGGCGGGGGTGTTCACGGTGCATTGTATCATTCACAATCTGTAGAAGCGATGTTTGCAAACCAGCCAGGTTTAAAAATCGTTATCCCTTCTACACCATATGATGCAAAAGGCTTATTAAAAGCAGCCATTCGTGATGAAGATCCAGTATTATTCTTCGAACATAAACGTGCATATCGTTTAATTAAAGGTGAAGTGCCGGAGGATGACTACGTATTACCAATCGGAAAAGCAGATGTAAAACGTGAAGGTGATGATATTACAGTTATCACGTACGGATTATGTGTTCATTTTGCTCTTCAAGCAGCTGAAAAGTTAGCACAAGATGGCATCTCTGCACACATTCTTGATTTACGTACTGTATATCCATTAGATAAAGAAGCAATCATTGAAGCAGCTTCTAAAACAGGTAAAGTTCTTCTTGTAACAGAAGACAATAAAGAAGGAAGCATTATGAGTGAAGTGGCAGCAATTATTGCTGAAAACTGTCTATTTGATTTAGATGCGCCAATCGCACGTCTTGCAGGTCCAGACGTTCCAGCAATGCCATATGCACCAACAATGGAAAAATTCTTTATGGTAAATCCAGATAAAGTTGAAAAAGCAATGCGTGAACTTGCGGAATTTTAATCGGGGGGACTATACATGGCTGTAGAAAATATTACAATGCCTCAGCTCGGGGAGAGCGTTACAGAGGGCACAATTAGTAAATGGCTCGTTAATGTTGGCGATCACGTAAACAAGTATGATCCGCTTGCAGAAGTAATGACTGATAAAGTAAATGCTGAAGTACCATCTTCTTTCACTGGTATTGTGAAAGAGTTAATCGCTGGTGAAGGTGATACGTTAGCTGTAGGTGAAGTAGTTTGTGTGATTCAAGTAGAAGGCGCAGACGAAGTAGCAGCAACAGCTGTTGAGGAAAAAACGAAAGAAGAACCAAAGGCAGCAGCAATTACGCCTGAAAAAGCACCGAAAGTAAAACAACCAACTGATGGAAAACCACGTTTTTCACCAGCTGTGTTAAAACTTGCGGGTGAGCATAACGTTGATTTAGATCTAGTAGAGGGTACGGGAGCAAACGGCCGTATCACTCGTAAAGATATTTTAAAGCTAGTGGAATCTGGAAATATTCCGCAAGCAGGTGCGGCGAAGAAAGAGGAAGCTGTAGCGGCGGTAGTAGAAGCTCGCCCAGAAGCAGCACCAGTAGCGCAAAAAGTAGAAGCTGCGAAACCAGTTTCTGTACCTACAATGCCTGGAGATATCGAAATTCCAGTAACAGGTGTGCGTAAAGCAATCGCAGCAAACATGCTACGTAGTAAACACGAAGCACCACATGCTTGGATGATGATTGAAGTAGATGTGACAAACCTTGTGTCATACCGTAACTCAATTAAAGGTGACTTTAAGAAGCGTGAAGGCTTTAACTTAACGTTCTTTGCTTTCTTCGTAAAAGCAGTAGCACAAGCGTTAAAAGAGTATCCTCAAATTAATTCAATGTGGGCTGGCGATAAAATTGTTCAGAAGAAAGATATTAACCTTTCTATCGCTGTTGCAACAGAGGAAGAACTATTTGTACCAGTAATTAAGCAAGCGGACGAGAAAACAATTAAAGGTATCGCTCGTGAAATTACAGAACTTGCAGGAAAAGTACGCAAGAAATCGTTAAAAGCAGACGAAATGCAAGGTGGAACATTTACAATTAATAACACAGGATCATTCGGTTCTGTTCAATCTATGGGTATTATTAATTACCCACAAGCGGCTATTTTACAAGTTGAATCAATTGTAAAACGCCCAGTAATTATGGATAACGGTATGTTCGGTGCTCGTGACATGGTTAACTTATGTTTATCACTTGATCACCGCGTACTTGATGGTTTAATTTGTGGTAAGTTCTTAGGACGTGTTAAAGAAATTTTGGAAAACATGTCAGAAAATAATACATCTGTATATTAATAAAAAGCTCGCTTATGCGAGCTTTTTATTATCTTATTTCTTCATCTACATCCTACTATATGTATAAATACCTTTCCCAGTAATCTTACAATAAACGATTATGTATTAGGAATTTACGAAAATACATTGCTGATATATGGTATATGGATATAAAATAAGAAAAGAATAATTTTTTTGGCAAATCTTACTGATGAAACTGTAGTATAATATATTGTATTGTATGAAAAAGAGAGTTATTCTATATAAGTGTTTTATAGATAATGTGTAATCAGTCGTCAAAACATGAAGAATGTTGACTCCTGGTTTTTTATTTTTGCCGTAACAATGTTTCAGGAGGATGTCATGAAAAGAAGTACCGAGTTTCTAAAAAGTTTAGATGTAAAATTAATTTTAATTTTGTGTGCACTATGTGTGACGAGTATAGCTGCTATATATAGCAGTCAGCAAACGGGACAGTATGGAGCTGCAAACTTTGCTATGAAACAAGGTGTTAACTACATAATTGGGGTTGTATTGTTACTTCTTGTTGCAAGCATTGATTTAGATCAGTTACAAAAATTATCTTGGCCGCTTTATATTGCTGGGTTTGCTTCACTTATTCTTTTGAAAGTATTACCACCATCAGGTTTTACACCTGAAAAATTAGGTGCAAAAAGATGGTTTGTTTTCCCAGTATTTGGACAAATTCAGCCGTCTGAGTTTTTCAAAATTGCATTGCTACTTGTAGTAGCGAGTATAGCAGTAAAACATAATGCACAGTATATGGCAAGGACATTCCAAACAGATTTAAAGCTAGTAGGTAAAATTATGCTAGTGTCACTTCCACCTATGGCGGTTGTATATAGTCAACCTGATACAGGTATGGTGTTCTTATATGCTGCTGCTATTGCATGTATTTTATTTATGTCAGGTATTCAAAAGAAATTGATAGCATTATGTACAGTTATTCCGTTGACCATATTATCTGCTTTAATATTTATTTTCTTTAAGTATCAAGATTTTTTCTATAATAATTTAGTTACTTTACTAAAACCTCACCAACAGTCGCGTATTGTAGGTTGGTTAAATCCATTTGAAAATGCAGATCAAGGTTATCAAACGCAACAATCGATTTTAGCTGTAGGTAGTGGAGGAATGGAAGGTAAAGGGTTTGGGGGAGGAAGCGTCTATATCCCAGAGAAGCATACTGACTTTATTTTCGCTACAATTGCCGAAGAAGGTGGATTTATCGTAGCAGCCTTAGTTGTCTTCTTGTTCCTATTACTACTATATCGAACAATTATTATTGGTTATTCCGCTGATAATTTATTTGGTACATTATTATGCGCTGGATCGATCGGTATATTAACAGTTCAAATATTCCAAAACATCGGTATGATCGTTGGATTAATGCCTGTAAAAGGTATTGCATTACCTTTCTTATCGTATGGGGGAAGTTCCTTATTCTCGAATATGATTATGATGGGGCTCATACTATCGGTACGGAAAACTTATAAAAAATATATGTTTTCAGTTAAGTAAAAAAAGCTGGTTCGTTTTTAAACGAACCAGCTTTTTTTACATATATGCTCATAAACGTTGCAAACTAAAACAGGATAGCAGTTTGAGACGGGTAAGGAGTGCAAAGTGATGCATATGCATATATTTGAAGGAGCACGGCATCTTTCTAATAGTGAATGGGTTATTCGGGCTATTATAGCATACATATTTTTAATATTAGTTGCGAAAGCAATGGGGCAAAGGTCTATCGCACAACTTCGTTTTTTAGATGTTGTATTAGTGTTATTGCTTGGTGGGAATATTTCTAACGCATTGTCTGATGAAAAAGTAGGGTTACTGGGCTCGATGATTACAACGTTCATACTCGTTGTACTTCATATTATAAGCTCAGTTTTAATGCTGAAATGGGATAGATGGAGACGCTTTTTAGAGCCAGCACCTATCATTCTTATACATAATGGTTCCATTGATTTTAGCAATTTGAAAAAGGCGAGAATTACCGTGGAATATTTGTTTTCGGAACTTCGTATGCGAAATGTGAGCGATATTCAAACGATTAAATTAGCATTATGGGAAGCGAACGGTGTCGTTTCTATATTTCGGTATCCAGAATATGAAGCAGTTTCGCGGCTTGATCTTAAAGTGGCGGGAAGAAAATCTCCAGTTTCTTTTGTATTAGTAAAGGATGGGAGGATTCAGAAAGATGTTCTTGCATTATTAGGAAAAACAGAAGCGTGGGCGAGAGAATTTCTAGAGGAGAGTACAGAAGTCGAATCCATTATGTTAGCTACAGTAGATGAATCACATAAAATAAATATTTTGTTAAAAAAATGAAAAATATACGCATTTTGTCGTTTCGTACATATGATACAATAGTGTGGACAACGAAAAAGGAGGCGATACGGTGGGATATGTAGAAGAATTACGAAAAATAGTTGGTCATCGCCCTTTAATTTTAGTTGGTGCTGTTGTACTCGTTATAAATGAAAATGGATATGTTTTATTGCAGCAGCGGACAGAGCCGTACGGAAAATGGGGGCTACCTGGCGGGCTAATGGAGCTTAGTGAATCACCAGAAGAAACAGCTTATCGTGAAGTATATGAAGAGACAGGAATAAAAGTGAAGAACTTGCGACTAATCAATGTATTTTCTGGAGCGAACTACTTTACAAAATTAGCAAACGGTGATGAATTTCAATCTGTAACAACCGCCTATTATACGGATGAATACGAAGGGGATTTTGTTATGAATAAAGAAGAAGCAGTTCAGCTTAAATTCTTTTCAGTAACAGAACTACCTGACTATATTGTAGGATCGCATAAAAAAATGATTGCTGAATATATGAAGATTATGGAAAAAAAGATATAATAATAGTGAAAGAAATACAAAAACACAGTTCTGGTTGGTAGTCCAGACGCATGATTTCATGTCAGTAACCTTCCCCTCCGGGATGTCCCGTATTTCTAATCTTTTAAAGGAGGGGCTGTCAATGGATTTGACAGTATATCACGATGGCCAATTTTTTGTTGGAATTATTACATGCAAAGAACAAGGGAAATTGTATGGAGCGAGGTATATTTTTGGAGCGGAACCGTCAGATGAGGAAGTGCTTATGTTTGTGAATGGTTCACTTTTAGAGCATTTTCAGCATTTTGCAAAATGTGGTGTAGAAGTTAAAGAAAAACAGCGTCCTAAAAACATAAAGCGTATCATACGACAAGCAGCAAAAGAAACAAATGTTAAACGTTTTACTAAGGCGCAAGAGGCGATTAGTTTATCTTATGAATTGCATAAACAAGAAAAGAAAGTGCAGTCTAAGGAGAAGCGAGAAGCTGAAAAAGAAAGAAGACGTTTAATGAAAGTACAAAAAGCAAAGCAAAAACATCGTGGTCATTAAAGAAAAGGTGTTAGAGCAAGTGCTCTAACACCTTTTCTATACTTAAATACAAGTAAACTTACTTGTATTTCATAAACATTAACTGGTAAGATACAAATAGGTAGTTTTAGAGGAGGGAAAAGAGTGATTAATTTTAACTTTTTTATGAATGATGTTGTCCGCCAAGCGCGTGAAGAGATTGTCTCTGCTGGATATACAGAATTGACGACGCCAGAAGCGGTAGAAGAAGCGTTTAAAAGAAATGGAACAACACTTGTAATGGTAAACTCTGTATGTGGTTGTGCAGGTGGTATTGCTCGTCCTGCTGCTGCGCATTCCGTACATTATGATAAACGTCCTAACCACCTTGTAACGGTGTTTGCAGGTCAAGATAAAGAAGCGACAGCAAGAGCGCGTGAATATTTCGAAGGATACCCACCTTCTTCTCCATCATTTGCTTTATTAAAAGATGGAAAAATTGTAACGATGGTAGAGCGTCATGAAATTGAAGGGCATGAACCGATGCAAGTTATTGCGAAACTACAATCGTATTTCGAAGAGAATTGTGAAGAACTATAAAAAATAAGAAAAAGGCGGTACGTCCACAATCAAGTGGATGTACCGTCTTTTTTATTTATTATTTTAATTTCTGAGATATGCATAGTCTTGTTATTTTATGCATTATTTTATACATAACAAACAGCGTTTATATTGTTGTTTTATTTATTTTTATTTTATATATTGCATAAAAATGAAAGTGCTGATACAATACAAACATCGAATAAATATTCTATTAAACTTTTAAATATACATTATTAGGGGGAAGAAAGATGAAGAAGTTAGTATCAATATCGTTTGCACTTATTTTAATTGTAAGTATATTCAGCGCTTGTAGTAATGGGGAATCGAAAGAAACAAAAGGAAATAAGAAAGTACTCGTAATGGGGACTTCAGCAGATTATAAACCATATGAATACGTGGAAGCTTCAAAAAGTGATGAAATTATTGGTTTTGATGTTGATGTTGCTAAATATATCGGAAAAGAACTTGGGTATGAAGTGAAAGTGAAAGATATGGATTTTGGTGGTTTATTAGCATCTCTTAGTTCAGGAAAAGTTGATTTCGTAATGGCAGGCATGACGCCAACTGCAGAGCGTAAAAATAATGTTGATTTTACAGATATTTATTTTGTTGCGAAAAATATGGTCGTTTCTAAAAAGGATTCTAACATTAAATCTGTAGAGGATTTAAAAGGGAAAAAAGTAGGGGTACAAACAGGATCTATTCAAGAAGAGAAAGCGGCAGAATTTAAAAAACAAGTAGATTTCCAAGTTGAGGGACGTGACCGTATACCAGAAATCGTACAAGAAATTAAAGCTGGTCGTTTTGACGCTGCAATTATAGAAGACACAGTTGCTAAAAATTATTTAGAGAAAATGAAAGATTTACAAGGAATTGAAATTAAAGAAGCGCCAGAAGAAGTTGGAGCAGCAATTGCCCTTCCGAAAAACAGTGATAAAACAGCTGAATTTAATAAAGTAATTAAAAAAATGCAAGAAAATGGAGAAATGGATAAATTAGTGAAGAAATGGTTTGGCAGCGGAAAATAAGCTGCCTTTCACTTTTCTGTGAGGGGAATGAAAAGAATGAACTTAGATTTTTCGGAGATTACGCCTTCGATACCATATATACTAAAAGGTTTAGAAGTTACTTTGAAAATTGTAGCAGTATCAGCTTTAGCAGGATTTATTTTAGGAACGTTATTAGCACTTTGTAAAATTGCTAGAATACGAGCGTTAAATATAGCAGCAGATTTTTATACATCAATTTTTCGTGGTACACCACTTGTATTGCAATTAATGATTATTTATTTCGGTGTCCCGCAAATAATTGGTTATGAAATACCAGCATTCTTAGCAGCTGTACTTGCATTTAGCTTGAATTCAGGTGCATACATGTCAGAAGTAATTCGTGCTGGTATTCAAGCAGTTGATAAAGGACAAACAGAAGCAGCAATGGCTTTAGGGATACCATACGGAAAAATGATGAGAAATATTATTTTCCCTCAAGCATTAAAAAATATATTACCAGCGCTTGTGAACGAATTTGCGACACTTACGAAAGAATCGGCTGTAGTAACAGTAATAGGCGCGACTGATTTAATGCGTCGTGCTTACATTGTAGGCGGTGAGACATTTAAATATCTTGAACCATTACTTTTTGTTGGACTGATTTATTATATGTTAGTCATTATTCTTACATTAGTCGGGAAGGCAATTGAAGGGAGAATGAAGAAAAGTGATTAAAATTGAAAACCTTCATAAATCATTTGGTAAAAACGAAGTATTAAAAGGAATTACAACAACGATTGAAAAAGGAGAAGTAGTTGCAATTATAGGACCTTCTGGATCAGGAAAATCAACATTTTTACGTTGTATGAATATGTTAGAAGCACCAACGGATGGTCACATTTGGATTGGAACGGAAGAAGTAACGAATCCGAAAACGAATGTTATGCATGTTCGTGAAAATGTCGGTATGGTATTTCAGCATTTTCACTTATTTCCTCATATGACTGTATTAGAAAATATTACGTATGCTCCTATCAATGTAAAAGGGGTAACGAAGCAAGAAGCTGAAAAGAAAGCTGAGAAACTTTTAGAAAAGGTTGGATTAGTAGATAAAAAAAATACGTATCCGAATCGTTTGTCGGGAGGACAAAAGCAACGTGTAGCAATTGCAAGAGCGTTAGCGATGGAACCGGAAGTTATGTTATTTGATGAACCGACATCGGCGCTAGATCCAGAGATGGTGAAAGAAGTGTTAGAAGTTATGAAATCGTTAGTTACGACAGGAATGACGATGGCTATCGTTACACATGAAATGGGCTTTGCAAAAGAAGTGGCAGATCGTGTTCTTTTCTTGGACGGAGGAAAGCTTGTAGAAGATAGTGCGCCAGAAGAATTTTTTGCAGCGCCGAAAAGTGAACGTGCGCAACAATTTTTACAAAAAATATTGTAATATGAAAAGGTTATGTGAATAATAAGTAGAAAAGGATGACATTGTGTCATCCTTTTTTTATACTAGCTGTAAATACGTTTATACATATAGGAGCAATGATATGTTCAAAATTGGATACCGTACAGTAAAAACAGCAATAGGGACAGGCGCGGCAGTTTTTATTGCTCAGTTATTAGGATTAGAATTTTATAGTTCAGCAGGTATTTTAGTTATTTTATGTGTACAAAATACGAAGCGCAAATCGCTTCAAGTGTCGTTACATCGTTTTCTAGCGTGTGTATTATCAATGGTATTCGCGTTTTGTATTTTTGAAACGATCGGCTATACACCACTTGCAATTAGCATATTGTTACTTACATTTATTCCGACTGCAGTAATGCTTAAAATTCAAGAAGGTATTGTCACGAGTTCAGTTATTGTTATGCATCTATATTCATTGAAGCAAATTACATGGCTTATAGTTGGAAATGAAATTGCTATATTAACAATAGGAATTAGCGTGGCGTTATTAGTAAATATGTATATGCCGAGTAGTGAAAATAAGCTAAAAGAGTATCAGGATAAAATAGAGAGTAATTTTAAAACGATTTTGTTTGAAATGGTTGTGTATTTACGAAATCGAGAAAGTAGTTGGAGTGGATCAGAACTCATTGAAACCGAGAATATGTTAAATGAAGCAAGAGATTTATCGTTTAAAAAACTTGAGAATGCATTTATGCGAGAAGATGATTATTACTATCGTTATTTTAATATGCGTATGCAACAATTCGAAATTTTAGAGCGAATGATACCACTAGCAGCTTCTTTATCGTGGACGTATGAACAAGCTGACATGATTGCAGATGTTGTTGAAAACATTGGTAATGCTATTAGCCCTGAGAGTACAGGCGTTATTTCCTTAAGGCAGCTTCAGGAAATGAGGGAATTATTTAGAGACATGCCATTGCCAGCTACACGCGAAGAATTTGAGATACGTGCGAAACTTGTTCAACTTGTGTATGAAATGGAACAATATTTACTCATTAAAAGTCGCTTTAAGGGAAAGGATAATATAAAAGAACTTATATAGAAGGTAGGAATTATCTATGCCGTATCTTCTCTCTATCATATTATGTCTTTCTTTATCGCCGATTTGGCCTCTTGGGGATAATCCACGTGCCGGAGATCCTTTTATTATTGTAAATAAAGCAACGAATAAATTAGCTTACATTGACGATGGAAAGATTCAAAAGGTTTTTCCAGTAGCGACAGGGAAAACGAATGAATTAACTCCAGAAGGAACTTTTGATGTTGTAATGAAAGCAAAGGATCCGTATTACATTGCGAAGGATATTCCAGGTGGATCGCCAAAAAATCCACTTGGGTCAAGGTGGATTGGATTTAATGCAAGAGGAACTGATGGAAGTAAATATGGAATACATGGAACAAACCAACCGAGTTCAATTGGAAAGTATATTTCACAAGGTTGTATAAGAATGAAGAAAAACGATGTGGAATATTTGTTTGATCGCATTCCAATTGGAACGAAAGTATGGATTGTGAAATCGAAAAAATCATTTCAGCAATTGGCAAAAGAAAAAGGAGCCGTTGCATATGAAAAAGCCAACGAAAAGGTTGGCTTTTTCTATTATAATAAGTTGTCTTGACATGTGTACATAACCGTGCGTTAATGAGAATATAGAAAGATAAAATTAGATAAAGGGGTTGCTCATATGTACTTGAATCCAAAACTTTCGTATATGCAGTTTTTTATGGGATTTCTATTTGTTATTACATTCATATTGGCAACTTTTAATATATGTTCTTATCTTGTAGCAATTGTATGTATGGCATTACTTAATCTCACTTTTGTTATTGGGGCATTTCAGCAGAAACAATATACAAGTTTTGTAATAGCACTTGTAATGTCATTTTCCTTTAGTATTGTAGCGATTGTGTTTTATATAAAATAAACCATCTCGATGTCGAGATGGTTTATTTTGTCATGTGTAAAAAGTAAAAAAAGGACGAACACATCGCCCTTTTTACCAAAACATACTCGCGCCAGCAAGTAATGTTGTTACAAGCATAGAAATTAGCATCACATAAACCATAATTTTTTGAGCTTTTTTATGCATCGTTATACCTCCTTGCAAATCAGTGCAATTTCATTGTAACGAGAAATGAAATTATGGACAAGAGGAGAGTAAGGACAAAATTCGAGAAGGGGTTGCAAAATATAACAGGAAATTTGAGAGTGTGTAGAGAATATAGTAAAAGGGTATATTGTTAATTTTTAGTTGGGCAAGCTGAAGAATGGAGATACGATGATGAAAATATACGAAACAGATCGTTTATACTTAAGGGAAATTGATGAGTCGTATGCTGAAACAGTTCTTCAATATTACGACAGAAATCGTGAATTTTTAAAAGCTTGGGAAGAGTATAGACCGGATGATTTTTTTACGCTAGATTATCAAAAGAAAAAGTTGCAAAAGGATAGAAAAGAGTTCGAAGAAGGGAAAATCATCAGACTATGGATTTTTAAAAAGGGTGATGATACGAAAATAATTGGGTGTATTTCATTTAATTTAATCGTTCGTGGCATTTATCAATCTTGTGTACTCGGTTATAAATTAGATAAAGCAGAGTTAAACAAAGGGTATACGACAGAAGCACTTAGAAAAGCAATTCAAGTTGCTTTTGGGGAATTTCAGTTACATCGTATAGAAGCTCCGATTATGCCTCGTAATTTAGCATCTATACAAGTAGTAACGAAGATAGGTTTTCAATATGAAGGCGTGTCTAGGAAGATGTTAATGGTAAATGGCGTGTGGGAAGATCATATGCGCTGGGTATTGTTAAATGAGTAATAGAAAGCAGATGGTTATCTAGACATGTAAACCATCTGTTTTTTGTCTTGTATTTCGAAACTTTTGCGAAATTCTGTTATAATTAATAGTGTTACATACATAATGGTAGTGCAGGAGGCGCAGTCTTATGATTAATCAAGAACGTTTAGTAAATGAATTTATGGAATTAGTACAAGTAGATTCTGAAACGAAATTTGAAGCAGAAATCTGCAAAGTATTAACGAAGAAATTTACAGATTTAGGTGTAGAAGTATTTGAAGATGACACAATGGCTGTAACTGGTCATGGTGCAGGTAACTTAATTTGTACTTTACCAGCAACAAAAGATGGTGTTGATACAATTTACTTTACTTCTCATATGGATACAGTAGTTCCTGGTAATGGAATTAAGCCTTCTATTAAAGATGGATATATCGTATCAGATGGTACAACAATTTTAGGTGCGGATGATAAAGCTGGATTAGCATCAATGTTCGAAGCTATCCGTGTTTTAAAAGAGAAAAATATCCCTCACGGTAAAATTGAATTTATTATTACAGTCGGAGAAGAATCAGGTCTTGTTGGTGCAAAAGCATTAGACCGTGAGCGTATTACAGCGAAATATGGCTATGCATTAGATAGCGATGGAAAAGTTGGTGAAATCGTTGTTGCAGCTCCAACACAAGCGAAAGTGAACGCAATTATTCGCGGGAAAACAGCTCACGCTGGTGTAGCGCCGGAGAAAGGGGTATCTGCAATTACTATCGCAGCGAAAGCAATTGCGAAGATGCCACTTGGCCGCATTGACTCTGAAACGACTGCAAATATTGGACGTTTTGAAGGTGGTACACAAACGAATATCGTTTGCGATCATGTACAAATCTTTGCAGAAGCTCGTTCGTTAATCAATGAGAAAATGGAAGCACAAGTTGCGAAAATGAAAGAAGCATTTGAAACAACTGCAAAAGAAATGGGCGGTCATGCAGACGTTGAAGTAAACGTTATGTACCCAGGATTTAAATTTGCTGATGGGGATCACGTTGTAGAAGTTGCAAAACGTGCAGCTGAAAAAATTGGTCGTACACCTTCTCTTCACCAAAGTGGTGGCGGAAGTGATGCAAACGTAATTGCAGGACACGGTATCCCAACAGTTAACTTGGCAGTTGGTTATGAAGAAATTCATACAACAAACGAGAAGATTCCTGTTGAAGAGTTAGCAAAAACAGCAGAATTAGTTGTTGCAATTATTGAAGAAGTAGCGAAGTAATGGAATAGAAAAAGCGTGTAAATCAATTGTGATTTACACGCTTTTTATTTTGACTCGATTGTTTTTACAAGGCGTATAAGTCAATATAAGAAATCCCATGACAGTATATAAGTTGTTGCTACATGTACTAGACGAGGGAATAGTCCTAACGTATTCATATTGAAAATGAGAAGTAGTAAATAATTAATTACAATGATTAATATAACTACAAGGAATGTATAGTTGAGTTTATCCCGCTATTTGCCGAGCAGTAAGACCCCCACCTCAAAATTCAGCGAAAGCAAAGAAGTTAGGTGGGGATCGGGCTGATTAAAGTTTCACTTTATATCGATTATAAAAAAGAACAAGTAATTATTATAACTATTGTGCAAAATTTGATATAATAAAAGAACGAACGTTCTGATTAGGGGGTGAGTACTATGCGAGAAATGTATCCGAAAAATGGTCGTGTAATTTTACATGTAGATATGAATTGCTTTTTCGCATCTGTTGAAATTGCTCATGATCCATCATTACAAGGAAAGCCATTAGCGGTTGCTGGAAATGAAAAAGAGAGAAAAGGAATTATTATAACATGTAGTTATGAGGCGAGAGAATACGGAATACGTACGACGATGCCCCTTTGGGAAGCGAAAAGGTTATGCCCGCAATTAGTTGTAAGGCGTCCTAATTTCACATTATATCGCGAAGCTTCATTTCAAATGTTTCAAGTCCTTTCTCGTTTTACAGAAAAGATACAACCAGTCTCAATAGATGAAGGATATTTAGATATTACAGATTGCTACGCACTTGGTTCTCCTCTTGAAATAGCAAAGATGATTCAACAAGCACTATTAACAGAGTTGCAGCTTCCGTGTAGTATTGGAATCGCTCCAAATCTTTTCCTAGCAAAGACCGCTTCAGATATGAAAAAACCACTTGGTATTACCGTGCTTCGAAAACGCGATATTCCAGAACTGATTTGGCCACGTCCAGTTGGAGCAATGCATGGAATTGGTGAGAAAACAGCTGAAAAATTAAATGATATTCATATACAGACAATTGAACAGTTGGCAAAGGGAGACGAGCATATCATTCGCGCTAAAATTGGCAAGCACGGTGTTGATTTGCAAAGGCGTGCAAAAGGTATGGATGATAGGGAAGTGGATCCGAGTCAAATGGGACAGCATAAAAGTGTCGGTAACTCGATGACTTTTTCAAAGGATATGGATGAAGAGAAAGAATTACTTGATATGTTAGAACGTTTATCAAAGTCAGTGAGTAAAAGGTTACAAAAGCGAACCCTTGTCAGCTATAATATTCAAATTATGATTAAATACCATGATAGGCGAACAGTAACACGGAGTAAGCAATTGAAAAATGCGATTTGGGAAGAACGCGATATTTTTCAAGCAGCATCCCGTTTATGGAAGCAACATTGGGATGGTGATTCCGTTCGTTTACTAGGTGTTACAGCTACTGAAATAGAGTGGAAGACAGAATCGGTGAAACAATTAGATTTGTTTTCATTTGAAGAGGATGCAAAAAAAGAACCGCTACTTGCGGTCATTGATCAAATTAATGATAAGTATGGAACACCACTTTTACAACGAGGTAGTCAACTACTACGTAAGCAAGAGAAGTCGTTTCAACAAAAGTTAGAAAATAAGTTTATGTAGAAGGTGTCATGAAGTAGTAAAAATCATGACACCTTTCCTATTTAACTCGCTTCTAAATCTAAAGAAGTCTTCCATCCAGCTCCAGTAACGCCAGATTCTAATAGCATTCTACTTACTATTTTTTCAATTAAGATAGCTGTATTTGTCTTGCAATGTAATGTAGCCTGTATACAAACTTTTTGATTAGAATCTACATCTTCACTATACAACTCTTTTAAACCGAGCCCTTCTGTACTTACCATATGCATAAGTAAAAAACGAATATGTGCTTCATTTTCCTCTGAACAAGTAAGGGAAAGTAAGTAGTTCGTTTGTTCAGGTGATTCTTCTTTTGATTTTTTATTCATAAAAAGAGCAATTGGGCGAAGAAGTATATTTGCTAGTAACACGCCGGCTGCACCTAATATAGCTGCAACGAGGAAACCGGCGCCTGTAAGAGTACCGACAGCAGCTGCACACCATAAAGTAGCTGCCGTATTTAGCCCTCTAATACTAAAACCATCGCGGATAATAACGCCACCCCCTAAAAAGCCAATGCCACTAACGACTTGAGCAGCAATGCGGGAGGGGCTAGCATCATGATCAAGCATGACGGATAATAAAACAAATATACAGGCACCAAGTGATACGAGAGCATTTGTCCGTAACCCAGCCATTCGATGTCTCCATTGTCTTTCCATTCCAATGCAAGCTCCTACAATAATTGCTATAACTAATCTGAATATAATGTCGTACCATACCATCATGGTCACCTCCATATATAAATATGTGTTATGTCTTTTAGAATGAGCGGGGAATACCCACTCATTCTTATTTTTACAACCAGCTATGAAACTTTTTAATATAAAGCTTTTTCAGGAATTGTGTTAAAAAAGCGTAGCCTAATAGTATTCCTACTAACCAAGGGAAGTAGCTAAGTGGCAATGCTTGTAAACCAACGGCTGCACCAAGTGGTGAGAATGGAATATAAATCCCGATTGCCATAATAAGAGCGGTTAATAAAACGACGGGTGTTGATGCAACGCTTTGAATAAATGGAATCTTCTGTGTTCGTATCATGTGAACAATTAAAGTTTGTGTTAACAATCCAACCACAAACCAACCGGACTGGAATAATGATTGCTCGCTCGGTGTATTTGCGCCAAATACATTCCACATGACTACGTATGTGATAATATCAAATATGGAACTAATTGGGCCGATACAAATAATGAAGTTTCGTAAGTTTGCAGTATCCCATTTTCGGGGTTTTTCTAGAAACTCTTTATCCATTTTGTCCCATGGAATAGAAAGTTGTGAAATATCATAAAGTAAGTTTTGAATTAAAAGATGAATGGCAAGCATCGGTAAAAAAGGAATGAAAGCACTTGCTACTAACACGCTAAACACATTACCGAAGTTAGAGCTAGCTGTCATCTTAATATATTTTAAAATATTTCCGAATGTAGTACGTCCTTCTACAATCCCGGCTTCTAATATAGTTAAACTTTTTTCGAGTAGAATAATATCAGAAGCTTCTTTCGCAATATCAGTAGCAGTATCAACAGATATTCCGACATCAGCTTCACGTAATGCTACAGCATCGTTAATGCCGTCTCCCATGTAACCTACAGTGTGTCCGTTTCCTTGTAATGCGTGTATAATGCGAGATTTTTGCATTGGATTAAGCTTCGCAAATACAGTCGTTTCTTCAGCAAGTTTTGCTAATGCTTTATCTGGTAAAGAATCAATCTCGTAACCGAGGATTGGTTCGCCGATATCTAATCCAACTTCTTTACAAACTTTTCGTGTAACAATTTCGTTATCGCCAGTTAAAATTTTCACTTGTACACCATGCTTTTGTAATGCTTGAATTGCAGCTGCTGCAGATGGTTTCGGGGGATCTAAAAAGCCGATATATCCAGCGAGAATCATATCAGTTTCGTCTTTTACTGCGTACTCTTTATCATTTATGTTTCTATCTTTTTTATAAGCCACAGCAATAACCCGCATACCTTCACTATTCAATGTCTCGCTTAGTTTTTTGACATTTGAGCGTATTTCCTCAGTGAGTGTAACGATTTTTTTATCCACTTCAGTGTAGTTGCAAATTGATAAAATTTCTTCTACGGCACCTTTACAAACCATTGTATGTTCATCTGAAATATCTTTTACGATGACTGACATACGCCGGCGGGCGAAATCGAATGGAATTTCATCTAGCTTTTGAAAAGCTGATGGGTCAAATGTATTGTTTTCCTCTGTATGCTTAATAACAGCTTTATCTATTAAGTTTTTCAATCCAGTTTGATAGAAACTATTTAAATAGGCAAATTGCAAGACACGATTGCATTTATTTCCATTAGAATCTAAGTGACGAACAAGGACAACTTTATCTTCTGTTAAAGTTCCGGTTTTATCTGTACAAAGAATGTTCATAGCACCTAAGTTTTGAATAGAATTTAGCTGTTTTACAATTACTTTTTGTTTAGACATGTTAACGGCACCTTTAGCTAAATTAGCAGTTACAATCATTGGTAACATTTCAGGTGTAAGGCCAACAGCAACGGCAATAGCGAAGAAGAAAGCTTCTTGCCAATCTCCCTTTGTGAATCCGTTAATGAGAAGGACGATAGGCGCCATAATAAGCATGAATGTAATTAAGAGCCAGCTTACTTTGTTTACACCTTTATCAAAGCTTGTTTCTACACGCTTTCCGATTACCTTATTTGCTAAAGAGCCGAAATACGTATCGGTACTTGTTGAGATGACAACAGCTTTTGCGCTACCACTTACAATATTTGTTCCCATGAAGCAAAGGTTTTCCATATCGAGTGGATTGTAATTTTTTTTCATGTTTTTCGGTAAGATATGCTTATTTTCTGTATGGTAGCAGTGTTCGTATTTTTCTACAGGAAGTGCTTCCCCTGTCAAAGAAGATTGATTAACAAATAAATCTTTAGCGGATACAACACGCACATCAGCTGGAACGATATCACCAGCTGAAAGGGAAATAATATCGCCAGGTACAAGTTCCTCAATTGGAATTTCTGTTGTGTAATTTCGATTTAAATTCGTTACATTTTTTGTTTCATGTACAAATCCATTTATTCTAAATACGCTCGCAGTTGTTCGAACCATAGCCTTTAACTTATCGGCAGCTTTTTGAGAACGAAATTCTTGGGAAAACCGAATCGTTGCACTAAGTAGTACCATTGCAGATACGACAATTGTTCCTTGTATGTCATCTGTGAAAAAGGAGAGTGCTCCAAGAGCTAATAAAACGAAAATAAATGGATTTTTAAATGCCAGCAGAAATTGAATGTACCACGGCGCCATTTTATTATGAGCTATTTCGTTCGGACCGTATAAAGAAAGTCTACGAGCCACTTCTTGTTTAGATAATCCATCTTGTGTTGTTTCTAGAAGTTTTAACGCAGAGATTACATCTTGTGTTGCAATCTCCACTAATAATTCGTTATTTGTTTTCATGCTATCTTGCTCATAAGCATGCTTTGTTTCTTGTCTTTGTAAATTAAACATCGGTAGTTCCTCCTCTGTCATGAAGGAGGAAACAATCTGTTACCTAACTATTTGAAATGGTGAGGAACAGTTTCTTTCCTACCTACATGATGAAATATGAATGTAAAACGTATGGGTATCTGGGCCGAATCATCAATTGCCAACTGTTCCTCACCTCCGTACAATTTAGTAGTTTCTGAATATGCTATGTTTGTTTCATAGTAAGGTGCATATAGACGTAAAAAGACCTTTACTCAAAACGAGTAAAGGTCTGAATTCGCAGTTAAAAGAGTCTACAACAAAGACTGCTAGTAGACATAAATAAAAACAGTTTTTGTGTATGACAAAATACATGCACCTCTCCCTCGTTGAGTTTTAGCACTGTATAGCATAGGTACTGAAACCAGCTACGTTAAAAAAGGCCTTCATTCCGACCTTTCCTGTTGACCCATTGGCGTCTCTCGACATTTTTGGGCAGCAGCGTTTCTCTATACAGGAGCCTCACCTAACAGAGACCATATTCAATTACATGTTGAATGTTAGCACTGTAAAATCGTAGTGTCAATATCTTTTTTATCTGTGTTTTTAAAATATTAAATGGATTTATAATAGATATATGGGATGAAATGCATGATATTAATTATAAATAATGTGGAAAATAAATATTTTTATAAAAGGGGAATTTGTAATGGTACCACAAAATTTTATTATAAATATTGAGAATCAAAAGTGGTTGTTTAATGAGCACGAAGATTTATGTTCTCACGGGGAAATTTATTTAAATGTGGATGGAACGATTATTACACAAACAGGTATGGATGAGGAATGGGGAATAAGTGAATCAGCTTTAGCTCTGTTACGAACTTTAGATAAAGAATATATTTGTGATATTGAAAATGAAGAGGGGCTTATTTTGCACGGATGTGGCACTATGCTCATGTTAGGATGCCCAATTTCAATTCATTGGACTATAAACCATATAGGTGAAAATGTGGTTTTAAAGGATTTTGTCAAAGTTATTTCTACTGATCAAAAGGCTATATACTATGAAGGGCTTCATATAGAAGTAAATGAAAATGAATATAGAAAACAAATTGTTTCTTTTGCGCTACAAGCAAAAGAATTATTCAATAAATCAAGTGAAAAGATAATTTTAGATGAGTTTAATCAAAGTATGTATACAGACTTTTGGACGGAATATAATCATTTGCTAAATAAGTATAAATAAAAAAGCACTGTAACCAGTGCTTTTTTATTATAGATTACGAGATTGTAGGGTTTTCAAAAATAACAATCTCTGAACTGTTTGTAGTTGAAACGCGTTGGGCGTAATATGTTAAAGCTGAAGAAATATATGCTGGTAACGTATCATTTGTATGTGATGTTGTATATTCATGGATTAATTCCTTTAAAGTTGTCCATTCTAATTGTGCTGGGTGATCAGACACGAAAGAACTTACCCAGCGATCAAATGAAGATGAAAAATCAGTTTGTAAACGAAATACTTCTTTCATAATAAAACGCTCCCTTAAAATGTAGTATAATCATTTTAACACAAAACACGAACGATTACTAAATTTTTTAAGTATAACGTTCGTGTTATATAGTTGTCTAGATGATTGGTTATGTAAATTCAATTTGCCATTTGAAATAACATTCCGTAAGATGAGAGATAGAGTATATTTAGAGCTGGAGGAAAGAAAGTGGAATTTGTATTTTTAGGAACTGGTGCAGGTGTTCCTTCAAAAGGAAGGAACGTTTCAGCAATTGCTTTACAATTGTTAGAAGAACGAGGACAAACTTGGTTATTTGATTGTGGCGAGGCCACGCAACATCAAATATTACATACATCTGTACGTCCGCGCCGCATTGAAAAAATATTTATTACGCATTTACATGGCGATCATATTTTTGGATTGCCTGGTTTATTAGGTAGCCGTTCATTTCAAGGAGGAACTACGCCTTTAACGGTGTATGGACCGAAAGGAATTAAACAATTTATTGAAGTGGCATTATCGGTAAGTACGACACATGTGAAATATCCACTTGGAGTTGTGGAGATAACAGAAGAAGGTACCGTATTTGAAGATAATGAATTTTATGTAGAAACGAAAAGATTGTCACACGGTATAGAATGTTTTGGATATCGTATTGTAGAGAAAGATATACAAGGTGCTCTTTTAGTTGATAAGTTGCTTGAGATGGGTGTGAAACCAGGTCCAATCTTTAAACGTTTAAAGGATGGAGAAGTAGTTGAATTAGAGGATGGCACGATATTAAATGGAAATGAGTTTATCGGCCCACCTCAAAAAGGAAGAATTATTACTATCTTAGGTGATACGCGATATTGCGAAGCGAGTAGGGAGCTTGCGCAAGATGCAGATGTACTTGTCCATGAAGCGACTTTCGCAGCAGAAGATGAGCAACAAGCGCATGATTATTTTCATTCCACATCTAAGCAAGCTGCGAGCATTGCACTTCAGGCAAATGCGAAGCGATTAATCTTAACTCACATTAGTTCTCGCTATCAAGGAGATACATATAAGGAATTATTGAAAGAGGCAAGAGAGTTGTTTTCTAATACAGAAATAGCGACAGATTTGAAATCATTCCCAGTAGAAAAATAATAATTTTGTAAAAAATGGTAACGATGGGTTACCATTTTTTTATGTCTAAAAAAATTTAAAAATAAAACTGTTATTATTTTATACTTATACTTGGATGATACAGAAAATTAGAATGGTTTGAATATATACGATAAAAATACGAAATAATGATTTTTTAGAAAAACTGTTATATAAGTCAGATGACATACAAGTGATACAAATAGCAGGAATGGACTTTTATTCAGAACTTTTAAAATTCAACAAAAGTAAGCGTTTTATAAAAAACAAGCTATAATGAGGGCAGATTATAATTTATGATAAGTCACATGCTTTTTAGTTATTATCGTAACAAGTGAAGTTGACTAAACCATGAGAGAGTAACATGAGAATTATAATAAGGAAAGATATCGCTTGTTTATGCTATCCTTGCAATGGCTTCTGTGTTAAACTTTGGATTGCTACCAGACTTTATTGTGGATTATCTTATATCATTTTTTAATGAAAATAATGCTAAGATTCTTATGTATTATTATAACTGGTATTATTTCAGGTTATATTGGATTACTTTTATTTAAAAATTATCCAATTCATACAGCAGAACAAATTCGTGGTACAACTGGAAAAGCGACAGATGTAGCAGGTTAATAGAATAGTAGAATAAATTTTTGCATAGAGGTTTAGGGGGAGTTATGATGAAGTATCGCTCAGTATTTGATATTATCGGTCCAGTTATGATTGGACCATCAAGTTCACATACAGCAGGCGCGGCAAGAATGGGGCAAGTTGCTCGCCAGCTGTTTCGTCATGAACCAGAAAGAGTAAGCATTTCGTTATATGGATCATTTGCAAAGACGTATCGAGGGCATGGTACGGATGTAGCACTAATCGGTGGAATATTAGGGTTTGAAACAGATGACTTACGTATTCCAGAGGCGCTAGAAATAGCAAAAGAGCGCGGAATTGAAGTGGAATTCATTGAAGAAGATGCCAATGCACCTCACCCAAATACAGCGAAAATTCGTTTGTATAAAGGTGAAGAAGAAATTGAAGTTGTTGCTTGCTCAATTGGTGGCGGTAAAATTGAAGTTGTAGAATTAAACGGATTCGATCTTCAATTATCAGGCACAAGTCCAGCACTACTTATTGTAAATAACGATCGCTTTGGTGCTATTGCAGCAGTAGCTTCAATCCTTGCTACAAACGAGATTAACATTAGTACAATGAGTGTTTCTCGTAAAGAAAAAGGAAGAAGAGCGCTTATGGTTATTGAAACAGATGAATTATTAGCAGATGAAGTGATTGAAGAAATAAAAGCGCAACAAAATATTTGTCAAGTAACTATTATGGATTAATTGCAGGGGGGACACACCATGTTTCGGAACGCAGCGGAACTAGTGGCGCAAGCTAAAGAACAAAATGTAAAAATCGCAGAAATTATGATTCAATGTGAAATGGAAACAAGAAGTATTTCACGTGAAGAAGTAATTGCTGGTATGGAAAAGAACTTAGTCGTTATGGAACAAGCAGTAGAACGTGGTATTCGCGGCGTGAAATCACCAACTGGTTTAACTGGTGGAGATGCTGTAAAAGTTCAAGCGTATATGAAGAGTGGAAAAGGCTTATCTGGAGATACGATTTTGGATGCAGTAAGCAAAGCTGTTGCAACAAATGAAGTAAACGCAGCGATGGGAATTATTTGTGCAACACCAACAGCAGGGTCTGCTGGAACAGTGCCAGGTGTACTATTTGCGCTAAGAGAAAAATTGCAGCCTACACGTGAAGAAATGATTGAATTCTTATTTACAGCAGGAGCTTTCGGTATGGTTGTTGCGAATAACGCTTGTATTTCTGGTGCGGCAGGAGGATGCCAAGCTGAAGTTGGTTCAGCAAGTGGAATGGCGGCTGCAGCTGCAGTTGAGATGGCTGGTGGAACACAAGATCAAGCAGCTACAGCGATGGCAATTTCATTAAAGAACATGCTTGGTTTAGTGTGTGATCCTGTTGCAGGACTTGTAGAAGTACCTTGTGTAAAACGTAATGCAGCAGGAGCTGCAAATGCGATGATTTCAGCAGATTTAGCATTAGCTGGTGTAACGAGTACAATTCCATGTGATGAAGTAATTGAGGCAATGTTTAGAATCGGACAAACGATGCCAGTAGCACTTCGTGAAACAGCGGAAGGTGGACTTGCAGCAACGCCGACTGGTCGTCGCCTGCAAGAAGAGATTTTTGGGAAGAACAATAACTAAGTGTAATTATAGAAAAAGGAGCTCAAATAAACTTGAGCTCCTTTTTCTATTTTTCTTTTGTTAGTTGTTCTAATGTTTTTCCAAGATTATGTGATCGTTCCGTTGCCTGTGTAATACAAGAAATAAGTGCTTGTTGAAATTTATGTTCTTGTAATACTTCAATACCTGCTTCGGTAGTTCCGCCAGGAGAAGTAATTTCCTTTCGCAAAATAGAAGGGTGTTTGTCACTTGCTTTTAGCATTTCAGCAGCACCAATCATCGTTTGAAGAATAAGTGATTTTGCAACATCTTCTTTTAAACCGATTTTTTTTGCAGCTTCTTCCATAGCTTCCACTACGTAATAAATATAAGCAGGTCCACTTCCGGATAATGCAGTGACAGCATGCATATCTTCTTCCTCTACAACAGAGACGAGACCAATCGTTTCAAATAAAGATGTTGCAGTGCGAATATGTTCCGCTGTTGCATGTTTCGAAGGGGAGATAGCGGTAGCTGATTTTAAAATGGCTGCGGATGTATTTGGCATTGCACGAATAATTGGAACGTCTTTTTGAAGTAGTTTTCTAATTGAGTGAGTAGAAACACCTGCTAGTAATGAAATAATAAGCACGTTATTATTTATGTATTCTTTAAAAGGGATAAGCGCCTCTGCAACATCCTTTGGTTTCATTGCTAGAAAAAGAATATTTGCATCAGTAAGTAATTCTTTTTTATTATGAGTACCTTTGACACCGTATTTTTTATGTAGCTCTTGTAATCTTGTCTCGTTAGAACGATTACTTACAGTAATTTGTTCACCTTTAACAACGTTTGCATGTAACAAGCCACCAATAATAGCTTCAGCAATAGAGCCTGCACCGAGAAAGGAAATGTTTTGAATAGACATGATGTTCCTCCTTTAATTTTGCTTAGAAATTCTTATAAATGTACATACATTCGTTTTTTTATAGGAAACACCTCTTTTTATCTGAAAATAATGACAAATATATATAGAAGTTGTAAACTGAAGAAGTATTCATTTTTGAACCGGAAAGAGACAGGGGGGCTAAGCATGACGGCGATTCACCGAATGGAGATTCCTGTACCATTTGCAGTGGAAACTGTGAATGTGTTTTTAGTTGAGGGGGAGACATTAACATTAATTGATACAGGGACGAATACAGAAGAGGCAAGAAATGCGTTAGAAAGTCAATTAGGTGCATTAGGACATACGATAGAAGATATTGAAACAGTAGTCATTACGCATCATCATGCAGATCATTGTGGACTTTTAAATATATTTTCTGAGAAGACGAATATTATTGGACATCCTTGGAATGAGCCTTGGATCACACAAAATCCAGAGTTTTTAAAGCGGTATCATGAATTTTTTAGAGAGACGGCCTTACAGTTTGGTGTGCCAGCAGCATTTTTGAAAGACGAGTCGTTATTGACGACGAGGACACTTAAATATTCTTGTAATAGATCGTTAACGCATACTGTGAGAGAAGGAGATCGTATTAATTCTTTGCCTGGATTTACAGTGCTTGAAACACCAGGTCATGCTTCTACTCATATTTCTTTATATAGAGAATCTGATGGAATATTAATTGGTGGAGATGCTCTCATTAGTCATATTTCTTCGAATCCAATACTAGAACCACCATATGAAGGGCAAACAGAACGGGCACGCCCATTACTACAATATAATCAAACATTACAGCGTTTAAGCGAAATGAATATTTCACGCATTTTATCAGGGCATGGGGAAGATGTTCTAAATGTGAAACAACTTATTGAAACGAGATTACAAAAGCAAGAAACACGTGCTTTTAAAGTACTTGAGTTATTAAAGGAAAAACCAATGACAGCATTTGAAGTATGTGTAAAACTATTTCCGGTATTATATAAAGAACAATTACCACTTACTATTTCAGAAACGGTTGGACAATTGGACTATTTAGCATATAATCAACAAGTGATGATTGATGAGTCATCGCAACAATTGATTTATTATGCAAAGTAGGTGACAGCAATGACAGGACGTTTACAAAATAAAGTAATCGTCATTACAGGTGCTTCTAGTGGGATTGGTGAGCAAGTTGCAATGCAAGTTGCAGCACAGGGAGCGACTCCAGTATTAATGGCTCGAACAGAAGAGAAACTACAAGCGTTAGTAGACAAAATTAAAGAAACTTATAATACGCCTTGCTATTATTATGTATTAGATGTAAGTGAAGAGATGGAAGTACAGTCTGTTTTTTCAAAGGTATTACAAGAAGTGGGACGTATTGATATATTAGTAAACAATGCGGGATTTGGTATTTTTAAAACGTTTGAAGATGCGTCAATGGGTGAAGTAAAAGATATGTTCCAAGTAAATGTATTTGGATTAGTAGCATGTACGAAAGCGGTACTACCTTATATGGTAAACAAGAATGAAGGACATATTATTAATATTGCTTCACTTGCTGGAAAAATTGCAACTCCGAAATCGAGTGCTTATGCAGCAACGAAACATGCCGTATTAGGATTTACGAATAGTTTACGCATGGAATTAGCGAATACAGATATTTATGTTACAGCAATTAATCCAGGTCCGATAGATACAAACTTTTTTGAAATAGCGGATCAATCTGGTACATATGTAAAGAATATGGGACGTTACATGTTAAAACCAACATACGTAGCAGAACAAATCGTAAAGTCGATGCACACGAAAAAACGTGAAGTAAACTTACCGAAGTGGATGGGAATTGGTCCAAAACTTTATGCTTTATTCCCAGGTTTATTTGAACGTGTAGCAGGTAAATCATTGAGTAAAAAATAGGAGATTTCCACATGGAAATCTCCTATTTTTTATTGTTTTCCAGTCACATAATCATAAACAATATCCTCAATTTCCTCGTATAAATCAATTTCAATATTTGAATGAGTCACCGTTTGAATATGTTTCACTAGCATTTCCTGATCTTCTTTTGATATTGGACTGCATTGATATTGTTGAAAACTTTTTATAATCATTTTCTCAATTAATTTTTCGTTCATATTTTTCCCCGCCTGTATGTACGTATGTATTGTTTTATTGTACTTGAAGTGAAATAAAAAAACTACTATGCACTATTTTTGTATAAAAATTCGGTTGAGTATATTATTTTTCTAATAAAATTAAGTTTTTTTAGATTTAAAAATTTATAAATATTTAATTGACTCTATAAATATACAATATTATAATCATACTTAATTTAAAGAATCGATATGAGGAGGAACTTATGAAAGTCGCAATTATTGGAGCCACTGGATATGGGGGCATTGAGTTAATTCGTTTATTAGAACAACATCCATATTTTTCGATAGCATCTCTCCATTCTTTTTCACAAGTTGGTGAGTGTATAACAAATGTATATCCGCATCTTCGAAATGTCCTTTTTCATACGTTACAAGAAATTGATGTGGAGACGATAGGAAAAGAAGCAGAAATCGTATTTCTAGCAACCCCAGCAGGAGTATCGGCGGAGTTAACTCCCAAGTTATTAGCAGAAGGTTTAAAAGTAATTGACCTATCTGGAGACTTTCGTATGATAGATCCTTCGTCATATGAACTGTGGTATAAAAGGCCAGCAGCGAAAGAAGAAATTCTTAGAAAAGCAGTGTATGGGTTAAGTGAATGGAAAAGGACTGGGATTCAAAAGGCAAATTTAATTGCAAACCCAGGATGTTTTGCTACAGCCACATTGCTAGCGATAGCGCCGTTAGTACGTAGCGGCATGATTGAAGAAGATTCAATTATTATTGATGCGAAATCAGGGGTATCAGGAGCAGGTAAAACACCAACAACAATGACTCACTTTCCTGAGCTATATGATAACTTGCACATTTATAAAGTGAATGAGCATCAGCACGTTCCAGAGATTGAGCAAATGCTTACAGAATGGAATAGTGAATCACAGCCGATTACATTTAGCACACATTTAATACCGATATCACGAGGAATTATGATTACACTTTATGCAAAAGTAAAACAAAAGATGGAAATAAAGCAACTTCAAAAATTGTATGAAGAAACGTATGAACAATCGCCTTTCATCCGAATTTGTACGCAAGGGAAATTTCCAAGTCCAAAAGAAGTGAGAGGCTCAAATTATTGTGATATTGGCATAGCTTACGATGAAAGAGCTGAAAGAGTTACGGTCGTTTCTGTTATAGACAATATGATGAAAGGCGCGGCTGGGCAAGCGATTCAAAATGCAAACATAATAGCGGGACTAGAAGAGACAACAGGTTTACAACATATGCCGCTTTATCTATAAGGGGGACATGATGATTAAAGTAGCGTCTATTACAAAATTAGAAAATGGTTCAATTGTAACGCCGAAAGGCTTTTCGGCAATTGGTACTGCAAATGGTTTAAAAAAGGAGAAAAAGGATTTAGGTGCCATCGTTTGTGATGTACCAGCATCATGTGCCGCTGTGTATACAACGAATCAAATACAAGCAGCTCCTTTGCAAGTAACGAAGGATAGTATAACGGCAGAAGGGAAGTTACAAGCAATTATCGTTAATAGTGGAAATGCAAATGCTTGTACTGGAATGAAAGGATTACAAGACGCATACGAGATGCGCGCATTAGGGGCGGAACATTTTGGGATGAAAGAAAATTACGTTGCAGTAGCTTCAACAGGTGTAATTGGTGTTCCACTGCCGATGGATATAATCCGAAAGGGAGTTGCAACTCTTATACCGACGAAGGAAGAAAGTGAAGCATATTGTTTTTCTGAAGCAATTTTAACGACGGATCTTATAACGAAAGAAACTTGCTATGAAATGATTATTGATGGGAAGAAAGTGGCGATTGCGGGTGTTGCAAAAGGTTCAGGGATGATTCATCCGAATATGGCAACGATGCTTAGTTTTATTACGACAGATGCTCATATAGAGCATGACGTATTGCAAACAGCGTTATCCCAAATTACGAATCATACATTTAATCAAATTACGGTAGATGGAGATACTTCTACGAATGATATGGTCATCGTTATGGCAAGTGGATTATCAGAAACAAGACCGATAAATATGGAACATACAGATTGGGAAACTTTCGTATGTGCTTTACAGCAAGTATGTGAAGATTTAGCGAAAAAAATTGCACAAGATGGTGAAGGAGCTACGAAGTTAATAGAAGTAAATGTGCTAGGAGCTCAAACGAATGAAGAGGCAAAAAAAATTGCAAAGCAAATAGTCGGTTCGAGTCTTGTGAAAACAGCAATACATGGTGAAGACCCAAACTGGGGGCGAATTATTAGCAGTATTGGACAAAGTGAAGTAGCTATTCATCCGAACACAATTGATATTACTCTTCAATCTATATCGGTATTAAAAAATAGTGAGCCTCAAATATTTTCTGAAGAAGAAATGAAAGAGAGATTACAAGAAGATGAAATAGTCATTAATGTGTACTTACACTTAGGTGAAGAGACAGGATCAGCTTGGGGCTGTGACTTAAGCTATGAATATGTGAAAATAAATGCTTGTTATCGTACATAAGGAGAGAGAAGATGAGCGATTATATTGTAGTGAAATGCGGCGGTAGTATGTTGAATCAATTAAATGCTGTGTTTTTTGATTGTATAAAGAAATTGCAACAGAAGTATAGAGTAGTGATTGTTCATGGTGGTGGGCCAGAAATTGATGCCAAATTAAAAGATTGTAACATCAACGTAGAAAAAAGAGATGGATTACGCGTAACACCAAAAGAAGTTATGGATGTTGTTCAAATGGTGCTATGCGGAAGTACGAATAAAAAACTCGTAATGAATTTACAAAAGCATAATTTACTTGCTGTAGGTTATTCAGGGTGTGACGGCAATTTACTTCAAGTTCAACCTGTCAGCGAGGAGATAGGATATGTGGGCGAAGTAAGTTATGTAGAAACAGCCTTATTAAAAGGATTAATAAATATGGGGTATATTCCTGTTATTGCTCCAATCGGGGTAAATGGTAATGAAATTTATAACATAAATGCGGACAATGCTGCAGCTGGGATTGCGGCCGCGTTAGGGGCAAAAGAGCTTGTTTTTATTACGGATGTAGATGGAATATTACATGAAGGGAATTTGGTAAAGGAAACGGATGAATCTGAAATTGCAACTTTTATAGAAACAGGTGTTATTACAGGTGGGATGATTCCGAAAGTACAGGCGGCACTAGCATCATTAAAAATGGGAGTGCAAAAGATAAGTATTGTGAATGGTACAAAAGATTTTACTGAGGTTACGGGAGAGTGTATTGGAACGACGGTAACGAAAGGCGTGAGTATTGCATGACGAGTCATCTTTTTCAAACGTATGGCAGAAGAACTATTGAGTTTGTAAAGGGAACTGGAACGAAAGTTATTGATAATAAAGGTAAGGAGTATTTAGATTTTACATCAGGAATTGGCGTATGTAATTTAGGACATTGTCACCCTACTGTGCTCAAAGGTGTACAAGAGCAACTTGATGATATATGGCATATATCTAACCTGTTTACAAACAGCTTACAAGAAGAAGTTGCGTCATTATTAACAGAAAATAGAGCATTAGATTATGTGTTTTTCTGTAATAGTGGGGCAGAGGCAAATGAAGCGGCTTTAAAGTTAGCACGTAAGCATACTGGAAAATCTCTCGTCGTAACATGCCAGCAGTCTTTTCACGGTAGAACATTTGGAACGATGAGTGCAACGGGCCAAGATAAGGTAAAAGAAGGATTTGGTCCATTACTTCCATCTTTTTTACATATCCCTTTTAACGATATTAAAGCATTAGAGGAAGTAATGAATGAAGAAGTTGCGGCGGTAATGGTAGAAGTTGTTCAAGGAGAGGGAGGAGTGATACCTGCTGATCTATCTTTTTTGAAAGAGATTGAAACATTATGTAATAAGTTCGGTTCCTTATTTATTATAGACGAAGTACAAACGGGGATAGGAAGAACTGGGACACTATTCGCTTATGAACAAGTGCGAATAGAGCCTGATATCGTTACCGTTGCAAAGGCACTTGGGAATGGGGTTCCTGTCGGAGCGATGATTGGTCGGAAAGAGCTCGGAACGTCGTTTACTGCAGGATCACACGGTTCAACTTTTGGCGGGAATTACATCGCGATGGCTGCAGCGAAAGAAGTATTGCAAGTAAGTAAAAGACCATCGTTTTTAAAAGAAGTACAAGAAAAAGGTGAGTACGTATTAGAGAAGTTGCAAGAGGAATTACAGCATGTCGAATGTATTCAAAATATACGTGGTAAGGGGCTTATGATTGGGATTGAGTGTAAGCATGAAGTTGCAAGTTTTATAGAACAACTAGAAAACGAAGGACTTCTCGTATTACAAGCAGGCCCTAATGTTATAAGACTATTACCGCCACTCATTGTCACGAATGAAGAGTTAGAACAGGCAGTATATATAATAAAAAAAGTAGTTTGTACAAAAAACGTATCAATCATATAAGGGGGAAGTTTCATGTCAACTGTACAAGTACCGAAATTAAATACGAAAGATCTTTTAACACTAGAAGAATTAACGAAAGAAGAAATTATTTCTTTAATTGAGTTCGCTATATATTTAAAAAAGAATAAGCAAGAGCCTTTATTACAAGGCAAAATATTAGGGCTTATTTTTGATAAGCATTCAACTCGTACTCGTGTATCTTTTGAAGCGGGAATGGTACAACTCGGGGGACATGGTATGTTTTTAAGTGGGAAAGAGATGCAAATGGGAAGAGGAGAAACCGTTTCAGATACTGCGAAAGTATTATCGCAGTATATTGACGGGATCATGATACGTACATTCTCACACGCGGATGTAGAAGAGCTTGCAAAAGAATCGAGTATTCCTGTTATTAATGGATTAACGGATGACCATCATCCTTGTCAAGCATTGGCAGACCTCATGACAATATATGAAGAAACAAATACATTTAAAGGAATAAAATTAGCTTACGTAGGTGACGGAAATAATGTATGTCATTCATTGTTGCTAGCGAGTGCAAAAGTCGGAATGCATATGACTGTTGCAACGCCTGTAGGATATGAACCGAATGAAGAGATTGTAAAAAAAGCGTTAGCGATTGCCAAGGAAACAGGAGCTGAAATTGAAGTTTTGCATGATCCTGAATTAGCGGTGAATGAAGCAGATTTCATTTATACTGACGTTTGGATGAGCATGGGGCAAGAGGGCGAAGAAGAGAAATATTCTTTATTTCAACCTTACCAAATCAATAACGAACTTGTTAAGCATGCGAAGCAAACATATCGTTTCTTACACTGTTTACCTGCCCATCGTGAAGAAGAAGTAACAGGAGAAATTATAGATGGACCACAGTCTATCGTCTTTGAGCAAGCTGGTAATCGATTGCATGCGCAAAAAGCATTATTAGTAAGTTTATTTAAAAATGTAGAAGAGCCTTCCTAAAAGGGAGGTTTTTTTATATTAAAATGTCGGATGTATATTTGGTTAACCATTTCGATATCATTTATAATAAAAGAGAAAACTAAATTTGTTTTTCAGAGTGTGTAAGGACATACTACATATAAAAATATAGTTAAAGAGATGATGAGGGTGAAAACAACTAAGAAAACATATTCGTTTTTTCAGCGGATGTGGAGAATATTAAAGTTTCAATATTATAAGTTGCTTCGATCGCCAGAAGGCGCAAAGAAAGTATCGTTAGGGTTTGCTATAGGATTCGGCTTAGAAATGTTAGTCATTTATACGGCATCGCTCGTATATGTAATATTTTATCCAATCGTCAGGTTAGCAAAGGGATCTTTTCCTGCGGCAGTTATTGGCAATATTATTGGGAAAATATCGTTTCTCCCAGTATTTTTATTTCCGCTTGCGTATGCGCTAGGAAAAATGATTTATCCATTTCATGTACAGAAAATTCATCATGAACCATTTACGATATCGGACTTGTTTTCAAGTCACATTTTTACGATATTAAAGAGCTTATTACAAAGTGAAGTGTATGTATTAATTGGAATGACGATTTTAGGAGTTGTGTTTGGTCTCATTTCATATTTCGTTGTGCATTATTTATACGAAAAGAACCGTAAGTTACGTTTGAAGAAAAGGAAGAAACGAGTGAGAGAACCACTTGTACAATTATAAACAATGTCACATTCATTTTCTCCTTTGAATATGTTTAAGAAAAAGGAGGAGAGGATAATGTATTATTATTACGTACCTCAAGTATATCCATATATAAATTATTATCCGGTTTATGATACGAGTAGACAATACGAATTATATCGGCAACAACAATTACAGCAATTATCACAAATACCACAATTACCACAACAACAGCCTACACAGGAAAAAAAACCATATTTAACAACATGGCCATATTCCAATGTGTACTATGGTAATTATTACGAATCATAAAGCTGCTTCTATTTAGAAGCAGCTTTATACGTTTGTTTTCAAAATTAAATTTTGAATGGTTTGAAGAGAATGAATGAGCTTTTCGCGCTCTTCCTCAGATAATGTTTGGAAATTTTCTTTTAGTTTGTCTAAAATGAATTGCTGATACTGATTTACTAATAATTTCCCTTCAGCTGTTAGAGAAATTAAAATGACCCGTCGATCTTTTTCGCTATAATGACGCTCTATTAGTTCTTCTTGAATAAGTTTGTTTAATAGAGGTGTCATGTTAGGCCGTGAAATCGCTAGCCGCTTGCCGATTTCGGAAACTGCTAATGTGCCGTTTTCATGCAAAAGCAGTAATACTTGTGTATGTGATGGCGGCATATGTCTTTGAGAAGAAAATTCTCCAGGAAGCATAAATTTGCGATAAAAAAGAGGCACTAGCGAAAGAAGATGATCAACAATACGTTCCCACTCGCGTGATTCCATATAAAGGCCCCCTTCCACTCTCATTGTAACAAAAAAGACATGTTATAAAAATAGAATTGTTTCATGGGAATTTTAATATTTGTAGGCCAACACTTTTTTTGTAAATGAATCGGCAATAATCGTATAGCCTTTATCATTTGGGTGTACTTGGTCAAAGAGCAATTCTTTTTTATCATTCGGTATTAATTTACGAATTGGCAAAACGATAGATGGTTGATTCACTTTTGCAATGGAATAAACGGATTCATTCCAGCCGTCTAAAAACATATCTGCATAACTTGCGATGGAGTCATCGAGTTGTAACGGGTTATAGAGTTCAGAAAGAATGAGTAAAGCATCCGGATTTTGATCTCGGACTGTCTTTACAATATTTTTTACATCCGCTTCAAAATGACCTTTTTCTTTATTTAACATTTTAATACCGTCTATAACATCGACATCACGATTTAAGCGAAATAAATTATTTCCCCCAATATTAATTGTAATGATATTTGCTGCTCTAATTTTTTCCTTTACATCTTCTGATTGAACTTTTTTAGCGAGACGATCTGTTGTAAGACCGTTTACCCCAAGGTTTTCTACTGTAATTGGTTTATGAATTTGTGCTTCTATTTGCTTAGAAGCTAATTCAGCAAATCCACCTTGTGTCGATCCATATCCTTTAGCGAGTGAATCACCTAATACAAGATGATAAAAAGATTCGTTTGTTTGCTTATCAATCCAATTTGGGGCAGATGTTTTTTCTGTTTTTTCTTCAGATTCATTTTGTTTTGTCTCGTCGTTCTTTTCAAAATAAGAATAAGAAATGATCAGAAGGAGGAGACAAACAATTGTTAAGATGACTTTTTTCATAAATTCATCCTCCTTGTAATTGGTAATTGTATCATATTCAGCAGTATTAGCAATGTAAGGGCATATTATATGTTTATGAAAAGTTTATAATAACTTTACAGAAAATTTGTTGAAGTTTGTCAAAAAATATTGACGATAGGAAAGAACTTTATATATGATAATGTCAGATAAGGTGAAACTTTAATTAGTGGGAGCTTTATTTCCTATTAATTGTTAGTCTTCATCAATCGAGCGTTTAAGGGGACTACTCGTTAGCGCAGGGTGAAATGAAAATTGTGTCTCTAATAGAAGAAAAAAGGTATGTGGTTAGAGACAGATAGGGATTCATTTCATTATTTCTGGTAATTGTATAAGGGGGATTTTTTGTGAAAAAGTCAAAAAAAATGCTAGCTGGAGCAACTCTTGCGATTGGTGTTATAGCACCGCAAGTAATGCCAACAACAGCTCATGCAGATGAGAACGCTGGGGAGAGTACAGTTAACTTACGAATTCTAGAAACATCAGATATTCACGTTAACTTAATGAATTACGATTATTATCAAACGAAAACAGATAATAAAGTAGGTCTCGTACAAACGGCAACACTCGTTAATAAAGCACGTGAAGAAGTGAAGAACTCTGTCCTATTTGATGATGGGGATGCATTACAAGGGACACCGCTTGGGGATTACGTAGCGAATAAAATAAAAGATAAAGATCCGAAGAATCCTGTTGATCCTAACTATGTCCATCCATTATATCGTGTAATGAATTTAATGAAGTATGACGTCATCTCTCTTGGGAATCATGAATTTAACTATGGTTTAGATTATTTAAAGGAAGTGACTAGTAAAACAAAAATTCCGGTTATTAACTCGAATGTCTACATAGATGACCATGATGGTAATGATGAGAATGACGAGCATTACTTTGATAGACCATATCATATTTTAGAGAAAGAAGTAGTGGATGAAGCAGGCAAAAAACAAATAGTGAAAATTGGTGTAATGGGATTTGTTCCACCACAAATTATGAATTGGGATAAAGCGAATTTAGAAGGACAAGTTAAAGCGAAAGATATAGTTGAAACAGCGAAGAAAATGGTACCAAAAATGAAAGCAGAAGGTGCAGATGTTATCGTTGCACTAGCTCATTCCGGTGTTGATAAAAGTGGGTACAACGTTGGTATGGAAAACGCGTCGTATTATTTAACAGAGGTTCCTGACGTAGATGCAGTATTAATGGGACATTCACATACTGAAGTGCAGGATATATTTAATGGTGTTCCAGTTGTAATGCCTGGCGTTTTTGGCAGTAACTTAGGTATTATTGATATGCAATTGAAAAAGGTAAACGGAAAATGGGAAGTACAAAAAAAGAATCAATCTAAGCCAGTACTTCGTAAGATTGCTGATAGTAAAGGTAATCCGTTAGTAGAATCTGATCAAAAATTAGTTAATGAAATTAAAGATGAACATGAAAAGACAATCGAATATGTAAATACACCTGTAGGTGAAACGAAAGCACCAATTAATAGTTATTTTTCATTAGTACAAGATGATCCTTCCGTACAAATTGTGACAAATGCGCAAAAATGGTATGTAGAACAAGAACTTAAAAAACCAGAGTACGAAAAGATTAAAGATATTCCGGTTTTATCTGCAGGTGCACCATTTAAAGCAGGTGGCCGAAACGGTGCTGCATATTATACTGATATTCCAGCTGGAACGTTAGCAATTAAAAACGTTGCAGATTTATACGTATATCCAAATACGTTATATGCTGTAAAAGTAAATGGGGCACAAGTGAAAGAATGGCTTGAAATGTCTGCAGGTCAGTTTAATCAAATTGATCCTAAACCAAAAGAAAAAATTGAACAGCAATTGGTGAATACAGGATATCCTACATATAACTTTGATATTATAGATGGTTTAAAATATGAAATTGATGTAACACAACCGCCGAAATACGATAAAGATGGAAAAGTTGTAAATGCAAATACGAATCGTATTGTAAATATGACATATGAAGGTAAACTAGTAGCTGATGATCAAGAGTTCATCGTTGCTACAAATAATTATCGTGGAAGTAGCCAGACGTTCCCGGGTGTAAGTAAAGGGGAAGTTGTATATCAATCGCAAGATGAAACACGTCAAATTATTGTAAAGTATATGCAAGAAACGCCAGTTATTAACCCGACAGCAGATCAAAATTGGACGTTTAAACCGATTGTTGCAGATAAATTAATTACAACATTTGATTCTTCACCAAAAGCAAAAGAGTATATAAAGAAAGATGGAAAGATTTCATATGTTGGACCATCTGAAAATGAATTTGCTAAATATGCAATTGATATAACGAAGAAGAATGATGATAAAGAAACTGGTGGAGAAAATCCAACGACACCGCCAACAGGTGGTGGAGAAAATCCGACGACACCGCCAACAGGTAATGGAGAAAACCCAACACCACCAACAGAAGAAGGTAATAATGGTAATGAACCAAAGCAAGATGGAAACAATACTGGATCTGGACAAACTACAACAGATGATCAAAATACAAAAGAAACAACAACAACTGTAAGTGAAAATAAAGAAGCTGAAAAAGATGAACGTGATTTACCGAAAACAGGTGCAAGTATTGCTTCTACAATTGGAGCTGGTCTTGCGTTTGTTGGAGCGGGATTACTTATGTTATTTAGAAGAAAGAAAGCGAATAGATAGTCGAGAAATATAAAAAGGATTACCGATTTGGTAATCCTTTTTGTTATATTATGAAACTGGTACTGCTTTTTCTTTTTTCCATGAAAGACCGAATCCAGTAAAGCCGACGATAATGGTTACGACTGGACACGCTAAACAGAAGATTGCGTATGGCAAGTAATCGAATGTTGGAACGCTAAGAACGTTTGTTAAGAATACGCCACTGACACCCCATGGTACGAGTGGATTAATTACTGTACCAGCATCTTCTAATACTCGTGATAAATTACGACGTTCTAAACCGACTTCATCGTATTTATTAGCGAATGCTTGTCCTGTTAAAACGATAGATAAGTATTGCTCACCAAGTAAGAAGTTTACACCAATTGCAGTTGAAGCAGTAGAAATAATTAAGCGTGTACTAGTTTTTACGAAGCTAGAGATAATATTCATCAGCTGCGCTATAATACCCATTCCTTGTAATAATCCTCCCATACAAAGAGCTAGGAAAATAAGAGCAATTGACATCATCATACTTTGCAGGCCACCGCGAGATAATAAGCTGTCAATGTCTTTGATACCAGTTTTAGAAACGTAACCGTCTTGCATAATTTTTATTAAATCAGCTAAAGAAGTGCTAGGTTTAAAAATAAAGAGAATAATAATCCCTACCACAATTCCTGCAAGTAATGTTGGAACTGCGGGTACCTTTTTAAATGCGAATAGGAACAGTAATAAAATAGGAATCAGTGTAACGATAGAAATCGTTGCATTTTTTTCTAGTGTGTTAATAAATGCTGAGAAATCAACGTTTCCACCAGATCCGCTTCCTAAAATGAAAAATGCGATAAATGCAATAATGAAAGCTGGCACTGTTGTCCAAAGCATGTTACGAATATGTTCAAATAAATCTACACCTGTTACAGCAGGCGCTAAGTTTGTTGTATCAGATAAAGGAGACATTTTATCTCCGAAGAATGCACCAGAAATAATTGCACCAGCAATAAGAGCTGGATCGTATCCAAGGGCAGTACCCATTCCCATAAAGGCAAGTCCTACAGTTGCAGCAGTTGTAAATGCACTACCGATACTCGTTCCAACAATTGCACAAACAACAAAAACAGTTGGAACAAAAATTTTTGGAGATACAAGTTGGAAGCCGTATACCATTAAAGTTGGAATAGTTCCAGCTGCGATCCAAACGCTAATTAATACGCCTACAAGTAAGAAAATAAATATAGATGGAATACCAGCTGAAATACTACTGATCATACCTTTCTCCATAGTAGACCAAGAGATTTTCTTCAGGAATCCAAATGCTAATAAAAGAACGATACCAAATAAAATTGGGATGTGTGGTGAAACTTCTAATTGAATAACACTAAAACCAATACAGAAAAAGATAAAAATTGTTAAAAGAACAGACTCAATTTTTGAAACCATTGTTTTCCCCTCCTAAGTAATGTAAAATAGCTCTTTTTTATATAAAATTCGCCAATATTGTATATTTCCTTCTAAAATTTAGAATTTTGTGACAAATTACCGGTAATTGTCCATATCTCAATATGATGCGGAAATAATTGGATAAAAAAACGTCCCTGCATATAATTATGCAGGGACGAAGAAATCGCGGTACCACCCTAGCTTGTGAAATGAATGTATCACAAAATAAAGGGTCGTATGATATGCGTTAATAAAATAAAAACGCCCCTGCAATATATGCAGGGACGAAAAATTCGCGGTACCACCCTAAATTGTGAAACAGTTTCGTTCCACCACTCTTTAGACATAACGGTCTATAACCGTCTTTCACTACTCCTTACGTTTCGTAAAAGAAGCTCCAGGGGGTAATTCATAATTCGCTCTGTACTGGTTCGCACCGACCACCAGCTCTCTGAAATCAGAAATCGAAATACTACTAAATCCTATCAACGCCGATTCATATGATGTTAGTTAAATTTTTATCATATATTCATCATACATGTCAATAAAAATATGTGATATTTTTTTAGGGAAATAAAGGAGGTAGGTTTTAACACTAAAAAATGTGCGTTATAATGAATTTGAAAGGGGAGGAAAGAGTGAAGAAAAAAATAATTCTTTTTACCACCTTACTAGTCATTGGCGGAAGTGCTGGCATTTACACAGCTTTTGCAGCTGAATTAGAGCAAGCGAAGCAAAAGCAAGTACAGCAGTCAGAAGTGAAGAAATCGAAAGAAGCGGAAGAGAAGAAGTCGATGGAGAAAGCAGCTACGAAACTAGGGGTTTCTAGTGATGGAAAAACAAAAGAAGAAATTACGAAAGAAGTAAATAAGGCTAAATTTGAGCAGCGTCATGATTTATTAATTGAGCATGCGAAGCAACTTGGAATTGATACAGAAGGAAAAAAGGATGAAGAGATTATTTTAGAAATCGGAAAGATACAACATAGAAAGTAGAGCAACTTATCGTATGATAAGTTGTTCTTTTTTAAGAACTACTTGATTTAAAAATAATTGACAGTCATTTAGATTTAATGTTAACTATATTTATAAACTAGTTAACAATAGGGGTGACAATTGTGACTTTTAGCAAGAGTACGACTGACAAACCATCTTATACATATGAAGAGTTATCGGAAAAAAATAAAGCCTATGTATGGCACCCATTTACACAAATGAAGGATTATTTAGAAGAAGATCCTGTCATTATTGAACGTGGAGAGGGAAGAAAGCTATATGATGTAAATGGAAAGGAATATTGGGACGGTGTTTCGTCTATTTGGTTAAATGTTCATGGGCATCAAGTTCCAGAACTAGATGAGGCAATTCGTGAGCAATTAAATAAAATTGCTCATTCTACTATGTTAGGGCTTGCTAACGTTCCATCTATTTTATTAGCCGAAAAAATAATTGAAGTTGTGCCAGAAGGTTTGAAAAAAGTATTCTATTCGGACTCCGGTTCTAGCGCTGTTGAAATTGCAATTAAGATGGCATTTCAATATTGGCAGCATAAAGGAAAATCGAAGAAACAAAGATTTGTTACATTAAAAGAAGCGTATCACGGTGATACAATTGGAGCTGTTTCAGTAGGAGCAATAGACTTGTTTCACCAAGTGTATAGTTCACTTTTATTTGAGGCAATTAAAATGCCTTATCCATATACATATCGTTCTCCTTATGGAAATGATAAGGCCGAAATTGTAAAAAAACATTTAGAAGAAATGGAAGAGCTGCTGAAAGATAAACATGAAGAAATTGCGGCGATTATTGTGGAACCTTTAATGCAAGGTGCTGGCGGTATGATTACAATGCCAAAAGGATACTTAAGAGGGCTACGTAATTTATGTACAAAATATAACGTTTTATTTATTACAGATGAGGTAGCGACTGGGTTTGGGCGTACTGGGAAAATGTTTGCATGTGAACATGAAAATGTAACGCCGGATATTTTGACAGCCGGAAAAGGTTTAACGGGCGGATATTTACCAGTTGCAATCACCGTAACGACAGATGAAATTTATAATGCCTTTTTAGGAGGATATGAAGAACAAAAAACGTTTTTCCACGGTCATAGTTATACAGGTAATCCGTTAGGGTGTGCGGTAGCAATTGCGAATCTAGAACTATACGAGAAAACAAATTTAATAGAAGAAGTGGCACGTAAAACAGAATATGTGGCGACGCAATTAGAAGAGCTCTTTGCATTTAAACATGTAGGGGATATTCGTCAGTGCGGATTAATGGTTGGTATTGAGCTTGTGAAGAATAAGGAAACGAAAGAAGCGTTTGACTGGACAGAAAGAGTCGGTGTTCAAGTATGTAAACGCTCAAGAGAGCTGGGTATGATTTTACGACCGCTAGGTAACACGATTGTATTTATGCCACCACTTGCTTCTACTTTTGAAGAGATTGATGATATGTTACGCATTTTATATAAGGCAATCTCAGATGTTACGGAGGGAGAATAATGAGTGGTTTTTTCATAACAGCAACTGATACTGAAGTTGGAAAAACAGTAGTTGCAGGTGCTATAGCAGGTGTATTTAGAGAATTAGGATATAACGTAGGGGTATATAAACCGTTACAAAGTGGGCATGTTGCATCAAACCCTGAGGGAGATGCGGCAAGGTTAAAAGTACTATCAGGTGTACCGACACAAGAAAATGAAATTTGCCCTTATTCTATTGAAGAACCACTTGCTCCGAGACTTGCCATGAAAAGAGCTGGAAGGACAGTCACGTTAAAAGACATTATTCACCACTATAATGAACGAGCGAAAGAGTTTAATAGCCTACTTGTAGAAGGTGCAGGTGGACTAGCTGTTCCATATACAGAAGACGCTTTAGTAATTGATTTTGCAAAAGAATTACAGCTTCCCCTTATTGTAGTAGCACGCCCTACATTAGGAACAGTAAATCATACAGTTTTAACCATTGCTTATGCAAAGGCATATGGCTTAACAGTAGCAGGTGTCATTTTATCTGGCTGCAAAGAATGCGAAATGGAAAGGGTACAAGAAAATAAAGTAATGATTGAAGAGCTGAGCGGGGTACCGGTTTTAGGCTTATTACCATTCTTTGAAGGTGAGTTTACAAAAGAAGTAGTCTTGGAATCTGGAAAAGAATATATTATGATTTCAAAATTAGAGGAGTTTATCCAAAATGAATCAAACGTGGCGGGCGCACCTTCAATCTAAATTACAACAATTACATGAGCAAGGGCAGTATCGCAATTTGCATGTAACAGAACAAGCAGCAGAGACATGGCTTATTCGAGATGAGAAAAGGATGCTAAATTTAGCGTCAAATAATTATTTAGGGTTAGCTGGAGATGTGAGGTTAAAAGAAGCTGCTATTACGTGTACAAAAAAATATGGAACTGGTTCGACCGCCTCTCGTCTCGTTGTAGGAAATCATCCATTATATGAAGAGGTTGAGAGAAGCATATGTGACTGGAAAGGTACTGAAAGAGCTTTAATTGTAAATAGTGGGTATACGGCAAATATAGGTGCCATATCTTCTTTAGCTTCTCGGCACGATATTGTTTTTAGTGATAAGTTAAATCACGCAAGTATTGTTGATGGAATCATATTAAGCCGGGCAGAGCATAAAAGGTATCGTCATAATGATTTGGATCATTTAGAGAAGCTGTTGAAAACAGCGTCACCTGAAAAGCGGAAATTAATCGTAACTGATACCGTTTTTAGTATGGATGGTGATACTGCTTATTTGAGAGATTTAGTACAGCTGAAAGAGAAATACGGGGCAATCATTATAGTCGATGAAGCACATGCGAGTGGAATATATGGAATCGGCGGAGCTGGGTTATCTCATATAGAAAAAAATCTTGCTCAAAAAATTGATATACATATGGGGACGTTTAGCAAGGCTTTAGGGTGTTATGGTGCGTATTTGACAGGTGATGAAATTTATATAGAGTATTTACAAAATATGATGAGAAGCTTTATTTTTACTACAGCTTTACCACCAAGTACGTTAGGAGCGGTGCAAAAAGCAATTGAAATTGTAAAAGAAGATAACGAAAGAAGAGAGAACCTTATAGCAAATGGAGAATACTTCAGAACTAAATTAAGGGATGCTGGTTTTGATATTGGGAATAGCTCAACTCATATTGTACCGATTGTAGTCGGTTCAAATGAACATGCTTTACGGTTTAGTAAAAGGTTGCAAGAGGCAGGGATTGCGGCCATTGCAATTCGTCCGCCAACTGTGCCGGTTCATAGTTCTCGAATTCGCTTTGCAGTTACATCGCAACATACAATAGCTGATTTAAAATGGGCTATTGACCGAATTATTCACATTGCGAAAGAAGAGGAGATTTTCGTATGAACGAGCTAAAGATTATTTTTATCCCCGGATGGGGAATGGAAGAGAATATTTGGGATTTAGTACTTCCGTATTTTAAAGGATATCCTGTTCAATGCATAGATTGGCGTAATGTGAACGAACGAAGTGAATTTGTGGAACGAATTATAGATGTAGCGCATAACGACAACGTAATTTTAGTTGGTTGGTCACTAGGAGCGTTAGCAGCAGTTGAAGCTTATAAAAAGATTAAGGCAAAAGGCATCGTATTAATTGGTGGTACTGCTAAATTTACAAATACGAGCGATTACAGTAACGGATGGAATGCTTTGCATGTAGAACGGCTGAAAAGGAATTTGGCGAGAAGGAAAGAAGATACGCTCAAGCGGTTTTATGAAAATATGTTTACGAAAGATGAGTTAAAAGAGAATAAAAACTTTGAAGACATTGTAGACCGTTTTAAAGGTGATTCTATTCAGTCTTTACAACTAGGTTTGGATTATTTAATAGAAACAGATATGAGAGAAGAACTAAAAGAAATTAAAGTACCTATACTACTTATTCACGGAGAACAGGATGTAATATGCCCATTGTCTGCGGCACGTAGTATGACGGAGAATAGCAGCAGCGAGCTGAAAGTAGTAAGTGACGCAGGGCATGCGTTATGTGTAACGAATTTTGAATATTGCGCAAATGAGATGATTCAATTTGTAGAGGGGATACGACATGATCAACAAAACGTTACTACAAAAACGGTTTAATGGGGCAGCTGTATCTTACGATCGATATGCAAATGTACAAAAAAAGATGGCACATTCATTACTTTCAATCTTAAAGGAACGATATAGTGAAACGGCATCAATACGTATTTTAGAACTGGGGTGCGGGACGGGGTATGTAACAGAGCAATTATCAAAGTTATTTCCGAAAGCACATATTACAGCAGTTGATTTTGCTGAAAGTATGATTGCAATTGCGCAAACTAGACAAAATGTAAAAAATGTAACGTTTCACTGTGAAGATATTGAGCGATTACGATTAGAAGAATCATATGATGTCATTATTTCAAATGCTACATTTCAATGGTTAAATAATTTACAACAAGTGTTAAGAAATTTATTTCAACATTTGTCTATGGATGGGATATTACTCTTTTCAACGTTTGGACATGAAACATTTCAAGAATTGCATGCTTCGTTCCAACGTGCGAAAGAAGAAAGAAATATAAAAAATGAAACATCGATTGGTCAACGTTTTTATTCGAAAGATCAGTTGCTTCATATATGCAAGATAGAAACAGGGGATGTGCATGTTTCTGAAACATGTTACATAGAGAGTTTTACAGAAGTTAAGGAGTTTCTACATTCTATTCGAAAAGTAGGAGCGACTAATAGCAATGAAGGATCATATTGTCAAAGTCCCTCACTCTTTCGTGCGATGCTGCGCATATACGAAAGAGACTTCACGGGAAATGAAGGGATAATGGCAACGTATCATGCTTTATTTATGCATATAACAAAAGAGGGGAAGAGATGAAATGAAACAAGTACAAACAAAAAGGGATTGGAAAAAACTTGCATACGACGTAGTGGAAGAGAAGATGATTACGAAAGAAGATGCAATAGCGATATTAGAAGCTGATGATACAGAAGTTCTAGAAATTATGAATGCAGCTTACATCATTCGTCATCATCACTTTGGTAAGAAAGTAAAATTGAATATGATTATTAATACGAAATCTGGATTATGTCCTGAAGATTGTGGATATTGCTCACAGTCTATTATTTCAGAAGCACCGATTGATAAATATGCATGGTTAACGCAGGAGAAGATTGTAGAAGGGGCACATGAAGCAATACGCCGTAAAGCAGGTACATATTGTATTGTAGCGTCTGGTCGTCGTCCGACGGATAAAGAGGTAAATCACGTAATTGGAGCAGTTAAGGAAATTCGTGAAACGACAGACTTGAAGATTTGTTGTTGTTTAGGTTTCTTAAATGAAGATCAAGCAGGACGTTTAGCGGAAGCGGGCGTGCATCGTTATAACCACAATTTAAATACACATGAAAATAATTACGATAGTATTTGTTCAACTCATACGTATGATGATCGTGTTGATACAGTTCAAAAAGCGAAAAAAGCGGGCATTTCTCCATGCTCTGGAGCGATTTTTGGCATGGGAGAAACAATTGAAGAGCGTGCTGAAATTGCATTTGAATTACAACGTATAGTTGCAGATTCTATCCCTTGTAATTTCCTTGTTGCTGTAAAGGGAACACCTCTTGAAGGGCAAAAAGAGTTAACGCCAGTAGAATGTTTAAAAGTACTGGCAATGATGCGTTTTGTAAACCCGACAAAAGAAATTCGTATTTCAGGAGGACGTGAAATCAATTTACGTTCTGTACAGCCAATCGGTTTATTTGCAGCAAATTCTATTTTTGTCGGGGACTACTTAACGACAGCTGGACAAGAGCCGACTGCAGACTGGGGTATGATTGCAGATTTAGGATTTGAGATTGAAGAGTGTGCATTATAAGATAGATGAAAAAGCAAACTTGTAAAAGGGTTTGCTTTTTTTGTAAATAAAATGTAATAAATAGTTGTGAACGCCTGTTACTATTGGTTTTTGAACGAAAAAAAGAATTTTTGTGGACGAATTTTCCAAGCCCTAGTTGTACATAGTAAATATGTAATTTATATTGGGTTGGAGGATTTTACATGTACAAATACATATTAGCGATTATGACTTGTTTAATTTTAATAAAAGCAATAAGTTCTGATCCAGTTAAGGCTGCTGAAAATCCTGAACAAAAAGAGATGCAACAAAGAATCGAACAACACTTTCGAACGAAAGCTGAACATTTTGGATTGAAAACGGAAGGAAAAGATTTAAAGGAAGTTAGAAAAGAAATTACTATTATAGAAGAAGCGAAAAAAAGAGAGAATGTATGGAGAACAGCACAAGCTCTTCATATAAAAACAGAAGGAAAAACGATGAATGAATTAATAAAAGATGTACAAAAAAAGGTGAAAAAATAAAAAGAGGCCGAAGCCTCTTTTTTTATGCCCATTGTTTTGATAAGTGAGCCATTTCAATTGCAGCAACAGCTGATTCATATCCTTTATTACCAGCTTTCGTACCTGCGCGTTCAATCGCTTGTTCAATTGTTTCTGTCGTTAATACGCCGAAAATAACTGGGATGTCCATTTGTAGTGATAAAGACGCAACACCTTTTGCTACTTCATTACAAACGTAATCGTAGTGAGTTGTAGCACCTCGGATTACAGTACCTAATGTAATAACAGCATCATACTTTCCGCTACTAGCCATCTTTTTAGCGATTAAAGGAATTTCAAATGCACCAGGAACCCAAGCAACATCAATATCATTTTCTTCTACACCGTGACGCTTTAATCCGTCTAAAGCGCCGCCAAGTAACTTACTTGTAATAAATTCGTTAAAACGTCCAACAACAACTCCAACTTTTAATCCTGTACCAACTAAATGACCTTCGAATACCATAATAAATCTCTCCTTTAATTATAAGTTTAGTAAGTGTCCTAATTTGTTTACTTTCGTTTGTAAATACGATTTATTCTCTTCTTTTGCTGGCATTTGCAACGGTACACGCTCAACTACTTCTAAATCGTAACCTTGTAAGCCAGCAATTTTTCTTGGGTTATTCGTTAATAATCGTAAACTTTGTAAACCTAAATCTTTTAATATTTGTGCACCGATACCGTAATCACGAAGATCAGCAGGGAAGCCAAGTTTTTCATTTGCTTCTACAGTATCGAATCCTTCTTCTTGTAATTTATAAGCACGAAGCTTATTAAGAAGCCCAATGCCTCTGCCTTCTTGTCTCATATAAAGAAGAACACCTTTTCCTTCACGCTCAATTTGAGCAAGTGCTGCATGGAGTTGTGGTCCGCAATCGCAGCGATGTGAACCGAATACATCTCCTGTTAAGCATTCAGAATGAACACGCACAAGTACCGGTTCACCTATTGAAATATCACCTTTTACAAGTGCGATATGTTCTTTCGTATCTAATGAGTTAGAATAGCCAATTGCGTGGAAAGTACCGAAATCTGTAGGTAATGTAATTTCCACCTCTCTCGTCACAAGTGTTTCATGATGGCGGCGGTAAGCAATTAAATCTTCTATTGTAATCATTTTTATATCAAATTGTTTTGCGCATTCTATTAAATCAGGTACACGTGCCATCGTGCCGTCCTCATTTATAATCTCGCAAATAACTCCAGCTGGTTCGGCACCGCATAGCTTCGCTAAATCAACAGCAGCTTCTGTATGACCTGCACGACGCAGGACACCGCCTTCTTTCGCAATTAATGGAAAGATATGTCCAGGTCGATTGAAATCAGCGCCTTTTGATGCGGGGTTTAACAATTCTTGTATCGTAGTTGCACGTTCGTGAGCGCTAATCCCTGTTGTTGTAGAAACATGGTCAATGCTCACTGTAAACGCAGTATGATGTGAATCTGTATTATGAGATACCATTGGTTCTAATTGTAGACGTTCTGCGTACCCTGCTGTAATCGGTACACAAACGAGACCACGGCCATGTGTAATCATAAAATTAATTGTTTCTGGTGTAATGTACTCTGCTAAAGCAATAAAATCGCCTTCATTTTCTCGGTTTTCATCATCACATACGATAACGACTTTACCTTGTTTTAAATCTTCTAGAGCTTCTTCAATACGATGAAACATTGTGCTTCCCCCTTATAGAAATCCGTTTTCTTGTAAAAAGCTTTCAGTCATTGAACCTACTCGTTTTGTAGGTTTAGTAATAAAGCGTTCGATATATTTACCAATCATGTCACACTCAATGTTTACGATATCTCCGGCATTTTTTTCTCCAATGACAGATTCGCTTACTGTGTGCGGGATGAGTGAAATCGTTATGGAAGATTCGTCTATATCAAATATCGTTAAACTCGTTCCATCAACAGCAATGGATCCTTTATGCAAACAATAGCGCAGCAGTTCATCAGAAATTGCTATTTTGTAATAGACGGCATTGTAATGTTGTTTTTTATTTAAAATCGTTCCGATGCCATCAATATGTCCTGAAACGAAATGTCCACCGAATCGTCCGTTTGCAGCCATTGCTCGCTCTAAATTTACTTTAGAGTGCGGTTTAAGCATGCGAAGTGATGTCGACTGCATCGTTTCAGGCATTGCGTCAACTGTAAATGAAGTAGTTGTAAAGCTTGTTACAGTTAAGCAAATACCGTTAACCGCGATACTATCACCTAAGTGAATATCTGATAAAATTTTCTTTGCATGAATCGTTAATTTCATCGCTTCTCCACTTTGTTGCATGTTTGCTATCGTTCCTAATTCTTCTACAATTCCTGTAAACATTTCGTCACCTCGTTTCGGGCATTCGCAACGATTTTTATATCATCACCAATTTGTTTCATCTCTTGAATTTTCAAGGAAAGCGCATCTTGTAATTTTGAAAAACCATTTCCTCCAAATAAAGTAGGAGCATTTTTCCCACCAATTAATTTCGGGCTTATATAGGTTACAATTTCATTAAAATTGTTCGTTTTTAAGAAACTTGCATGAATCGATTGGCCACCTTCAACGAATAGAGAAAGAATTTGTTTTTCTCCAAGAAAGGAAAGAAGGTCCTCGATTTCTATATGCTTCGTTTCCATTTGGAATATAGCTATATTTTTAGATTCATAAGAAGATATCTTCTCTTTCTTTACATCCTTACCGACAATAATCCATGTCGGTGCTAAACCATCTGTTATAACATGAGAAGATGGTGGCGTTCGTAAATGGGTATCTAAAACAACGCGAATAGGATGTTTCCCACCATTTGGAATTCTTGTTGTTAAATGAGGATTATCAGCTATAACTGTATTCACTCCAACAAGAATTGCATCATGTGTATGGCGATATTGGTGAACATCAGCACGTGCTTCTTCACCTGTAATCCACTTACTTTCACCAGTTACAGTTGCTGTTTTTCCATCTAAGCTCATCGCTGTTTTGATTGTTACAAAAGGGCGCTTCGTTTTCATGTAGTGAAAAAAGTAGCGATTTAATAAAACTGCTTCTGCTTCAAGAACACCGGTAGTTACTTCAATTCTAGCTTCCTCTAATCTTCTTTTTCCGTTACCAGAAACGAGCGGATTACAATCGAGAGTAGCAATTACAACACGCTTAACTCCTTTTTCGATAAGCAATTCACAACAAGGTGGTGTTTTTCCAAAGTGACTACACGGTTCCAGTGTTACATAAACGGTAGCGTCTTTGGCGTTCTGACCAGCCATTTGAAGGGCATGAACTTCTGCGTGTTCTTCACCAGCTCGTAAATGAGCCCCCATACCAACGATGTTTCCATCTTTTACAACAACAGCACCAACCATAGGATTTGGACTTGTTTGTCCTGATGTCCCTTCTGCTAACTGCAGGGCAATCCTCATATATTCTTGATCTGTCATTTTCTTCACCTCTCCTAAAAAAATCAAAAAACCCCAAGGATTTAATATCCTTGGGGTTTGGGAGACGTGATTTCTAGAAATATAGTTTGAATACGAAAGCATAGGAAAGAAACCTAACGATAATTGATATTTCTGCATAAGGAAAAAACCTAGCAAAATATCGAATTTTTAAACGCTAGTTGTCTCTTTTTATTTCAGTATAAAAAATAAGTATAGAAAATTAAACATATATAAAGAATCAAAATGAATCTTTAAAAATATGCATACTGAAATAAAAGTGTATTCACTATATAAAAAACTAGAAACATATCCTTCTCCCATCCAGACTATACTGTCGGCCCTAGAGTTTCACTAGATCCACCGTTTTCGAGTTGAAAACGGGTCACGGACTTAGAAGTTTTCACTTCATCACCGCCGGTTGGGAATTTCACCCGACCCCGAAGGATGCTGTTTGCTCAAATTATAGCACAAAAAAAATAAAAGGCTAGTAAAAAATATTCGAATGTGAAGAATTGTGTGAAAATATATGCAGGCTGGAATGGAAATAAAAGTATTAGAAATGTTGTAAGGAGAAGGGATATAACGGAGTTGCTAAAAAGAAAAAACATGCACAAAAAAATGTGCATGTCACATGTAAAATTATTCTGCCTCTGGTGCTCTAACAACAGACTCGAATTTACCTTTATGCGAAGCGTCGCAATAAGGCATATTTTTTGATAAACCACAACGGCATAAAGAAAATGCCGGTTTTGCTGGGAATACATTCCCTTGTGAGTCGACTAATTCCACGTCCCCTGTAACGCGAAAAGAGCCATTATCATTTACTTTAATTTGTACTTTTGCCAACGTTATCCCTCCTTCCCAAACGCTTAATTTCATCATATAATCAAGGGAAGTGCTTGGCAATATAAAGTGAAACTTTAATTAGTGGGGAGGAATCCCCCACTAATTATTAGTTGAACCAATCGGGCTTTTAGGGGCAGTTAATCTCCCGCCTAACTTCTTTGTTTCAGCCGAATTTTGAGGTGGGAGTTTTACTGCCCGCAAATAGCGGGGAAAAAAGAGCACTTTGTTTGAGAAAGAAGAGAGTGTTATAATAGTTTTCATAACTGACTAGAGTAAGGTGACGAGAGATGGATAAACAATTACATACATTACGAAACATTGCAAATGAGCGCACGTGGGCATCATTTTTGAATGATAATCATCCATATAGTTTGTTACATTGGTCCATTGCAGGTGTAGGGCAAGAGGCAAAGGATGTTTGGTTACTTCAAGATGAAGTAACATTTCAAACGACAGAATTTCCAACGTTAGATGATGCAATGCAATGGATTTCTGAAAATATGGAACAAGTTACAGACGTTTTAGCGCAATAAAAAAACAGGCTTATGCAAGCCTGTTTTTTGTTTCTTTCACATATGTGTTTAAAAATTGATCGATGGCTGCTTCGTACTCTTCTTTATTTTCGTTATAAGAGCAAGCGTGTGCACCGTGTTCTGCAATATAAAGTTGCTTATTATTTTCTTTCGCTTCATATAACGCTTTTGTCATATCAGCTAAAATATAGTCGTCATCTTTACTATGAATAAAGAGAACGGGATTGTTAATGTTTTTTATACAGTCGATTGGTGAAACTTCACGAATTGTATAACCGTCACGAACTTTTAAAAATGCGTTTGCTAAAGGTAATAAAGGCCATTTTGGTAAATGGAATTCAACCTTTAAACGGTGCTGTAATTGTCCGTGAAAATCAGAGAAAGGACAATCTGCAATATAGAAATCAGCGCCATCTTCTACAAGTCCTGCGTATTGAAGAATTGTTGCGGCTCCCATAGATTCACCATGAATACCAAGTGTAATATTGGTGCCAAAACGGCTTTTTAGCCAGTCAACTACGGATTTCAAATCATGTTTTTCATAGTATCCATAGCTTGTTGTTTTTCCGCCAGTTTTACCATGACGACGATGATCGTAAATGAGGACATTATATCCCCTTTTTAAGAATAAGTTTGCATATTTTACAGAGTTTATTTTATTTACAGTTACACCGTGGCAAAAAACCATAAACTTATTGGAATGACCAGCAGGAATGTAATATCCGTGAAGGTCGTATCCGAATTGTGAAGGGATATGAATTTCTTCTTTATGAAGAGCATCAAAATCCTCTATACGAAAATGTTTTTTCGTTTCTCTTTCGAGTACTTCTTCCTCTGTTTTTTTCTTTAAGTACATCACTTTATTTGTAAAGAAAATCCCAAGGGCAGTTATTGCACCTAGTATAGTAAACAATGCTGCAAAAAAACGTTTCATACTTTACCTCATCCTCCAAATACCGTTACATGTGATACACTTATATTGTATCACAATGATATAAAAGGGGAGAAATAGGAAATGCTGCATATACAAAAAATTACGCCAGCGATGAAAGAAACAATCCGAATGTTCATGTGTAAGAACTGGGGAAGTTCATTGATGGTTTCACGTGGTAAGGGACATCAGTTAGAAGAGTTGCCAGGATTTGTTGCGCTCTCAGATGACAGAATAATCGGAATTATAACGTATGAAGTGACCGGAAATATGTGTGAAATTGTATCGCTAGATAGCTTTGAAGAAAGAAAAGGAATAGGGACGAAACTTGTGGATTGTGTATTACAAGTTGCAGAAGAAGAGCGGTGCAGACAGGTTTGGCTTATTACAACAAATGATAATATGAATGCGTTACGATTTTACCAAAAACGTAATTTTGTAATGACTAATTTATATGTGAATGCGGTAGAGGAGGCACGAAAAATAAAGAAAGAAATTCCACGTATTGGATATGATAATATCCCAATTTTACATGAAATTCAGTTGGAGTATCTTTTAGTCAAATGATGTAACAATTTTCAGAAATATGAGTTATTAATCTTGACGGATAGTGTAATTTAGGTTACCGTAAAATTGTAATCTATTACCATATTAAGGGGTGACGATGTGGCAACTATACGTGATGTTGCAAAATTGGCAGGTGTTTCAGTCGCAACCGTTTCACGAGTTATTAATGAAAAAGGATACGTTCATGAGGACACAGTAAAACAAGTAAAGGAAGCAATTGAAGAATTACGTTATAGGCCAAACAGTGCAGCGAAGCCACTATTTAAAGAAAATTCAACGATAATTGCATTACTTGTAGATAATTTATGTAACCAATCAAACATCACTTTGCTACATTGTATTGAGGAAATAGCATATAAAGAAGGCTATCAAATCATTATTTGTAATATAGAGAATAAAGATAGATACATACATATGTTGAAGCAAAATAACATTGCAGGTGTTATTTTGACGAGAGCAGTTTTTAAAAGTATAGGAGAAATTCCATTTCCGTTTGTCGTGATCGATGAGCAACAATCACATGGAAATTATTATGAAAGTGGACAGAGAGCTGTTTCTTTATTAAAAGAGAAAGGGTGTCACTTTATTGCATATTTCGGTGAGGGAGAAGAAAGTGAAGAAATGGAAGATCATATAGCAGGGTTTTTAGACGCTGTTTGGGATGAAGGAATCTCTTATCGAGAAGAATGTGTACAAGGGTATACAAATAAACAATTTATTACATTATTGCAAAACAATCCGTATATAGATGGAATTGTAACCTCAAGTGATCAGATTGCTATTGAGTTAATTCGGTCAGCGAGATTTCTAAATATACATATACCAGATAAATTAAAAATTGTTGGACCTAATGGGAGCATAGAGTGTGAATGGATAGGTTCATCACTACCGGCAATTGAAAGCTATGTCAAAGATAACGGAAAAGTAGCTTTTCAACAATTAAAAGGAAAAATAAAAAAGTAAAAGGTGCGTTTTATACGCACCTTTTTATAATGTAATTGCGGCAATAAAGCCAAATATAAGTAACGGTATATTGTAATGTAGAAAAGTGGGTACACATGTATCCCATATATGATGGTGCTGACCATCAGCATTTAAACCGGATGTTGGTCCAAGGGTACTATCCGATGCTGGAGAGCCTGCGTCACCTAGTGCTCCGGCTGTACCGATAATTGCAATTGTGGCCATTGGACTAAATCCAAGCTGCATGCAAAGAGGTACAAAAATTGTTGTTAAGATAGGGATGGTTGAAAAGGATGAACCAATTCCCATCGTAACGAGAAGTCCAATCACAAGCATAAGAAATGCAGCGAGTGGTTTATTATTTCCGATTATATGTGCACTCGTTTGCACCAGAGATTCAACATGTCCTGTTTTTCGAAGAACAGCGCCAAATCCAGCGGCAGCGATCATAACAAAACCGATAAAGGACATCATGCGCATTCCGCTTGTTAATATCGCATCTGCTTCTTTAAGAGGTAGACTACCACTTACTGATAAGACGATAATCCCTGCTAAAGCACCGAAAATCATTGATTCTGTTGCTAATTGAACAGTTAATGTAGCTATGATAGATAATAATCCGAAAGTAATGCTACGTTTTGTGTAGGGAACGATTTCATTTGCGGTAGTATGAACTTGTTCTGTTTCATACGTACGAGGTTTCCGGTACGTAATGAATACCGCTACACATAATCCAATAATCATACCGATTGCTGGAATAGTCATTGCTTTTGGAATAAGTGCGACATCAAATGTAAGACCGCTTTGCGCAGCATTTGTTTGCAATACGTCATGATAAATTTTTCCGAACCCCGCTGGAATCCACATATAAGGAGTAATCAATCCGAATGTAATAATACATGTAACAAGTCTGCGATCCACTTTCAGCTCATTTAGTACTTTTAATAGTGCTGGAATTAAGATGGGGATGAAAGCGATATGAACAGGAATCACATTTTGAGAGAAGCAAGCTATCGTTAAAATAATGAATAAAATTAGTATTTTAGAATAAACTTGTTTTTTCGTGTCTTGTTCATTACCAATCCATTTTAGTGCAGTTTGAATCATGGCATCTGGAAGTCCTGTTTTGGAAAGGGAAATAGCGAAACCGCCAAGCATTGCATAACTTAAAGCAATTGGGGCGCTGTTTCCAAGACCAGTTGTAAAAGTGTTAATCGTTTCTGAAATACCGAGTCCGCCGATAATTCCGCCTGTTAAAGCTCCAACAATGATGGCGACAATGACCTGGACACGTAACAAACTAAGCAATAGCATAACTGCTACTGCGACGAGTACAGCATTCATAATAAATGTAATCTCCCTAAATTTTTATTGTGCTAAGGCAAGTAAATATGAAGCACTTTGCTATATTTATACATAGTTGCGACATATTATTATAAATTGTTTTCTATGAAATGTAAAAGAGCCTTTTGTTACTAATGCTGAAAAGCTAGCTCTTGTTTAATTGATTGTAAAGATTGAGCGAATAATTCTGGTTCTTCTAAATCAGGAGAATGTGCTGAATTTGGGAACCAAACCATCTTTTTTATGGGTGCTTCTATCACATCGCAATATTCTTGAACGAGTGCATAAGGAGTTTGATAATCATAGCGACCAGAACAAAAATAAACCGGAATAGATAAACTTGAAATAGAAGAAAAGAAATCGATTGTCAGCATTTCTTCCCATAAAACACCAGATTTTAAATTTCCTGCGAGAAACTTGAACCAATCTAATAGTGTATATTCAGGAGAAAAGAAGCCTTTTCGTATGAAAGAAAAGGAAGATCCGTTTTGGATTGCTCCTCCGAATGTGCCAAGCCATTTTCTTTGAATAATAAGGCGTCTCGTATCTAAAAATGGTGGTTTGCCTAATTTTAAAAGGGAAGCTAATGCTTTTTTATGATCATGTTTTTTTGCAGAATGAATTAAATGTTGATATAGCAATTCTTCATTTTGTTTCATATGTACAATTTGCCCAATACCGATGTAAGCCTCGATATACTTTGGATATTGGTGTGCTATGTTAAGCCCAATAATACTTCCCCAAGAATGACCAGCGAGGAATAGTTTTTGTTTGTTGAACCTTTTAAGTACATATTCAATCACTTCTTTTGCATCGGAAACGAATTGTTCGATTGTGAAGTTTGCTCCGAAATCTTTCATTGAAAAGGATTTACCAGCCCCGCGCTGATCCCAATTAATAACAATAAATTGCTTCTCTAATTCTTTTTGAAAATGGCGAATAAATCCGATTTGTGCCATGCCAGGACCGCCGTGACAGCATAATAAAATAGGCTGTTCTATGTTTTGTCCACGTATAAGGAGGGACTGTTTTCGATTATTAATCATAACGCTTTCCATCGTAGCGATACTATTAGGAAGGACTTGTTTATTTTCAGTATAGAACTGTGGGGTATAGCTACGAAAAAGCATATTGAAAACCTCCTTTTCTAAAATCGTATGAATCGCACAGGCTATTCGTTTTGCATATACTGTTAGAAAATCATTGTAACATACCACCCTAGTGTCATTTCAATATGGGAGGAGGGGGAACTTGTGACGATTGGAGAAATTATAGATTCTTTAAATAGGCGTGAATCCATCGCTATTATAGCAAAACGTCTTGAAATAAGCCCGTATACATTATCGAAGAAATTAAGATTAATTGGATATGAATATGATGGAGAACAGAAGAAGCGTATTTTTGTAGGAGAGGGAGAGGAACCACGTCACTTACAACTCCAAGAAGCGACCGCCCTTCAATATGAGAAAACAGATTATCAATTATTAATTTACGAGCAATTACAAAGCATTTATGAATTATTAAGAAAAAGAGAAGAAGTAATTGCACCAATTACGAGTAAAAGTACAGAGAAAAAGAGACGAACTTTTTCTATTAATACAGAAATATTAGCAAGATTAGACCTTATATCAGAATCAAAAGGAGTTCAAAAATCTAAACTTGTTGAAGAGGCATTGCAACAATTTTTACAGCAATATGACTTTAACAAAACATCACATTTTGATAACTAAAGAAAAGGATACTATGTTCATTGGAAGAACGAGTATCCTTTTTATGATGTATATTACGTATAAAATAGAGGATCAGTACAAATCCTTTATGGCGTGAAAAATGAAATTTATTATTAGAGAAACACTTAATTTACTTTTTGAATTCTTCCATCAATAACTGGCTGAATTGGTTCTTTTAATTTTTTTACGTAATCGACTAACGCTTCAAAGTCGTTTGGACCAGTTTCTGCATTTTTACCATTTTTAAATGATACGAATCCGTCACCGCCAGAAGCTAAGAAGGCATTTGCAACTACGCTATACGTTTTAGATGGAGATAATTCTTCTCCGTTTGTTAAACGTATATTTGTAACTTTTTCACCGGTTGTTTTATTTGCATCCCACGTATATTGAATACCTGAAATTTGAAGCATTCTTGTTGTTCCTTTTTGCCATTGCTGATTTAAAATATCGCGAATGTCTTGACCTGTTAAATCTACTTTAATCAATTGATTTCCAAAAGGTTGAATGCCGTATAACTCACCCCACGTAATATCACCAGCATCTAAGTCATTACGAATGCCACCAGGATTCATGAGGGCGATTTGAGTTTGCATCGTTTGACGCTGAGCATCGGCAACTAAATTTCCAAGAGTGGACTCACCAGCATCATTTTGTTTACGGTCGATAGGTGCTGTAGATTTTCCGACCACTTCATTTACAAGTGGTGCAATTTTTTCTTTATATTGATCTAGTTTTTTCTTTACTTGTTTATCAGGTTCTACACCTTCATGATACGTTGTAACAACTTCAGCTTTTTTCTTTACAATATCCTTTGTTTTACGATCAATTGTTACATCCACGTCTGAGAAAGCCGTTCCGTATGAATTTGCTTGGACAATGAGTTTATTATTTACTGTACCATTTACATACGTATGACTATGTCCACCGAAAATAACATCAACTTCTGGGTCTGTTTCATTTGCAATTCGAGTAAGATCGCCATTTGTTACCCCAGACTCATCGGTTGTTCCACCGACATGAGCAAGAACGACGATCGATTTAACGCCGAGGCGTTTTAATTGTTGTGTTGATTTATTAATTGCTTCTACTTCATCAGTAATTTGTACATTTTTAAGCATCGTAGGCATAACAACATTTGGTGTATCAGTTGTAACAACACCAATGAATCCAACAGGAACACCATCTACCATTTTTACAGTAAATGGTGGTAAAAATAAGCGGCCAGTTGATTTGTTATAGAAGTTAGCAGCTACATAGGGGAAGTTAGCCCCTTTGAAATTCCCTGTCTTTTCATGATATCCACCGTAAATGAGGCGTTTCATTTCATCGATGCCTTCATCAAATTCATGGTTTCCGATTGTACCAACATCAAATTTTAAATCATTTAAAAATTCAATCGTCGGTTCATCTTGTAATAATGCTGAAACTGGTGGACTAGCTCCGACGATATCACCAGCATGTACGAGAAGTGTATTAGGGTTTTGTTTTTTACGTTCTTTTAAATAAGTAGCTAAGTAATCAGCGCCACCAGTTTCTTTATTATTGATTTTTTTAACAGTATCTAGTTGTCCATGGAGATCATTAATACCAAGCATTTGTACGTCTATGTAGCGGTTTTGTTCAGCTGGATTCTGAGATGGGGGAGCGGCAAATACGCTTGAAAAAGTAATAGTGCTTAAAACAGCAACGGCAGGAATAATTTTTTTCCACATAATATAATTCTCCTCTTTTTATAATCTGACATCATACGACATAATTTTAATAGATTCATAGGATTATAGCTACATAAAAATTTAGTCTTTTCGAAAAATTAACATATTTACAAAAGTGAATAATAGAGTAAAGACCCTTTTTTATTGTCGATTTCATCGTGTATCTACTATAATGGAGAAAAAAGTAAAAGGTGAGTAGCATGAAGAAAAAGAAACAAAGACAAATGCAAAGACAATCGCAAGTGAATCAACCAAAGAAAGAAACACTTACATTAGGCGATCAATTAAATGATTCACTCATGCAACAATTAAAGAGTAAGAAGAAAGAGTTGCAAGTGAGAGAAGAGGAAAAAGAGGCAGCTGAACTGGAAAGAAAGCGCCAAGAACAAAAAGAACGTGAAAAGAATAAATCATTTGAAGAACTGCTAAGTGAAAGTAACCTTACTTGGAAAGACTTTAAATAATAAAAAAATGATCAGTGAAATACCACTGATCATTTTTTGACGAGCTTGTAAGAAAAGGGGAGTTAGAATGAGAAAAATTGTCGTTGTTCCGCATGAAAACCATTGGATTGAAAAATTTCAAATGGAGGCTGAAAGATTAAAATCAGCGATGCCAGAAACGGTGAAAATGCATCATATTGGAAGTACGTCAGTGCCCGGACTGGCAGCTAAACCTATTATTGATATGATCATGGAAGTAGAAAATATCGAAAGAGTAGATGGGTGGAATGAACGATTTATAGAGCTTGGTTACATCGTAAAAGGGGAAAATGGTATTTCAAGACGCCGATATTTTATTCATGGAACTGAGGAAAAACGTTCGTATCATTTACACGTGTTTGAAAAAGGAAATCCAGAGATAGTAAGGCATTTAGCTTTTCGTGATTATATGATGGCTCATTGTGAAGAAGCAGAGGCATATGCAACCTTAAAGAAAGAATTAGCCGAAAAGTATACATATGATGGCACGTTATATACGGAAGGGAAAAATGAGTTTGTGCGCAATGTGGATAAAAAAGCGAAAGAATGGAGAGAAAATAACGTGAATGAATGAGTTCACGTTATTTTTTAGCTATATAAAAGTGTTATGTAAACTGTACGTATGTTTTGACTTTTTGGATGAATATTGTTGAAATAAAGTTGTGGCTTATAAATAATGTAACAATGAAAGGGAGACGACTGTGCATATTCCAACAACTACACTTCATAATGGCGTGAAAATGCCGATGATTGGTCTAGGCGTATATAAAGCGAAAGAAGGAGACGAAGTAAAACAAGCAGTAAAAACAGCGTTAGAGGTTGGATACCGTTCGATTGATACAGCGACTGTATATGAAAATGAAAGCGGTGTCGGAGAGGCGATACGTGAATCAGGAATTCCAAGAGAAGATCTATTTATTACAACAAAAGTATGGAACGACGATCAAGGATATGAGGAGACACTCGAGGCGTTTGAAAAGAGTTTAAAAAAATTACAAATGGACTATGTAGATTTATATTTAATACATTGGCCGGTAAGAGAGAAGTATGTTGATACGTACCGAGCTTTAGAGAAATTGTATGAAGAAGGTAAAGTGCGTGCGATTGGTGTTTCTAATTTTCATAAACATCATTTAGAACTATTATTACCAAATTGCAAAGTGAAGCCGATGGTAAACCAAGTGGAACTTCATCCGATGTTGACGCAATTTGAGTTGTGCAATTATTGTCAAGATGAGCAAATTCAAATGGAAGCATGGAGTCCGTTAATGAGGGGCGGAGAAGTATTCCAGCATCCAATCATTCAGGCTATTGCTAACAAATATGAAAAAACACCTGCACAAGTTATATTAAGGTGGGATATTCAAAGCGGGATTGTTACAATTCCTAAATCTGTTACACCATCTCGCATTAAAGAAAACTTTACTATTTTTGATTTTGCACTAACTGAAGAAGAAATACGTCAAATTAACACGTTGAATCGTGATTTACATGTAGGGACGAATCCTGATAAATATGATACGTTATAAAAAAGACTGTCTCCTAATAAAGGAGGCAGTCTTCTGTTTATCGGTAATTCGATATTTTTAACGATGCAAAGCATATGTGTCATATTTAACAATTTTTTGAAGTTGTACATATTCTTCTTTCGTTAAAGGTAACTGTTGGCTAGCTCGTATATTTTCCTGCAATTGTTGAAGCGAGCTTGCACCAGGTATAACAGCTGCAACAGTCTTATTATGTAAGCAATATTGAATAGCTGTTCCTGTTAAAGAGCTTTCTCCAATCGTTTCTTTTATACTCGCTAGAGTTGTATGTAATTCATCGTAAGAATAAGAGAGATAATCCTTTTCCTTTACTCTTTCTATTTTTCTTGCATTGTTGTCAGTTAAAATTCCTTTTGCAAGTGGTCCGCGAGCAATGACGCTAATTTGGTGTTCATTCAGAAGCGGGAACCATTCTTCTGGACGACGATTTAAAAGGCTATATTCCATTAGTACACTAACGATGTTTGAGCGTTTTGCATACTCACGAACGACATTTGGACGTATAGAAGAAATACCGTAATGGCGGATAATACCTTCTTTTTTCAATTCTTCAAAAGCTTCAATTGTTTCATCTATTGAATCTTCAATCGTTCCGCCATGAAGTTGGTAAAGATCAATATAATCAGTTTGAAGTCTACGTAAACTTTCTTTTACTTCAGTCTTTATGTAAGCTTTAGAAGGATCCCAAGACCAGCCATTTTTTTCTTCTGTCCAACGATTTCCAACCTTCGTTGTAAGAACAATTTTGTCTCGTTTCCCCTTCAAGGCTTTTCCAACAAATTCTTCATTTAATCCGTAATCATATAAATCTGCTGTATCAAAAAAATTAATTCCTAAATCGATCGCTTCATCGATAATACGCATAGCTTCTGTTTCAGATGTACCGAGAGACATACAGCCAAGGCCCATTTCTGTAACAAACAAATCTGAGTTTCCTAATTGACGTTTTTTCATAGGTCAACCTCCTTACCTTTATTGTACGAGAGGGAAAAGAGGTTGACAAACGTTTCCTTTTCGCTTCGCATTAACTGCCCGTAAAAGCATGATTAATGTTTCACTTTATTTGCTGTAATCCACTCTTGTACAGTTGTATACTCTTTGCTATATTGCTTTAGCTTATGGCGAATTTGCCATGCTTTTCCGACTAACGTGATGCGATTTGGTAAAATATAAACTTTCATTTCTATCACGCTCCTTTCAATGTGGTAAAATGTATGAAGAAAGAATAGGAAATAGAACAGGGAGATGAAGTAGTATGAGTAATCTTACAGAGAGAACAGTAAAAACTGAGCCGATTTTTGATGGTAGAGTTATAAAAGTTCGTGTTGATGATGTAGTATTACCAAATGGAGAAATGAGTAAACGTGAAATTGTAAATCACCCTGGTGCAGTTGCGATTATTGCTATTACGGATGAGGGGAAAATTGTGCTTGTTGAGCAGTATCGTAAAGCGCTTGAAAAGGCGATTATAGAAATTCCAGCTGGCAAGTTAGAACCCGGTGAAAAACCAGAGGTGACAGCAGTTCGTGAATTAGAAGAGGAAACAGGATATGTATGTGAAAATATGGAGCTCATTACTTCTTTCTATACATCTCCAGGATTCGCAGATGAAATTTTATATGTATATAAAGCGACAGGTTTGACAAAAAAAGAAAATAAAGCTGAGTTAGATGAAGATGAGTTTGTGGAATTAATGGAAGTATCATTAGAAGAAGCGATTACTCTTATGAAAAATCTTCGTATTCATGATGCGAAGACGATGTTTGCAGTACAATATTTACAACTACAAAAATAAACACTCGCCAAAGGCGAGTGTTTTTTAATTGATTTTTGCATATACACGTGCATCACGTAAGCTACCATCTGGTGCTAGGAAATCATTTTCCATTGTACCTTCTAGAATGAATTCTAAACGTTCTGCTAAGCTACATGCATTTATATTTGTTGCATCAGTACGGATTTCAATTCTTCTAGCGCCTAGTTTATCAAAGGCAAATTGGATAGCGCCTTTAACAGCTTCGGTCATATAGCCTTGTTTTGTATAAGCACTATGCAACCAGAAGTGAAGTGAAAACTTTGGAATATCCCAGTTTTCAGGCTTGAGCGTAATCGCTCCGATAAATGTACCAGATACTTTATCGTATAAGTGAAAATCAAGTGTTTCACGAAGTAAAAACTGTCCATGAGCGTTACGAACAATTTCTTCAGCACTCTCTTCTGTTTCAGCGTTAATTGGTATCCACGGTACTAAGTCTTCTAGAGAAGCTTGGATTGCTTCGTATACTTCTGCACCATCACCTGGAAATGGTTTACGAACTTGCAAGCGTTCAGTTTGAAATAATGTTGGAAAATCTAATAATAATGGTTTCAAGAGAAATCCCTCCTATTCTCTACTTTTTAGTTTAGCAAAGTAGAGCGGAATTTCAATGTTAATTCGTCATACTTTTTTCTTTCTTTCATACATTTTTAATAAGAGTGTGAACGGAGGGAAGAAAAATGTGGCGAAAAAATTGGCAAGACCGTGTAATGTCTCACATACAGGAAAACTCTTCATTATATATATTTAACGCTGTTTTATTATTGATGGGAGTAATATTCGGAGCCATTCTTGTGAATAGTTTACAAATCAATCAAAAACAAGATTTATCATTTTATTTACAACGTTTTTTTGGACAAGTCTCTAAAGGAGAATTTGCCATTGCGGGCGAAATGTTTCGAGAAAGTTACTTTTCGCAATTAAAATACATCGGATTTATTTGGATTTTAGGGATTTCAATTATTGGATTACCACTTATTTTTATTTTATTATTTGTAAAAGGAGTTGTCGTTGGATTTACAGTTGGTTTTTTAGTAAGTCAGCATGGATGGAATGGACTATTATTAGCATGTGTATCTGTTTTGCCACAAAATTTAATTATCATTCCAGTCTTTCTCGTTATGACAACTATTGCTGCAAGTTTTTCTTTACGGATGATTAGGCATCAATTTATTAGAAAAATAACCGAGCCACTATTACCATTATTAATCCGTTATACATGCTTCTTTCTCGTAATTGGAGTGGTGTTAGCACTTGCTTCTAGTGTGGAGGCTTACGCATCACCAGTTTTAATGAAAGAAGTCGTTGAGGCTATTAATAAAAAATAAATACTTTTTGAGAATAATTATCAATTTGTTTTTATTGTTTTTTCTTTTGACAGAAGCCCTTCTTCTGATATAATGGTGTAAGAGTGGCGAGGAGGGAGTAGTACCGAATGGAAGAAAGAATTGAACGAATTAAGAAGCAATTACATGCAGCGAGCTACAAATTAACACCGCAACGTGAAGCAACAGTTCGTGTGCTGCTAGAAAATGAAGAAGATCATTTAAGCGCAGAAGATGTTTACCTCCTTGTAAAAGAAAAGTCGCCAGAGATCGGATTAGCAACCGTCTATCGAACTTTAGAACTATTATCTGAGTTAAAAGTTGTCGATAAGATTAACTTCGGAGACGGTGTTTCACGCTATGACTTACGCCAAGAAGGTGCGCAGCGTTTCCACCATCATTTGATTTGTACACAATGTGGTGCTGTACAAGAAATACAAGAAGATTTACTTGGTGAAGTGGAAAGGAAAGTAGAACGAGACTGGAGCTTTAAGGTGAAAGATCATCGTTTAACATTCCATGGGATTTGTAAAAATTGTCAAGAAAATGAAACGGATGAAAAATAACCTTTTCCTATTTATCTAGGAAGAGGTTTTTTATTTGAATAAGGTATAAATTGGTGAAAGCTTGGCATATGTTGTAATAACTTATATTTTGGAGGAATTTACAATGCGCCGAGCTTTAAAATTAACTTTTGATGGAATAAAAGTATTTTTATTATTTACAAGTTGTACGATTTTGTTTTATTTCGCTATACTATGGATAAATGAAGAATATGAAAGCTATCATCGTTATGAAAAACCTAAAGAAGAGACTGTAGAAAAAGTATCAGGGAATGAAGAACCGGCAAAGGATGCTTTCGTAAATAGAATGATGTTTTTCTATGAAAATGGGGAGTAGTGTAGAGTGGAAGATCAATTAAAAGATTTTATTCATTATATGGTTGTCGAAAAAGGATTAGCAAAGAATACAGTAGTATCTTATGAACGGGATTTAAAAAGCTACGTAAAGTATTTGCAAAATGTGGAACAGACGAAAACTTTTCATGAAGTGACCCGTTTACATATTGTTAACTTTTTGCAGTATTTAAAAGAGAACGGAAAATCTTCGAAAACATTGGCGCGTCATATCGCATCAATTCGTTCGTTCCACCAATTTTTACTTCGTGAACGAGCGGTAGAACACGACCCATCCGTACATATTGAAACGCCACAAGGGGAACGGAAATTACCAAAAGTATTATCAGTTGATGAAGTAGAGGCGTTACTTCAAACACCAAAAATGACAAGTGCTTTTGGGATTCGTGATAAGGCGATGCTAGAGTTACTGTATGCGACAGGACTTCGTGTTTCAGAATTGATTGCACTCAATTTAGAAGATGTACATTTAACGATGGGATTTGTTCGTTGCATAGGGAAAGGGAATAAAGAAAGAATTATTCCACTAGGAAGTTTAGCAACGGAAGCGATTCAAAAGTATATTGAAAAAGGAAGAAGAGAATTAATGGGGAAAAAAGTAGTAGATGCACTCTTTTTAAACCATCATGGTAATCGATTATCAAGACAAGGATTTTGGAAAATATTAAAACGATTAGCGAAAGAAGCAAATATTGAAAAAGAGCTTACACCTCATACGTTGCGTCACTCGTTTGCTACGCACTTATTAGAAAATGGAGCAGATTTACGTGCTGTACAAGAAATGCTTGGACATGCAGATATTTCAACGACGCAAATCTATACGCACGTTTCAAAAACTAGATTAAAAGATGTATATAAACAGTTTCATCCGAGAGCATAGTTACTATGCTCTTTTTTTCATAGATTAAGAGGGGAAGACCGTTTCACAGAAACTTCACAAACATTTCGTACATTGTTTTCAGCAGAAGACTGGAATATTACAATGCATTTCCTCTATACTAAATAAGGTATAAAGGAGGAAATGATGATGAAAAAACTTATTATGACATTATTTATCGCGATGTTAGCATTGGCTGGCTGTAATACAAACAAAGAAGAACCGAAAAAAGAAAAGAAACTTGAAAGTATAAACGTAGCGCTTCAAACGAATCCGAAAGAAATTAAACCTGGTGAAAAAACAGAAGTACAAGCACTTGTTACACAAGGAAAAGAAAGAGTAACGGATGCTGATGACGTAAAGTTTGAAATTTGGAAAGATGGCGACGAGAAACATGAAATGTTAGATGGTAAGCATAAGGGTAAAGGTGTTTATGCTGTAGAGAAAACATTTGAAACTGATGGAGTATATCATATTATTCCTCATACAAATGCACGCGATATGCACGTTATGCCAGCACACAAAGTTGTTGTAGGGAATGCGAAAGTAGAAGATGCGAAAAACGAAAATAGCGATCACAGTGCAGGACATGGAGATCATAAAAGTGACACAATGATCCATCTTATGGCTGGAGACATAAAGGCAAATGCTGAATCTACAATGAAAGTTCATTTAAAGCAAAAAGAAGAAGCATTAACTGGTGCTGAAGTACAACTAGAGATTTGGAAAGATGGTGTTGAAAAACACGAATTTATTCCAGCGAAAGAAGGGAATAAAGGCGAGTATGAAACGAAACATACTTTCAAAGAGAACGGTGCTTACAAAGTGAAAGTGCATGTAAGAAAAGGCGAATTGCATGAACATAAAGAAGAAACGGTAGAAGTAAAATAAAAAGTAGCTCTTTAGAGCTACTTTTTATTTTTATTATGAAGAAATAAATCATAAAATAATTAGCACTTCTTTGCATAATGGATTACAATAGAAGTGTGAAAAAAATGAGAAATTCTACGAAAATGTATTAAAAAGAAAGCGTAAACATGTTATGATATCAGTATCAGATGTCTGACATCTGACTTAGAAAAAACTAGAAATGTTTTTGAATCGTTTCAAGTAAACGAAATAGGTTAGAGAATGATTTAAAGAAGTACTGTTTGACAATGAGAATTCTTATGGATAACAGTTTCACTTTATAGCGTTTTGAACATACTACAAGAAGTAGAACTGAACTTATAGGAGGTCGCAGTTATGAATAAATATAAACGTATATTCCTAGTCGTAATGGACTCTGTGGGAATCGGTGAAGCACCAGATGCTGAGCAATTTGGTGATCTAGGATCTGACACAATTGGTCACATTGCTGAACATATGAATGGGTTACAAATGCCTAACATGGTGAAATTAGGTCTTGGTAACATTCGAGAAATGAAAGGTATCTCTAAAGTAGAGAAACCACTTGGATATTACACAAAAATGCAAGAGAAATCTACTGGTAAAGATACAATGACAGGTCACTGGGAAATCATGGGCCTTTACATTGATACACCATTCCAAGTGTTCCCGGAAGGATTCCCGAAAGAATTACTTGATGAATTAGAAGAAAAAACAGGCCGTAAAATTATCGGTAATAAGCCAGCTTCTGGAACTGAGATTCTTGATGAACTTGGTCAAGAGCAAATGGAAACAGGCTCTTTAATCGTTTATACTTCTGCTGATAGCGTATTGCAAATTGCAGCACACGAAGAAGTAGTGCCACTTGATGAATTATATAAAATCTGTAAAATTGCACGTGAATTAACATTAGATGAGAAATACATGGTAGGTCGTGTTATTGCTCGTCCATTCGTTGGTGAACCTGGAAACTTTACACGTACACCAAACCGTCATGACTATGCATTAAAACCATTCGGTCGTACAGTAATGAATGAATTAAAAGATAGTGACTACGATGTAATTGCTATCGGTAAAATCTCTGACATTTATGATGGCGAAGGGGTAACGGAATCACTTCGTACGAAGTCTAACATGGATGGAATGGATAAGCTTGTAGATACATTAAATATGGACTTTACAGGTCTTAGCTTCTTAAACTTAGTTGACTTTGATGCATTATTCGGCCACCGCCGTGATCCACAAGGATACGGAGAAGCTCTGCAAGAATATGATGCACGTCTTCCAGAAGTATTCGCAAAACTAAAAGAAGATGATCTATTATTAATTACAGCAGACCACGGTAATGATCCAATTCACCCTGGTACTGACCATACACGTGAATATGTACCATTATTAGCATATAGCCCAAGCATGAAAGAAGGCGGACAAGAGTTACCACTTCGTCAAACATTTGCTGATATTGGTGCAACAGTAGCAGAAAACTTCGGTGTGAAAATGCCAGAATACGGAACAAGCTTCTTAAACGAGCTAAAGAAATAGGGGGATAAACAAATGAATCGTGAACTTATTACAAAATCAGCTTCATACTTAAAAGAGAAATTTCAAGAGACACCACAAGTAGGACTAATCCTTGGATCAGGACTAGGTGTATTAGCAGATGAAATTGAGAACGCAGTAACAGTACCTTACAGTGAAATCCCTGAATTCCCAGTATCAACTGTAGAAGGCCATGCAGGTCAACTAGTATTTGGTACACTTCAAGGTGTAACAGTAGTAGCAATGCAAGGACGTTTCCACTTCTATGAAGGATACGACATGCAAAAAGTAACATTCCCAGTTCGTGTTATGAAAGAACTAGGTGTAGAAACGGTTGTTGTAACAAACGCAGCTGGTGGTGTAAATACATCATTTGAGCCAGGCGATCTTATGTTAATTTCAGACCACATTAATTTCATGGGTACGAATCCATTAATCGGACCAAATGATTCTGAAATGGGCGTACGTTTCCCTGATATGTCTACATCATATACAGTAGAACTTCGCGAAATGGCGAAACAAGTTGCAGCAGACTTAAATATTAAAGTACAAGAAGGTGTATACGTAGGAATGACAGGTCCTGTATATGAAACACCTGCTGAAATTCGTATGCTTCGTACACTTGGCGGAGATGCAGTTGGTATGTCAACAGTACCTGAAGTAATTGTAGCGCGTCATGCTGGTATGAAAGTATTAGGTATTTCTTGTATTTCAAATATGGCAGCTGGTATTTTAGATCAGCCACTTCACCACGATGAAGTAATTGAAACGACAGAACGTGTTAAAGCTAACTTCTTAGCATTAGTAAAAGCAATCGTAAAACAAATGAAGGGGTGACTTCACAATGAGAATGGTGGACCTAATTGCAAAAAAACGTGACGGACATGCATTAACGACAGAAGAAATTAACTTTATTGTTGAAGGATATACAAATGGTGATATTCCTGATTATCAAGTAAGTTCACTTGCAATGGCAATTTTCTTCCAAGATATGAAAGATCAAGAGCGTGCTGATTTAACGATGGCAATGGTAAATAGCGGTGATACAATCGACTTATCAGCTATTGAAGGTGTAAAAGTAGATAAGCATTCAACAGGTGGTGTTGGTGATACAACGACACTTGTATTAGGTCCATTAGTAGCTGCTTTAGGTGTACCAGTAGCGAAAATGTCTGGACGCGGTTTAGGACATACTGGTGGTACAATTGATAAATTAGAAGCAGTTCCAGGATTCCATGTGGAAATTGAAAACGATGAATTCATGCGTCTTGTAAATGAAAACAAAATCGCTGTTATCGGCCAAAGTGGTAACTTAACACCTGCTGATAAAAAGTTATATGCACTTCGTGATGTAACAGCAACAGTAAACTCAATTCCGCTTATTGCAAGTTCGATTATGAGTAAAAAAATTGCTGCTGGTGCAGATGCAATTGTTCTTGATGTAAAAACTGGAGCAGGTGCATTTATGAAAACGGATGAAGATGCAAAACGTTTAGCAGAAGCAATGGTACGCATCGGTAATAACGTTGGTCGTAATACGATGGCAGTTATTTCTGATATGAGTCAACCACTCGGTGAAGCTATCGGTAACGCATTAGAAGTACAAGAAGCAATTGATACATTACAAGGTAAAGGGCCGAAAGATTTAGAAGAGCTATGTTTAACACTTGGAAGTCAAATGGTGTACCTTGCTGGACAAGCTTCATCTTTAGAAGATGCACGTGAAAAGCTAATTGAAGTAATGAACAACGGAAAAGCGCTAGAATCATTTAAAACGTTCTTATCAGCGCAAGGCGGTGACGCATCTGTTGTTGATGACCCTTCTAAATTGCCACAAGCACAATTTAAAATTGAAGTGGAAGCGAAAGAAGACGGATATGTATCAGAAATCGTTGCAGACGAAATCGGAACAGCAGCAATGCTTTTAGGAGCAGGACGTGCAACGAAAGAGTCTGAAATTGATTTAGCAGTTGGTCTAATGCTGCGCAAAAAAGTAGGCGATAGCGTGAAGCAAGGTGAATCCCTTGTTACAATTTACGCAAACCGCGAAAATGTTGAAGATGTAAAAGCGAAAATTTATGAGAACATGAAGATCTCTAAAGAACACGTAGATGCACCAACTTTAGTACACGGTATCGTAACGAAGTAATAAAAAAAAGCTGAGGAGATTTCTCCTTGGCTTTTTTTACTATTTTTTGTTTATAATAATAATGGGTGAAATTATGATTAGAATTTGTGCAGTAACAAAAACAGATGAAGTATTATATGATGTTTCTCTAGAAGAAACAAAGAAAGACCATATTGTATGGTATTGGCTAGATTTATATAAGCCAACGAAAGAAGAGTATACATATATTCTGCAAGACCATTTTAAGTTCCATCCCCTTGCAATTGAAGACTGTCTAGAATATGTACAGAGGCCAAAAGTTGATTTTTATGATGGATATAACTTTTTAGTTCTTCACGCGTTTGGAGAAGATGGGCTAGAACCACATGAAATTGATTTGTTTGTTAGTGATCGCTATATTGTTTCTTTCCATTTTTCTCATAATAATGCAATTGAAAGAGTATGGAAAACACTTGGTGAGAAGAGGCGGATTAAGAAAGGGCCTTTACATGTAGCACATACGATCACTGATCAAATTGTAGATGATTATTTCGCACCTGTATATTACATTGAAGATCATTTAAATGCGATTGATGATAATTTAACAGGTGAGACAGCAGGAGCCGTGCTAGAAGAAGTATTTGATATTAGGGCAGATTTATCTAAGTTAAGACGTACAATTATTCCAATGCGTGATTTATTGTATCGTATTTTGAATTCCACTCGTTTTTACGGTATAAGTGATCATGAGATTTATTTTAAAGATATACATGATCATTTACTTAAACTTACGGAAATGATTGAGGCAAGTCGAGAGTTAACGGCGGATATTCGGGATAGTTATTTTTCATTAAACTCACATCATATGAATAACATTATGAAAACATTAACTGTATTCTCGACTATTTTTATGCCATTAACATTTATTGCGGGAGTATATGGAATGAACTTTACGCATATGCCAGAGCTTGGTGGACAATATAGTTATTTTATTTGTCTTCTTCTAATGGCATTAATTGGCGGCGGAATGATGGCCTGGTTTTATAAAAAAGGATGGTTTAAGTAAAAAACACCGAGGATTTCCCCGGTGTTTTTTCTTAACCAATAGCATGTAATACAAACATAGCTAAGAATAAGCATGTAATGATATACATAGATGGTGCGACTTCTTTACGCTTTCCAAGAGCAACTTTTAAGATAGGGTAAGCAATAAATCCGAACGCAATGCCATCAGCGATACTATATGTGAGCGGGATCATGACGATAATTAAGAACGCTGGAAATCCTTCTGAAAAATCGTTCAGAGGAATTTGCTGAATGCTTGTAATCATCAGGCCGCCAATAATAATTAAGATTGGTGCAATGGCACTATCAGGAATTAGTTTGACAAACGGAAGTGCAAACAATGATGCAAAGAATAACAACCCCGTAACGATAGACGTCAGACCTGTCTTTCCGCCTGCAGTAATACCTGCGGCACTCTCTACTGTTGATACGGTAGGGCTTGTGCCAAATAGACCACATGTCATTGCTGAAATTGCATTGGCTTGGTAAGCACGTGGGAATTTACGGTCATCTTCTAATAAACCGTGCAGAAGTCCCATGTTCTCAAAAATAAGCACCATGCTTAAGGAGAATGTTGCAATCCAAAACGGTAAGGAAGAAAGTTTGCCAAATGACATAGCTCCAAACACATCGCCGTAATTAGCGAATGAGAATGAACTATTTCCGATTTGACTTGTATCAACAAGGCCAAATAGCCATGCAATACCAGTTCCTATTGCAATCGTCCATAAAAAGTTTCCACGTACGTTACGAATAAATAGTACAAGTGCAACGATAAGAGTAAGCACGGTCGCAAGAACGACAGGATTACTTAATTTACCCATTGCAACAGCAGTATTTGGGTTCGAAACGACTAAACCACCTTTTTGCAATCCGATAAACGCTAAAAATAATCCGATGCCGACAGTAATCGCTTCCTTTAATGACTTTGGAATTGATACTGATAGCACGCGAGCGATTGGTGTAAAAGCGGCAATTGCAAAAATAATACCAGAGATAAAGACAGCAGCCAATGCTTCTTGCCAAGTTAGTCCAAGCGTATGCACAGCTGTGTACGTGAAGAATGCATTTACACCCATACCAGGGACAAGAATAGCAGGTGCATTTGCCCAAAATGCCATGAGTAGACATCCGACAAATGAACTGAAAACAGTTGCTAAAATTCCAGCTTCAAGAGGAATGCCAGCATCGGATAAAATTGACGCATTTACAATCATAATATATACGATCGTGAAAAATGACGTAACTCCAGCTAAAACTTCTTGTTTTGGTGATGTTTCGTGTAAACCTAATTTAAATGTTCTTTCAAGTATTCCTTTCATGTTAAACCTTCTTTTTCATATCCCTCTCCCACCCGTGATATCTCTTTCGTAAGAGCTCACCGTCCTTTATTATATCAGAACATCATGTTTTTACAACAAGGAAAATGATAACGTTTACTTATAAATGAAATTATTTATAAATACGTAAAAACTGCCCGTATTGTTGAAATGATTTCTAATTCACCCGATTGAATGGGTGGAGCTGCTTGCGCATGTAAAGTAGCATAAGACGTAATCTCCCTTGGTAATTGGGCAGATTCTTCAACGAATGAGAGGGGAACAGGATTAATATTTAAATTATATGTACTCGCAATAGCACGAGCTTTTTCTACTGCCTGGTGCAGAGCTTGAATGAGAGCTTGCTCATAATATTTATTTGGATGAGATACTCGGAAACGTAAACCTTTTGCTACATTTGCGCCATTTGAAACGGCTATATCATATACTTCCCCAGCTTTTTGTACATTTAAAACGGTAATTTCATACAAATGCTCTACACGGTATCCTTGCAGCAATGCTTTATCATTTACATATTCGTATTGAGGAGTAATTGTATAAGAAATCGTCTCTATATCTTTATCGGCAATACCAAGCTGTTTAAGTGCATCCAGCAATTGTTTGGATTGCACTGCATTTTCTTCTTGAGCCTGTTTTACATTTTTATCATCTGTTCGAATGCCGAGTGTTAATATAACAACATTCGGTTTTGCTTTTACAACACCTTCTCCTTGTACAGTAATAGTAGCTTCTTTACCAGTATTAGCAGTGCGTACGTTGTGTAAATAAGGGTTCATTCCACCCTGCATTTTCCATCACCATCCTTTTTATATGTATATGTGTGAACAAAAAAGAAATTTATATGAAAAAAGTTACATAAATGAGAATGTTGAGGAAAGAAAGCATATACAACATAGGTATTTATAGATTATAATATGTGTAAATATGATAAAAAAGGGACGAGGCTATTGAACGAAAAAAGAGAAACACTGATTTTAGATTTATCTGCATCATTTCGAAAAATGATACGTTTATTACAAAATGATATTAATACACGTTTTGCAGAACATATGCCATATAATGAATTTTCTGTATTACGTGCGTTATTTTTAAACAGTCCACAGATGGCTTCGCAAATTGCGAGTGAAGTAAACGTAACCTCCAGTCATATTACAGCTGTTACAGATCGTCTCGTACGAAAAGGATTAGTAGAAAGAAAACGTTCTAATTCAGATCGTCGAATCGTGTACTTAGAAATTACAGAGCACGGAAGAGAAGTAACTGAAAAACTTGAAGCTGTGCGTAAAGAATATTATAAAGAGAGATTTAAAGGTTGGAGCGACCAAGAAATAGAAATGGTCTTAGAACTATTTGGCCGCGTATTATAATAAATGAGGATAGGAAGCGAAAGCACTCCTATCCTTTTTCTTTTGAATAAAAATATTTTGAAACTCCGATACTTTAATTAAAAGATCGGAGGAAAGATTATGAAATATATTGCTGCACTTACCATTTTATTTGGTAGTTTTTTCTGTTTTCAAACATTCACGTACGCAGATACGCCTATCCAAGTGGTGCGAAAAGAAGTGAAGTACATCGAAAACGATAATACAGTCTTATATTCGAAATTATGGGTTCGTTCTATGCAAAACGCAGTATTATTCCACCATAGCGATAATATTCGTAATCGGGACACATTACGTAATGTAACAAGTTCATCGCTTGTTAAAGCGAAGCAACTATCTTTTCAGAAAGCAGCACTTTATATACCGAGACTATCGCAATACGTATCAAAAATAGGGAAAGAAAACATTCAAGTGTACTACATTGCGATTCACTATAATGTGAAAAAAGAAAATGCATATCAATTAGATGGCATGAACTATTTTCTACAAGTATTCGTAAAAGAGCGTGGGGAATGGAAAATTGCCGAAAGTGTAGTTGCACCGACAGAGCAAATTGTGCAAAATGGTGATGGATTTGGGATGAAAGAAGAGATGGTGTATGGGGATAGGAGAGAGAATGTAAAATAACCTCCTCTTTAAGAGGAGGTTATTTTATTTGAAATTCCAAGATACTTTCCATTTTAATATTTTAGGTAGGAAGAAATAAGTAATTAAACTAGTCACCAAAAATCCGATGTAAAAGCTTGACAATGACTGCGCACGACTTAGTATTAAACCTCCAACGATTCCACCAAAGAAAATCGCACAACCTAATACTACTTTTTGTAGCTTTGGATATAATAAATAGTTACCATTTCGCTCATTGACTGAACGGGCATATAAATATATACCGAGTGGTAATAAAATAATGATATGTGCAATAGGTCCAATCAATGTTTTTGCTGGTGGAATCTTTGTAAAGTTTGGTTCGTTATGGCGTACTCCATTTTGATCAGTATAAGCGCTTTGTGGATCATAATTAAAGTAAATACGAAAATCTTCTGCTGGACTAGAAATACGTATGTTTTCCATCACATCATGTATAAGGCCGTTGTCCTCATGAAATTCAGTGTTTGAGTGAACAGCAATGACTCCTGAAATAAGTGATGGAAGTAAAGCTGGGAAGATTAATATAACTGTAGTGAGAAACCCTTGCGATATAATATTCCCTGTAATTGTACCTACACATAAGGCAATTGTATAAATAGCGATTAATACAATTAACATGTATATAAAATAACTATGAAAGGGAGAGAATACTTGATATTTATTATGAAAAGTTAACTTTTTCATAATAGCAAATAGTCCCCAGTTTAAAACGACAACAGCGGTGATATTACAGATTCCAAACAACCATTTTGTTATATAAAGGTGTGAACGTTTAAAAGGCATAGACCATAACAAGTCGCTAGCGTTATTTTGTCTTTCCCATCCAATTAACGTACAAGCTAGAACGATAAGTACACTACCTAACAGCATGATAGAATCTAGGAGTGTTAAATCAAAGTGATAATGATATACATAGTTCCATTTTTTATTGTCATTTAGAAAGTGTTGCTCTTGAATAGAAGTCATATAGTATTGATATGACAAAGTATAGAAGCTGACGAGCCAAAATAACCATACAACATATTTACTTTGTTGATACGTTCTTAGCCACAGTGCTTTTTGAAACATAGGATCTCTCCTTTAAAAAACTTTATAATTTGTTAGGCGTGATAATATAACATAAGTAATGATTCCAGTTAGAAACAAACCGATATAGTAGCTAGGTAAGAAATGAAAATGGTTTATTTTATAGCCGCCTAGTAATGCAAAGTAAATGGTTGTCCCCCATATCCATATTCGTAAATGCTTTTGGAAAATAAATATCTTCTGACCGTTTTCATTTGGCGATCGTGTGTATAAATATGTTCCAAGTAGTAAGTAAACTATCGTATAGAAAATAGGGACTAACATTGATTTGGCTGAATAATATATATGAGATGCTGGATCTCTTAAAATAGTTGGATTGTTCTCGATCTTACGGGATTCCGGATCATAGTAATAATTGATAGAAAAGTGATTAATTGGTGCAACTATATTTGTTTTTTGATTGATTTCATAAAGTTGTTGATATAAGTTTTCATTTTTAATATTTGCAGCATCTAAATGGTTTATTGTAAAAGTGTATAGTAATGTAATAAATGTAACCCTTGCTAGTAACCACGGAACACAAAAAACAACCTGCGAAACAACGCTTCCAGTAAAAGTACCGATGCATAGTGCAGCTGTATAGACTGCAACATAAGAAAAAATCGCATAAAGAAAGTATCGATGAAAAGGACTAAATGATTGATAATCAAAATGAAAGGTTGTTCTATAAATAACATACATAAGGATCCAATTTATAAGTAACGAGCTCACAATACAAAGTGCACCGAAAGTCCATTTAGATAAGAAAACATCTTTTCTTTTAAACGGCATTGTCATAAGTAGTGTATTCGATTGGTTGCTACGTTCCCATCCTATCAATAAGCAGGCTAAAGCAATGATAAGAACAGTTAACCAAAAACTATTACCTTCTCCTGAAGAAAAGGCATAAAAATAATAATACTGTTTTCCCTTTTCTTGTAATTCGTAATACACATCAAGTTGTTGCTGAGCACTTCTATAGTAGCCAAAAGGTAACAAGTAAAGCGAACTAAAGAAGAATAGTAACACAGCATATTTCCCGCGCTTCCAATTCCACATCCACAACGCCTTATGAAACATACCCATCCTCCTCCAGTGTCGTAACGAAGACATCTTCAAGTGACATTGTTAATTCTTCAATGAGTATAGGTTGCTCTTTATAAAACTTCTCAAGCGTTACAGCTACATTTCCTTCAATTAAAATCGTATATACTTTTCCCGTTTGATTTAATATTTTAATATTGCTTAAGTTTTCTAGTTTTTGAGGTAGTGAACGTTCATAAGCTACTTGGATTTTAGCAAATTGTGATTTTGCATCGTCTAGCGATGTAATAGAAGATACGGTATGTCCTTTTAATATGATGATTGTATCTGCAATTTGTTCAACTTCATCTAAATGATGGGTAGATATGAAAATGGTAATCTCTTTTTCTGCAACTTCTCCAACGAGAAACTGTAAAATCTGTCTTTTAACGATAGGATCAAGTCCGTTTGTTGGTTCATCTAAAATAATATATTCTGCCTGTGCAGCAACAGCTAAAATGATGGCAAGCAGTGCCTTCATTCCTTTTGAATAACTACGAATTCGTTTGTTTGGTAAGTTGAAACGTTCTAGTAGTTCGTAGAAATATGGTTCATCAAATGCTGTATAAACTGCTTTATAAAACTTCACGATTTCTTTTACTGTATAACCGTTCAGTATGTTAGTAGAATCCGGGACATATACGATTTTTTGTTTCGTTTCAGGATTCTTATGAATGTCGATATCCTCATATGTAACAGTTCCCTCATCTGGGTCTAAAATGCCGACTATCGTTCGTAATAAAGTTGTTTTCCCCGCACCATTTCTTCCAAGTAATCCGACGATACTACCTCTTTGTAATGTGAAAGAAACATCGTCTAAAATTGTTTGATTATCAATTGTTTTCTTCAAGCTTGTCACTTTCAACATCCGTATTCCCTCCAATCTCTTTATAGTATGAATCTATCCAATCATGAATTTTATCTTTCGTAATACCAAGATAAGAGGCTTCTAATAGTAATTGATGAAATTGCTTTTCAACCATAGCGATTTTCCTTTCGTCTAATGTTGGGGTAATCGATTGGGATACAAATGTTCCTTTTCCTCGTAACGTTTCAATAATTCCTTGTCGCTCTAACTCTTGATACGCTTTACTCACTGTATTTGGATTTATAACGAGTAAAGAAGCGAGTTCGCGTACAGAAGGAAGTTTATCACTTGGAGCCAACATGTTTTTCAATACGAGTTCTTTTATATTTTGAACAATTTGTTCCCATATCGGAGTGTTGCTTCTTGGGTCAAGTTGAATATGCAAGAGCAATGTCTCCTTCCTCATATGTATTAAGTGTATTACTGTGTGTAATACACTTAATACAATATAGGGGACGAATGTATTTGTCAACTGAAAATAATAGAAAAATTTGGTATTAAAAAAAGAGAAATTGGAAAAAATAGGTCTGATATAGAATGGAGGGTTAGTCATGAAGCGAGTTTTTGGAATACTTGTTTGTTTCATGTTATTGCTTTCTGGAACTTCAGTGAGTTTTGCGCAATCTGAGAAAACGAAGCAGGAGAAAACAGAAGAAACAACGCCGAAGTTAGCGGAACAAGCGTCGTCAGCAATCGTAATTGAGCAAGATACAGGTAAAGTTTTATTTGATAAAAACCCAAATGAAAAATTACCACCTGCTAGTATGACAAAGATTATGACAATGCTTTTAATTATGGAACAAGTTGAAAAAGGAAAACTAAAACTGACCGATAAAGTTAGAGCAAGCGAACATGCAGCTTCAATGGGTGGATCGCAAATCTTTTTAGAACCTGGGGAAGAGATGACTGTAAATGAGATGTTAAAGGGTATTGCAATTGCATCTGGAAATGACGCATCTGTTGCAGTAGCCGAGCATATCGCAGGTTCAGAAGAAGGATTTGTAAATATGATGAACAAAAAGGCGAAAGATTTAGGGCTGAAAAATACACATTTTCAAAACCCAACAGGTCTTCCGGCCAAAGACCATTATTCGACAGCAAATGATATGGCTATAATGGCGAGAGAATTGATGAAGTATCCACTTATTCGTAAATACACAGGTAAGTACGAAGATTATTTACGTGAAGATACGGATAAAAAGTTTTGGCTCGTTAATACGAATAAGCTAGTACGTTTTTATCCTGGCGTAGATGGAGTAAAAACAGGTTTTACGACAGAAGCGAAATATTGTTTAACAGCATCGGCTGAAAAAAATGGTATGCGTATCATTTCAGTTGTCATGGGAGCACCAACATCAAAAGAACGGAACAACCAAGTGACAAAGCTTCTTGACTATGCATTTGGACAATATATGACAAAGAAATTGTATACGCGCGGCGAAAAAATTAAGACAGTTCAAGTAGGCAAAGGGAAAAAAGAAAAAGTAGATTTAGTTGCGTCAGATAATGTTTCTCTTCTTATGAAGAAGGGCGAGAATATGGACAAGATAAAACAAGAAGTAATTGCTGAAAAGAAAGTGAAAGCACCGATTAAAAAAGGTGACGCGCTTGGCACACTTGTTATAAAAAAAGATAAAGATGTTTTATTAAAACAAACAATTATAGCAAAAGAAGATGTTGCTGCAGCGAGCTGGTGGGAGTTATTTAAAAGAAGTTTTGGGATGTTTTCAACATCAAAATAGCGGCAAATATTTTGCCGCTTTTCTATTCGTATGTAAGTGAATAATGCTGAAAGGTTTCACTTTATGACGAAATAGTTCTTCTTTTGTCAGCAGGAAGGATTCTTATTTTATATCACGAAAATCTTTATGTATGTGAATAAGTAAAGTTTGAGCATAAGGAGGAAATCGTGTGAGTCTTTCCATGCAATTAGAAGTAAAACGTGACGTCCTATGTGTGAGACTAGAGGGTGAATTAGATCATCATACGGCTGAAGAGTTGCGAACGAAAGTAACAGATATGATTGAGACACATGGTGTTCATCATATTGTTTTGAGCCTAGAGAACTTATCGTTTATGGATAGTTCTGGTCTAGGTGTTATATTAGGCCGATATAAACACGTAAAGGGATTAGGTGGAGAAATGGTTGTTTGTGCAATTTCACCGCCTGTTAAGCGTTTATTTGAAATGTCGGGCTTATTCAAAATCGTTCGCTTAGAAGAAAGTGAAGCGCACGCGCTCGCGACGTTGGGGGTGGCATAGATGAGAAATGAAATGAACCTTCAATTTTCAGCATTAAGTCAAAATGAATCATTCGCACGCGTTACAGTGGCGGCTTTCATTGCACAACTAGATCCAACGATGGAAGAATTAACGGAGATTAAAACAGTTGTGTCAGAAGCGGTTACAAATGCAATTATTCATGGATACGAAGGAAATGCAGAAGGTATTGTTTATATTTCTGTAATTTTGGAAGAAGCAATGGTGAAACTCACGATTCGAGATGAAGGGATTGGAATCTTTAACTTAGATGAAGCGAGACAACCCCTTTTTACAACTAAACCTGAATTAGAGCGTTCCGGAATGGGATTTACTATCATGGAAAATTTTATGGATGAAGTAGAAGTTATTTCAAACGAATCTTTCGGGACAACAATCCATTTGACAAAATACTTATCAAATAGTAACGCTCTATGCAATTAAGGAGAATAGCCTATGGACATAGAGGTCAAAAATGAGAAGAAGAAACCTCAGTTAAAGGACCACGAGCTAAAAGCGTTAATTCAAAAAAGTCAAGATGGAGATCAACAAGCGAGAGATACAATCGTTCAAAGTAATATGCGCCTCGTTTGGTCGGTTGTACAGCGGTTTCTTAATCGAGGATACGAACCAGACGACCTATTTCAAATTGGATGTATTGGGCTCTTGAAATCGGTAGATAAATTTGATTTATCTTTCGACGTGAAATTTTCAACATATGCAGTTCCAATGATTATTGGTGAAATACAACGTTTCTTACGCGATGATGGATCAGTGAAAGTTAGTAGGTCTTTAAAAGAAACCGGAAACAAAATTCGAAAGATGAGAGATGAGCTTTCGAAAGAATTCGGAAGGGCTCCAACGATTAATGAAGTGGCAGAGGCACTAGAACTAACGCCAGAGGAAGTTGTTCTAGCACAAGAAGCGAGCCGGGCCCCTTCATCTATACATGAAACTGTATATGAAAACGATGGAGATCCAATCACTATTTTAGATCAAATTGCAGATCAATCTGAAACGAAATGGTTCGATAAAATTGCTTTAAAAGAAGCGATTAGAGAACTAGATGAACGAGAGCGCTTAATTGTATACTTGCGTTACTATAAAGATCAAACACAGTCAGAAGTAGCAGAGCGCATAGGCATTTCGCAAGTACAAGTTTCAAGACTTGAAAAGAAAATATTAAAACAGATGAAAGATCGAATAGACGAATAATTGTCTATTCGATTTTTTTATGCCGTTAATAGGAGAGAGATGTTAATTTTCGCAAAAATTAACAGAATTTATTGATAATTTAGTCAATTTGAAATATAATCCAAGTATGAACTTGTCATAAAGGGGGAAGGAAACATGGAAACGAGGCAACAATGGGGAACGAGAGCTGGATTTATTTTCGCAGCGGTCGGATCTGCCGTTGGATTAGGAAACATATGGCGTTTTCCTTATACAGCGTATGAAAATGGAGGAGGAGCATTCTTTTTACCGTACTTATTTGCATTATTAACGACTGGTATTTCATTGTTAGCGTTTGAGTTTGCCCTTGGTCATCGTCATCGTGGTTCGGCACCACTTACATTTTTCCGTATTAGCCCGCGTGCAGAATTTATTGGATGGTGGCAAATGTGCGTAACATTTATCGTTTCAACATATTATGCAGTGATTATTGCTTGGTCTATATCGTATACATACTTTGCAATCACTGGAGCATGGGGAAAAGACACGCAATCATTTTTATTTAAAGAGTACTTACATGTTGCAGATAAGCCAGGACAATTTGGAGGACTTGTACCAGAAGTATTAATTCCGTTAGCTCTCGTTTGGATTATTGTGCTTGGCGTTGCATTTAAAGGAGTTAAAAAAGGAATCGAAGTTGTTAATCGTATATTTATCCCTTTATTAGTTGTTATGTTCCTTATTATTGTTGTTCGTGCAGTGACGATGGAAGGTGCTATGCAAGGACTAGATGCATTCTTTAAACCAGATTGGAGTCGTATTTTTGATGGGAAAGTATGGCTTGCTGCTTACGGTCAAATATTCTTTAGTTTATCTTTAGCATTTGGAATTATGATTACGTATTCTAGTTATTTACCGAAAAACTCGGATACAACAAATAATGCCTTTATTACTGGATTTGCAAACTCAGGATTTGAATTATTAGCAGGTATTGGGGTCTTTGCAGCTCTTGGATTTATGGCAAATAATATGGGAGTACCAGTTGATAAAGTAGCAAGTGCTGGCGTTGGGCTTGCGTTCGTAGTATTTCCCCAAATTATTAATGAATTGCCGATGTCACCGTTGTTTGGTGTTTTATTTTTCTTATCGTTAACGGTTGCTGGAATTACATCACTTATTTCACTCGCGGAAGTATGCTTTGCCGCTGTATCTGAAAAATTCAGTTTAAGTCGGGAAAAGACTATTGGAATTATGGGAACTCTTCTCGTGTTAGTTTCTCTTGTTTTTGCAACACGTGGTGGACTTATGTTCTTAGATGTTGTCGACTATTTCGCTAATAATTTCGGATTAATTACAATTGCACTTGCGGAAGTAGTTACGATAGGGCTCATTTTACGCCGTTTACCAGTTTATCAAAATCATGCAAACTTTGTATCTGATATTAAATTAGGAACGTTTTGGAGAGTGAGTTTACTCGTTATTACTCCGCTTATGTTAGGGTATATGCTAATTGATGGTACAATCCAAAATATTAAAAAGAACTACGGAGATTATCCGACTGATTTTGTTGTAACGTATGGTTGGTCGATAGCAGCAGCATTCCTCATAGTTGCAATAATCATTGGCCTGAAAAAATGGGATGCACAAATTCATTCGGATTCTGCCAAGCTTGAAAAAGAATGGAAAGATCGAGGTGTTTCATAATGAGTGGATCAGCGATTATGATGATGGTTATTGGAATAGTAGTCATTTGGGGAGGGCTTGCATTAAGTATTGCAAACTTATTTAAGAAAAAGGCATAAGTAAAAAAACATCTGTACCAAAATGGTGCAGATGTTTTTTTATGAAAAAATTGTATTAGAAAAAAATTCAATAACCATACTACAACTACGAGGAAGAGTGAAGGGGTGAATGAAAGTTGGAACAAACGATTTATATTAAAATGCGCAATCGTTTAAAAGTTTCTCCTTCGTATGAAGTGAAGCTAGGTGATGTTGCTCAGCTTGCTGGAGATGCTTTCGTAGTTGAAGCGTTACAAAATGAGATTGTTTACAAAATAACAGCACACGATAAGACGCATGTTGTAATTGATGTTATGAAGATAATTGAGATCATTAGGCGAAAAGCGGCTCATATACAAATTAATTTACTCGGTTCTGGACAAACTCTTGTTGAAATTATTTATGAAAAAAAGAAAGTGCACCCAGTTTTCTTTGGACTTGTATGGTTATTACTTTTTATTGGAGCAGCTCTTGCAATCATTTATTTCCATGAGGATGTAAGTATGCAACAAGTACATCAACGGTTATATTACATGATTACTGGAGAATTTAATGCACAACCACTTTTATTTCAAATTCCTTATTCTTTAGGTCTTGGTTTAGGGATGGTTCTATTCTTTAATCATGTATTTCAAAAACGAATTAATGAAGAGCCGAGTCCGTTAGAAGTTGAGATGTTTCAATACCAACAGTCACTTGATCAGTATGTAATCGTTAATGAAAACAAGGATAATATGAAACAACTTGCCGATGATTGAGTCTGGGTTTGTTATTTTAATTGGTTTAGCTGGAGGGATAGCGGTAGGTAGCGGATATGTCGCATTTTTAGCTGTACTTGGTATAATCCCCCGTTTAGCTCAATTAACGAGAAGTGGAAAGCATATTCAATATTTTGAGTGGGCAGTCATTGCAGGTACTTTAACAGGGGCTTGGTGCAGTTTGAAAAACATTACACTTCAAACGTCGCAATATTGGCTCGTTATATTAGGGCTATTTTGTGGTACGTTCATTGGAATGCTCGCTGCGGCATTAACAGAGGTGTTAAATGTTCTACCTATTTTAGCGAAACGAGTAGGGGTAGAGGGGAAGATTATTGTTTTACTCGTTGCTCTTGTGCTTGGGAAAGTAATAGGATCGTTGTTTCACTGGATTTATTTCGTAAAGTAGGAGGCAGTATATAAATGACAAGTCAGAAATTGAAGGATGATTACATAAATAAAGTGAAGGAGTATCATCCAAAGCCAAACTATTTACTAAATTGTATCAAAGCATTTCTTGTAGGTGGACTCATTTGTACAGTTGGAGAAGTATTGATGAAATTTTATATACATTATTTTCACTTCAGTGAACAAGAGGCAGGAAACCCAACTGTTGCAACGCTTGTTTTATTATCCGCGATTTTAACAGGATGTGGTGTATATGATAAAATCGGTCAATTTGCTGGAGCAGGATCAGCGGTACCGGTAACAGGATTTGCAAATTCTATGGCGAGCGCTGCCTTAGAACATAAGAGTGAAGGGATTGTTCTAGGGATTGCGACAAATATGTTTAAACTGGCAGGAAGTGTGATTGTATTTGGGGTTGTTGGTGCATATATCATTGGGTTAATAAGGTATACCTTTAAAATTTTTATGTCTTAAAGGAGGGGCTAGTATGAGGTTGACCGGAAAACAAACGTGGGTATTTCAAAACGATATATATGTGAATGCAACGGGTACTGCTGTCGGTCCGAAAGAAGCTGAGGGCCCTCTTGGAAAAGATTTTGATATTTCATATGATGACTTGCATTGTGGAGAGGAAAATTGGGAGCTCGCCGAACGAAGATTAATGTCAGACTCAATTCAACAAGCAGTGCAAAAAGGGAATATAAAAACATCGCAAATTGATTTCTTTTTAGCGGGAGATTTATTAAATCAAACAGTGACAGCAAATTATGTTGCGCGTAAGTGGGGCATTCCTTTTTTAGGAATGTTTAGCGCCTGTGCGACGTCTATGGAGACTTTAGCAGTTGGATCAGCTTTTATAGACGGTGGATTTGCAAATCGTGTCTTAGCTACAGTAAGTAGTCATAATGCAACGGCTGAAAGACAATTTCGCTATCCAACAGAGTACGGTGGGCAAAAACCAGGGACAGCAAATTCAACTGTGACTGGTGCAGGATCTATATTAATTAGTAATGAAAAAAGTGCAATTAAAATTACGGCGGCTACAATCGGAAAAGTGCAAGATTTAGGAATCACAAATCCTTTGGATATGGGGGCAGCGATGGCCCCAGCAGCAGCTCATACAATTCAACAGCATTTTGAAGATTTAAGAAGAAGTGCCGATGACTATGATTTGATTGTTACGGGTGATTTATCAGCTGTTGGGACACCGATTGCAAAACAACTTTTACTTGAGGAAGGTTACGATCTTGGACATATATACAATGATTGCGGATTAATGATTTATGAATCAAGTCAAGAAGAAGTGTTTGCAGGTGGTAGTGGTTGCGCTTGTTCAGCAGTTGTCACATATGGCCATTTATTACACGAGATGCAAAAAGGGAATTTACAACGAATTTTTGTCGTTGCCACTGGCGCATTATTAAGCCCGATAATGATGCAACAGAAAGAAACGATTCCAACAATTGCACATGGTGTCGTATTTGAGAGAGTTAAAGGAGAGTGAATTGTGGATTTTATATATGCATTTCTTGTAGGTGGAGCTATTTGTGTAATTGGGCAACTATTGTTAGATTTCGCAAAGTTAACACCAGCTCATTTAATGGCAACTTTTGTAGTCATCGGAGCAATTTTAGATGGATTTGGATTGTACGATAAACTAATAAAGTTTGCAGGTGCTGGAGCAACAGTCCCTATTACAAGTTTTGGACATTCACTATTGCACGGAGCAATGCATGCAGCAGAAAAACATGGATATTTAGGAATTGGTATTGGCATGTTTAGTTTAACGTCTGCGGGCATTTCCGCAGCGATATTGTTTTCGTTTTTTATAGCACTTATATGTAAACCGAAAGGATAAATCAAATGAGACGAAGGGTTGTTTTGGTCACAGATGGAGATGAATATGCAAAGCGGACAATTGAGCTTTTAACAAAGGAATTTGGAGGAAGGTGTATTTCAGCATCACAAAGTAATCCAACCAAATTGACAGGGAAAAAAGTTGTTGAGCTTATTATGCAAACGCCATATGACCCTGTATTTGTCATGTTTGATGACAGTGGATTTATTGGAGAAGGATCTGGTGAAAAGGCTTTAAAATATGTAGCTACCCATAAACAAATTGATGTGCTCGGTATTTTAGCGGTAGCGTCTAATACGCATCATTGGGAATGGGCACGTGTAGATGTAAGTGTAGATCGGAACGGAAATTTAACCGAATACGGTGTTGATAAATTTGGACTTCCAGATGGTGAAATTGGCAGAATTAGCGGAGATACAATTTATTGTTTAGATGACTTGAATGTTCCTGTCATCGTTGGAGTCGGTGACATTGGTAAGATGTGCGGGAATGATGAATGTGAGAGGGGATCACCTATTACTAGAAAAGCGATTCAATTAATTTTGGAAAGGAGTGGTTTTTATGACGAAGACTAAAAAAGTGGATATCCCTATATCAACTTTCATAAGTGATAATGAAAATTATTTAAAGCAGACAGTTGGACTAGGCGTTACATACGATGTTGGCATTCGTAAATTTCAAATTTTGAATAAAGAAATCGGTGTGTTATTTGTAAACGGACTTTGTGATACAAATTATATTATCCCTATTTTAGAAGAAGCGGTGGATACAAATGAGATGAGGGATGTAGAAGAAGATACAGTGAAGCTTTTAGAGAATCGCTTAATCCATCAACAAGTAAGCAAAGTGAAAACGATGGATGAGGTAATGCTCCAAGTATTATCAGGGCTCATTGTGATATTTGTGGAAGGTGAAACGGAAGCGTTCGCGATCGATGTTCGTAGTTATCCAGGGCGAACACCGACAGAACCAGATACCGAAAAGGTAGTACGCGGTGCGAGGGATGGATTTGTTGAAAATATCGTTGTAAATACAGCGTTAATTCGTAGGAGAATTCGAGATCCACGACTTCGAAATGAAATGGTTCGAGTAGGAGATAGATCACAAACGGATATTTGTATTACATACGTTCAAGATGTTGCAAATCCAGATTTAGTAAAGATTATAAAACAAGAATTAAATAACATCGATGTAGATGGAATTACGATGGCGGATAAAACAGTAGAAGAATTTGTTGTAAAGCAAAGCTATAACCCATTCCCGCTTATTCGATACACAGAAAGGCCAGATGTAGCAGCAAATCATCTACTAGAAGGACATGTGTTAGTACTTGTTGACACATCGCCAAGTGCTATGATTACACCGACAACATATTTTCACCATTTACAGCATGCAGAAGAGTTTAGACAAAATCCAGCTGTCGGTACATTTTTACGCTGGGTGCGCTTTTTAGGTGTTATATTCTCGTTATTTTTATTACCATTTTGGTTAGTGTTTGTATTTGATCCAACTCTTTTACCAGCAAATCTTGCTTTTATTGGACCGACTAAGATGACGCATTTACCAATCCTATTACAGGTGTTAATGGCAGAGGTCGGACTTGAGTTTTTAAGGATGGCTGCTATTCATACTCCAACCCCATTATCGTCTGCAGCAGGGTTGATTTCCGCCATATTAATTGGTCAAATTGCAATTGATGTAGGTTTGTTTGTGCCAGAAGTAATTTTGTATGTAGCGGTTTCGATGATTGGTGCATATGCAACACCGAGTTATGAATTAGGATTAGGGAATAAGGTTGGGAAATTGTTTGTTATTATTTTAACAGGTCTCTTCCATGAGATGGGATTTGTAATTGGTATGACGATATTAATTTTATTTTTAACGTCTATAAAAAGTTTACAAACACCTTATTTATGGCCGTTTTTACCATTTGATTGGGGCGCGTTAACAAAAATTTTACTCCGTCCAACGATGTCTAGTTTAAAAGTACGACCAAGTATTGTAAGACCTCAAAATGTAAAAAGACAAAAATAAACGGGATTATACACCCGTTTATTTTTTTAGCAAAAATTTATTATTTTTTAACAAAAATCAAACATTTTTTGTGTACACTTAGAGTAGATATTGTGTATGGAAGGGGAAGAGGACATGATTAAATTATTTGTAAGTGATTTAGATGACACGCTCGTTTACGATGTGAACCATATGCAAAAAGAAGATGAACGTGCGCTGTGTTGGTTAGCTGAGAAAGGGACAAATATTTGTTTTGCCTCTGGACGCTTTACACACAGAATTGATGAAGTTGTAAAAAGGTTTTCATTCCCATATTACACAACTGGCTTAAATGGAGCGACAATGTTACTTCCAGATGGGAATTTATTTCATGAATCGAGTTTTGAAAATACGGTTGCCCAGGAAATATATCGATATATACATAAAAAAGGACTAGCGGATATTGTTTGTGCAAATGAGCAACGATATACAAAAAGGAAAAATGAACATCACCATAATTTTGAAACGTATATGGGCGTGCATATCGCCGAAATTGAAGCGTTAGAAGAAGAGTTTGGTAAGACTGTACACCCTGCAAAATTGTTTGTTTTTGGAGAAGAAGAGAAAATTGTGACGTTAGATCAAGAGCTACGAGATACGTTTCAAGGCGAAGCGGAAGTTTTTATATCAGGTAAACGCTATGTTGATATTATGCCAAGAGGCGTGAGTAAGGGGAGTGCTCTAAAGCGACTAATGGACCATTTGCAAATTGAAGCAAATGAAGTTGCTTGTATTGGAGATTCTTTCAATGATATTTCTATGTTTGAAGTAACCCCGCATTCATTTACTCTTCATCATGCCCATCCATATGTAAAGGAGAAAGCAAATCATATAGTGCGTTCGGTTGAAGAGGCTGTTATGAAATTACCGTTACTTGTATAAAAAAGAAGCCCGTCACTGGCGGGCTTCTTTTTTACTTGAATAAAGATTTAACAAAATCAATGATACTTGAGAAGAAATCTTTCACTTTATCTAGAAAACTTTGTCCTTCTTCAGATCCTAAAAAGGCAGAAACGTGTTCTTTTGCTTTGTTTAATTGACTACCAACTTGATTCCAATCGATATTAAGATTCTTCATTTTATCAAATAACGCTACTAGGTTATCTAACTGTTCATCTGTTAATGTAATGCCGAGTTGATCAGCAATTTTTTTAATTAATGAACGTAAATCTTCTGTTGTTTTTGGCTGTTCTTTTGCAATTTCTTCTTTAATTTTTGCAACAAGTTGAACTGCTTTTTCTTCACCAATTTTATCACCAAGCTGGGCTGTTTGTACCATTTCTTCATTCGCTACTTTTTTAACTTCTTCCGGAATTGGTTTATTGGACGCAGTTTCATATGCTTTCATTAATCCAGTTAAAGCTGCAGTTCCTGAAACTTTAAAAGGTGCAGTAATTTGAATTTCTGCATCTTTTACACCTGCTGTAATCAAAGCGTTAGTGTACATTGCATCTGTTACCCAGTTAATGTTCTTTGATCGTACAATAAGACCAGATCCTGGTTTTGTGTATGTAATCATAGAAGAAGAAATTGCTCTCGTACCAATTTGTGCTTTTGGAACAATGCCTTCTAGAAATTTATGTTCTTCCGCATTAGATACAGTAATAATTGTAGCATCTTTCGGTGCTTTCATTTCTTTTAACAAATCTTGTTTTTGTTGTTCGGATAAGTTCTCTCCTAGTGTAACAATTGATTCTCCCTCGATGATGTCTGCAAATGAAGCTGTTGGCATTATAAATACCGTTACAGCTAATAGCAGAGCTAATAATTTCGTTTTCACGAAAAATCGCTCCCTTTCTCTTTCTAAAATTTTCGGGCAACAAAGTTATTATAGTATATATTTCTTATTTGTCACCTAGCTTTTTCCACATTTCAAAAAAGAAGTATCTAGATTGTCGGATTCTTTTTGTTTCTAGTCATGAATGTGGTAATATAGTGCTGAGATAGTTGAAAGGAGACATATACATATGAAAACTTTAGGATATATATTAATGGAAAACGGTGAAAAAATCGAATTGGAATTTTTCCCAGAAGAAGCGCCAAAAACAGTAGAAAACTTTAAAAAATTAGCAGAGCAAGGATTTTATGACGGTGTTACATTCCACCGTGTTATTCCTGGCTTCGTAAGCCAAGGTGGAGACCCAACAGGTACAGGTGCTGGTGGTCCAGGTTACTCTATTCCATGTGAAACTGATGGAAACCCTCATAAACACCTTGTAGGCTCACTTTCTATGGCTCACGCTGGCCGTAACACAGGCGGTAGCCAATTCTTTGTTGTTCATGAGCCACAGCCACATTTAGATGGCGTTCATACTGTATTTGGTAAAGCAACAAGCGGTATTGAAACAGTATTAAAAATGCGTCAAGGCGATGTAATGAAAGAAGTTAAAGTTTGGGAAGAATAAGGTAAGGAAAAAGAGAGCTTTTGCTCTCTTTTTTATTTTTAATGAGATTGAGTACTTCTTCTATAGCTCATCATACAAGTAGTATTGTTGCTAAAATATATTGCTTGTGAGAACAAACCTTTAACAAATTACATAGAATACATTACATTATATGTTTCAACAAATATTTTTTGTTATATTAATTTTGCTAGAATTGTGCTGCTTTCGGGTAACTATGAATGAAGTGATGTTGAATGATATGTTTCTTTTCATTCTATATAAAATTTTCTTTTTTTCACTCTATTTATTAAAGGAATAGTGCTGAAACATAGATTTGACTTTCTTCTTTTCGCTTTGTATGATTATCAAGTTGTTTTAGACTCTTCTCACTCTGTAGAAAATATTGTAAAATGAATGTGATATGAAAAGAGTGATTGAGGGGATTACTAGTTTGTAACTTTTGTGAGAAGGGATAAGGGTTATGTTAATTCGTTTTAAAAAAAGTTATGAAAAAATTGCAATGGGGCTTCTTTCGTTTATGCCAACTGAAAAAGATGTGAAAACATTACAATTGACAATGAAAGAATATGAAGCAAAAGATGATTGGCAATTGTATTTGTGGAAAGAAAATGAAGATTTTGTTGGAATAATGGGGATTGTAAAAAAAGAGAATCAAGTATTAGAAATTCAGCATTTAAGTGTAAATCCGTCTCACCGTCATGTGGGGATTGGAACGAAGATGGTTCAAGAGTTAAAGAGTAAATTTCTTGAGTTTACAATTTGCGGAAATGAGCAAACAGCAAGTTTTTGCGAAAAATGTAAAGGGCTAGAACAAAATATACATTCGTGAAAGCAGGGATAAGTAGTTTATTATCTCTGCTTTCTTTTTTGTAATTGTTCGTTTCGTTCAGTAATGACCTCTGTGCGATCACGCAAAGTGTGCTTGTGTATAATATATTCACTTGGAATAGCATTCAAGTCTTTCCAAGAGAGGTTTTGTTTTTTGCATAACTCTATGCACTGCTTCTCTAACAATGGATCTGATAAGGGTAAAAATAAAGGTACAAAACGTTCTTTTTTATGGATAGATTGCAATCTTTCATTGAGCAAGGAAAGAAGTTGTACTTGATTAATTCCTAAACGTTGTAAAGACACACCGCTTTTTTCTAAAATTGTGATTGCGCTTTTCATCATTTTTGTGGAACCATTCCAGTTAGCACGTCTTTGGTGGTATAAAGAAACGGCAATTTGAATGAGACCAACTAAGTAATGATCACGATTTCCTCTTGGTTTTGTCTTCCAGTACTCTTCTAGTATTTCGTGGCATTCAAAATAGTCGTAATCTCCTTGGAAATGAATTAAAAATTGTATGTATTCGGTAGGATACATGTTTTCTCGCCCCTATCTAACGGTTATACATATAAGTGTATCATAGAAATATGAACAATAAACGACTAGGAGATTTCCCCCTAGCCGTTATTGTTCATATTAGCAGAAGCAAGCTGCTCCTACAATAATTAGCAAAATAAACAGTACAACAAGTAATGCGAACCCACCGCTAAAACCACAATCAACGTGACCCATAGTTTTTTGACCTCCTACATTGTTCTTACTACACTGTTATCATATGAAGTGGTGGGCATGATGACATAGGCATCGGTCTATTTTTAATTAAATTTCTTAAAAAGGTTGGATAGAACATGAGTATGCTCTATACTTATGTTGTTATAGAAAAAATGTGGTGGGATGCTTTGTGCAATATAATTTTAAAGTAGAGGCTTTTGAAGGGCCTTTAGATCTATTGTTACATTTAATACATCGTTATGAAATTGATATATATAATATTCCTGTAGCAGATATTACAGAGCAATATTTATCTTATGTGCATACGATGAAAGAACTGCAATTAGATGTTGCAAGTGAGTATTTAGTAATGGCCGCAACGTTATTACAAATTAAAAGTAAAATGTTGTTGCCGAAACATGAAGAAGATGTACTTGATAACGGTGATGATTTTATAGATGATCCTCGTCAAGAATTGATGGAGAGGTTAATTGAATATAAGAAATATAAGCAAGTTGCTACTGAGTTAAAAGAAAGAGAACAAGAAAGAGCACAGCTATATACACGTCCACCAATTGACTTTACATCGTTGCAACAAGAAGAAGAGACAAGCTTGCCTCTTGATGTTACGTTATATGATATGCTAGCGGCATTTCAAAAATTAATGCGCCGTAAAAAGGCAAAAAAACCTGTAACAACACGTATTACTCGTCAAGAAATACCAATTGAACAGCGAATGACTGATATTTTAAAGCAATTAAAAATAAAGGGTGGTCGCCAAAGTTTTCATGATTTGTTTGTTGATGATGAACGTGAAATAATGGTTGTGACATTTTTAGCAGTTCTGGAACTTATGAAAAATCAACAAATCATAATTGAGCAAGAACATAATTTTGATGAAATTTTCGTATCAAGCTCTAATAAATCTGCATAGAGCAAGTATATGAAATTGGGATAGAAACACTTTATCTCATGCTATGTTTTAATGTATCGTTTGGAGCAAGAGAAAAAATATTGAACCGAACGCATTGATTGTGATTCGGTTTTTTGATGTGTATTTTTATGGGAAAATAGAAGGAAGGAGCTCGTGAAATGGATAGGAAAGAACAAAAGTCAATTATTGAAGGCCTTTTATTTGTTTCTGGTGATGAAGGGATTTATCCAGAACAAATAGCGAAAGTTCTTGAAATTGAAATGAATGAAGTAATTAATATTTTAGAAGAAATGCAACAAGAATGTGAAGGTGCAAACCGTGGTTTGCAAATTGTACAGTATGCAAAAGTATATCGTTTTGCTACAAAGAAAGAACATGCTTCATATTATCAAAAATTAATAGATACACCAACAGCTGCTTCGCTCTCACAAGCTGCCCTTGAAACGTTAGCGATTGTTGCATATCGTCAACCAATCACAAGGACTGAAATGGAAGAGATTAGAGGAGTTAAAACCGATAAGGCGTTACAAACGTTGGTTTCACATTTACTTATAAAAGAAATGGGAAGAGCAGAAGGACCAGGGCGTCCTATTTTATACGGAACAACAAAAGAATTTTTGGACACATTTGGATTGAAAACATTAGATGATTTACCGCCGCTTTCTGAAGAGAATGAACAAATGAATGAAGCGGATTTATTCTTCGGTTCCTTACAAGAGATATCGAAATAAAAGCTTAGCATTTTGCTAAGCTTTTTTTGTATATCAATTATTTACAGTGCCATACTAAATGAAAAAAGGAGACGAGTTATGAAAGGTATGCGGATTATTTTATTATTAGTTTCTGTTTTATTATGTTTTTCTTTAAATAGCGCATCAGCTAAAAGGTATATGATGTCTATTCATACTACGTCTCCTTTACATATGCATCGGCAACATCTTAGTAAAATGAAAGTGAGCTTTTTAAAAGTGGGGCAAGGTGATGCAACACTTATCATAATGCCAAACGGACAAACAATGTTAATTGATGGAGGACCTTATGAAGCTGGAGAGGTTATTATTCAGAAATTAATTGAGAAAGGGATTAATCATTTAGATGTAATTGTCAGTACCCATCCCGATATGGATCATATAGGGGGGCTAATTCCAATTGTAGAGCAAATGCCGGTATCGCTTATATTAGATAGCGGAAAAACATATAGTTCTCTTACTTATCATACATATCGGAATAATATTAAAAAAAGAGGGATACCTTTCGTTTCGGTAAAGGAAGGGCAATATATACCGCTGGATCCACATGTTTCTATACAAGTATTAAACAATGGGAAATCAAAAGATGAAAATAATGAATCCTCAATTGTTTTAAAGGTGCGATATGGAAAAGCGGATTTTTTATTAATGGGTGACGCGGATGTACGGACAGAACATGAAATATTAAAACAATTTGATGTACATGCAGATGTTTTAAAAGTGGGGCATCACGGCTCGTATACTTCAACCAGTGAAACGTTTATAAAAAAAGTGGAACCGCAGTTTGCTATTCTGTCTTACGGGAGTAGTAATCCGTATGGACATCCTCACCAAAGTGTAGTAAAACGCTTAAAAAGGCACGGTATAATGGTATATAGAACGAATAAACGTACAGTAGAAATAGAAACAGATGGTGAACATGTTATGTTAGAGTCTAGCGGGTTAATGCCATTGTTGAAGTGATTTCTATATTAGGGGTGGATACTGTCCCTTTTTGGAAAAATGAATAATATATATTATAATTATAAAGGACGTAAGAAATTTCCTTTTTTGTTGAATAAAAAGGAAATTTCATTAGAATGTATAGACAACTACTCGTGCATATATTAAGATGGAACTAGGCGAATAAGGTAATAATAACAAGTAGGTATTTCATGGGAAAGGATCGATGAAAATGAAAACGCAAATTGTCATCAATGCCAAAATTTACACAGGTCAAGAAATAGTGGAAAACGGATTTATCCGTTACGCAGAAACCATTAAAGAAATTGGTTTGATGGCTCAATATGTACCACAAGAAAATGAAACTGTTTTTGATGCTACAGGGAAGATTGTAATTCCAGGTATGATCGATGTTCATATTCATGGTGGATACGATATTGATGCGATGGATGCAAATAGCGATGGGTTAGTAACTCTAGGTAAAGAAATGTTAAAAGAAGGGGTTACAACTTACTTTCCAACAACAATGACACAAGCTCCAGAGGCAATTGAAGCAGCGCTAACCGCTGCGAAAGAAGCAAAAGAAAAAGGAGCACATTTCGAATATATTCACTTAGAAGGACCTTATGTTTCAAAGAAACGTGCAGGTGCACAACCACTTGAACATATCGTTCCTGCAAATATTGAGCAATTTAAACAATGGCAAGAAGCAAGTGGGAATTTAATTAAATTAGTAACATATGCGCCAGAAGAAGAGGGAGCATTAGAGTTTGAACAATATCTTGCTGAAACTGGTGTAGTTGGCACAATGGGGCATACAGATGCAATTGATGCGCAACTAAAAAATAGAAAGATTACACATGCGACACATTTATACAATCAAATGCGTGGATTACATCACCGTGAACCAGGAGTTGTTGGTCATGTGTTATTAAATCCAGATGTAATGGTTGAAGTGATTACAGATGGTATTCATATTCACCCTGATATGGTGAAATTAGCATATAAGTTAAAAGGACCGAAAAAAGTAAGTGTTATTACTGACGCAATGCGCGCAAAAGGTCTTGAAGATGGATTATATGAGCTTGGCGGACAGCCGGTACATGTAAAAGATGGTAGTGCTCGATTAGAAGATGGAACGTTAGCTGGTAGTATTCTAAAAATGGATCAAGCTTTCCGAAATGTAATTGAATTTACAGGTTGTTCAATCGAAGATGCAGTACTGATGACATCAGTTAACCAAGCAGAAGAGTTTGGATTAAATAATAAAGGTGCATTAGCGGTAGGAAAAGATGCAGACTTTGTTGTGATGAATGAAGATTTACAAGTATATGATACGGTTCGTTTAGGAATTCATATGAAGGAAGGGAAGTAATTAAATGAATATTCTTGTTGTAAAAACTCCAGAAGAACTAGCAGAAGCAGGTTATAAATTAATTGAAGAAGTTGTAAAAACAAAAGAAAATCCAACATTAGGAATGGCTACAGGAAGCTCTCCATTAGGTATTTATGCAGAAATGCGAAAAAATAAACTTGATACAAGCCGTGTAACCACTGTAAACTTAGATGAGTACGTAAATTTACCACATGAAGATAAAAACAGCTATCACTATTTCATGCAAGAACAGTTGTTTGATCATCTTCCATTTAAACAAACTTATGTACCAAACGGGATGGCAAGTGATTTAGAGGAAGAGTGCAAACGTTACGAGGGCATTCTAGCTGCTAACCCAGTTGACCTACAGATTCTTGGAATCGGTGAAAACGGTCACATCGGATTTAACGAGCCAGGAACACCGTTTAATTCTCCAACGAACATTGTTGAATTAACAGAATCTACACGCCAAGCAAACCTTCGCTTCTTCGAAAAAGAAGAAGATGTGCCAACTCATGCGATTACAATGGGAATTGGAAGCATTATGAAAGCGAAACAAGTTCTACTTGTAGCTATGGGTGCTAAAAAGGCAGAAGCTGTTAAAGAATTATTGCAAGGTGAATATAGTGAAGAGTGTCCGGCTACAGTTTTACAACGTCATCCGAATGTAACCGTAATCGCAGACCAAGAAGCTCTATCTTTATGCAGTGAGGCGATTGCTGATGAACATCGACAAGTATTCACCATTTCCGATCTATTATCAGATTCAAGAGTGGGTGAAACAGCTAATTGAGGACGGCGAATGGAAGCCGGGAGATAAAATCCCATCTGAGAATGAACTTTGTGATAAGTTCGAAGTGAGTCGTATGACAATCAGACAGGCGATTAATAATTTAGTGGAACAAGGCTATTTATATCGGAAGCGTGGAATTGGAACATTTGTCCAACTTCCGAAAGTGGAACAAAAATTGCAAGGGATGACGGGATTCACAGAAGACATGATTTCTCGTGGGATGAACCCAAGTAGTCAATTACTTAGTTTCCGCCTAGTTCCAGCTACTGCTAAAATAGCAGACCGGTTGAGAATACAGGAGGGGGAATCGGTTTATGAAGTGAGGCGTATTCGCTTAGCTGATGATGAACCGATTGCTTTTGAGACGACATATTTGTCGCCAGCTCTTGTAAAAGATATTAACGAAGAGATATTGCAACAATCTTTATATGAACATTTAGAGAAAAAACTGGGCTTTAAACTTGTTAGCGCTACTCAGTCAATTGAAGCTTCTGTTGCAACGGAAAATGAAGCTGAACATCTGCATATTCCTAAAAAGGCGCCTGTACTTGTAATGCGTCAATGGTCATATTCAGAAGGTGAGATACCGCTAGAGTACGTGAAATGTATTTATCGTGGAGATCGTTATAAATTTATTACGAATATTGCACGTAACAAATAGTATATTTCAGTTTGTGAAGTACAGTGGAAATGAAAATGGATAACATGTAAAGAAATAAAAATACGACTCATCCTTATAAGGAATGAGTCGTATTTTTATTATGAGCAATTACGTGGTTAACAGCATCTTTGACGTGATTTACTACATAGTGAGCGTGTTTTTTTACTGCATCATCTGCTTGCGACATAGCAAAACTGTGAGGAGTTAAAGAAAACATAGGAATATCATTGTAAGAATCCCCTATACAAGCAATTTCCTCAGGTTTTATTTGAAACTCATTTAATAAAACAGAAATGGCAGAGCCTTTACTAACATTCGGTGGCATTACATCTAAACATTGTTCTGCTGAGATGAAAGTACTAACTTTCCCATGGAATTTTTCATCAATTTTTTTCTGAAGGAGTTGCAAGCTCTCCTTTGTTCCACCGACAGAAATTTTATTTGGGAAAATTGTATCATCAATCTTCTGTAGTAAGTTTGGTTCTTCAACAGAAGTCATAGTTACTTGTTGTTCAAGTTCTTGAATAAAAGGTGTTTTCTCTTCAATGTAATAATTATGCTCATCACTTACATAACGGAAATAAGGATTTTCATTCGTCATAGCTAACAAATCGGGAAGTATGCTGGAATCAAAAGTTGCAGATAATAGTTGTTTATTTTCATGTGTATATACAAAAACACCATTTACACTAATACGATGAAAATTTGTATTTACAGCTTTCATTAAGTCTGCAATTTCATTATCAAGTCTTCCGGAAGCGAAGCAAAGAATAACATTTTGCTCGGCGAGGCTGCGTAGTGCCGCAACATCTTGTTCATCAATAAGACCTCCGTGTTGCATCATTGTACCATCGATATCACTTACAAACATTTTAATCATGCTGTTATCTCCTTTCTATGTACAGTTGCTCTTACATTATACGCATCATATATAAACATGTCTAAAAAATGAATTTTTATTAAATGGCAGATGTTTTACATTGACGACAAAGAAGAATATTCTGTAACATAAAAGTAGGCTATTTAAGTACGAGGGTGGTGTTATATGAATAATTATCTAGAAATTAAAAAAGTTTTAAATAATAATGTCATCATTGCTAGCCATCCTGAACACGAGGAAGTAGTAGTGATTGGTAAAGGAATTGGATTTGGGAAAAAAGCGAAAGATGTATTGGAGCAAGAACAAATCGAAAAAATGTTTATCTTAAAAAATGAACGTGATCGTGAACAATATAAATTATTAGTGCCGCATGTTAGTGAAAAATTAATTGAATTGATGAACGATATTATGCTGTACATTCAAGAAAAAGCGAAATCTCCACTAAATGAACATATTCATATTGCGTTAACAGATCATATTTCATTTGCAATTAAAAGGTTAAAACAAGGACTTACAATTGATAATCCTTTTTTAGTTGAAACAAAAATGCTCTATCCAGAGGAATATGAAATTGCGGAAGGTGTTGTAGAACTTTTAAATTCTCGTTTGCAAATTACATTGCCAGAAGGAGAAAGTGGTTTTATTGCACTTCACATTTACAGTTCGCTTACAAATTCTGATTTATCTTCAGTTAATCAAAACTCCCGTCTCATTGCACAACTTGTATCTTTAATTGAGACAAACTTAGAAATTACATTAGATCAAGAGAGCATTCATTATTTACGCCTTATTCGTCATCTTCAATATGCTATTGAGAGGGTGAAAAAAGGAGAAAAAGTAGAAGAATCGCAAAGTTTTGCTGATTTATTAAAGGCGGAGTATCCAGTTTGCTATAACGTAGCTTGGAAGCTAGTTAAGGTCATGCAAAAAGAGTTGCAACTACCTGTATATGAAGCTGAAAGTATTTATTTAACGATGCACTTGCAACGCTTAGTAAAGGCAGAGCATGTGTAATAAGTCATATATTTTTGTCTAAAATGAAAACGTTAAAAAAAATGATTGAATCGCTTACAATAGTTATGTATAATAACTATTGCAAAGTTATACAAATTTCGACAAACACATTAAAGTGAGTAACGAAAACGTTTGCCTTAATTATAGTGAACTTATACGTAAACCTATTTTTGACACGTGTTACTGATTCGATCAGGCATGAGTGGAGAAAAGTAAGGAATGTAAGCTAGAGAAAGGGATATACTACCCTTTGTATAGCTATCGTTCTATCTTTTTTTCCTCATGTCTTTTTGGCGTTTGTCGGAAGGTATCAATATAGATAAGAGAGGAAGGGTTTCCATGTTTAAGAAGATCTTTGGTGTTCTTCAAAAAGTCGGAAAAGCGTTAATGCTTCCAGTAGCGATTTTACCGGCGGCAGGTATTTTACTTGGATTTGGTAATGCATTTCAAAATCCACAGTTAACAAATGTTATTCCTGCTTTAAAAGCAGATTGGTTCGTAATGGTTGCAAAAATTATGGAACAATCTGGTGATATTATTTTCGCTAACCTTGCATTATTATTCGCAGTTGGGGTAGCAATTGGTTTAGCTGGTGGAGACGGAGTAGCTGGTTTAGCAGCATTCGTCGGCTACTTAATTATGAACAAAACGATGAGTGTGTTCTTAGAAGTAGATAAGCTAGTGAAAGTAACAAGTTCTGGAGCAGACCCAGTAAAAATTGGATTTGCAGATCCAGCGTATGCAAACGTATTAGGTATTCCAACGCTACAAACAGGGGTATTTGGTGGTATTATCGTCGGTATAGTAGCGGCATATTGCTATAATAAATACTTCAACATTGAATTACCATCATACTTAGGTTTCTTTGCAGGTAAGCGTTTCGTACCGATCGCAACTGCAACATTCTCTTTAATAGTAGGTATTATCATGTGCTTCGTTTGGCCATACATTCAAGGTGGCTTAAACACGTTCTCACATCAAATGATTGATGCAAATAGAACAATCGCAGCATTTATATTCGGTTTAATTGAACGTTCATTAATTCCATTTGGACTACATCACATTTTCTATTCACCGTTCTGGTTCGAATTCGGTCAGTATACAAATGCAGCTGGCGAATTAATCCGTGGTGACCAAAAAATCTTTATGGCACAGTTAAAAGACGGTGTAGAATTAACAGCAGGTACATTTACAACTGGTAAGTATCCGTTCATGATGTTCGGTCTTCCAGCAGCAGCTTTAGCAATGTACCATGAAGCACGTCCAGAAAATAAAAAATTAGCAGCAGGTATTTTAGGTTCTGCAGCATTAACATCTTTCTTAACAGGTATTACAGAGCCACTTGAATTTTCATTCTTATTCGTAGCGCCAGTATTATTCGGAATTCACGCTGTATTTGCTGGTCTATCATTTATGACAATGCAAATTTTAGGTGTTAAAATTGGTATGACATTCTCTGGTGGTTTAATTGACTTCCTATTATTCGGTGTACTACCAGGCCGTACAGCATGGTGGTGGGTAATTATTGTTGGTCTTGTACTAGCAGTTATTTACTACTTCGGATTCCGCTTTGCAATCCGTAAATGGAATCTAAAAACACCTGGTCGTGAAGAGGCAAATGCGAATGACGGTGCAGGAAAAACAGAAGCAGGCGAACTTCCTCGTGAAGTATTAGTAGCACTTGGTGGTAAAGAAAACATTGCTTCTTTAGATGCTTGTATTACTCGTTTACGTGTTCAAGTTAACGAACAAAAGAATGTAAACAAAGACCGCTTAAAAGAACTTGGAGCAGCTGGTGTACTTGAAGTTGGAAATAACATTCAAGCTATTTTCGGACCGAAATCTGACACATTAAAATCACAAATTCATGATATAATGTCAGGTCGTACACCCCATGTTGAAAAAGAAGAACCTGTAAAAGTGGAAGAAACTCCTCAAAAAGTTGATGAAAATGAAACAATTGTATCACCAATTGAAGGGAAAATCTTACCAATTACAGAAGTGCCTGACCAAGTATTCTCAGGAAAAATGATGGGAGACGGATTTGCAATTGAGCCAACTGAAGGAACAGTAGTTTCTCCAGTTAACGGTGAAATTGTCAATGTATTCCCTACAAAACATGCGATTGGTATTCAATCTGAAGGCGGAAAAGAAATTTTAATCCACTTTGGTATTGATACTGTAAAATTAAATGGTGAAGGATTCGAGGCACTTGTAGCACAAGGTGATAAAGTGAAGCAAGGCCAACCATTATTAAAAGTAGATCTTGCATTTGTAAAAGAAAATGCGCCATCTATCATTACACCAATTGTATTTACAAACTTACAACAAGGGCAACAAGTCGAATTGAAAAAAGATGGAAATGTTAAGAAGGGCGAAACCGCTATTATTGACATTCAGTAGGAATTTGACGCAAAATGTTTATAATTATAATAGGCGATGTGGTTGACCGAACATCGCCTATTATATACAATAGATGATGTAGTACTCACGTCTATACAACTAAAAAAAACTGTAATTTAAAGGAGATAAATAATCATGGAAAAAATCTTTAAAGTAACTAGCGACTCAGGAATTCATGCTCGTCCAGCAACTCTACTTGTAAACACTGCAAGCAAATTCGGTTCTGACATTAACTTAGAGTATAACGGAAAGAACGTTAACTTAAAATCAATCATGGGCGTTATGTCTTTAGGCATTCAACAAAACGCAGAAATTAAAATCACTGCAAATGGTGATGATGCAGCTCAAGCACTAGCAGCTATCGAAGAAACTATGAAAAACGAAGGATTAGGAGAATAATGACTCTTAACATTCAAGGGATCGCTGCATCAAGTGGGATTGCTATTGCAAAGGCTTTCAGACTTGAAAATCCTGAATTTAACATCGAAAAGAAATCAATTACAAACGAAGCTGCAGAAATTGCACGCTTAGACGCTGCGCTTGAGAAAGCAAAAACTGAATTAGAAGCTATTAAGGACCACGCATTTGCTGAGCTAGGTGCTGACAAAGCTGCGATCTTTGAAGCACATTTATTAGTGTTAAATGATCCAGAACTAGTAAACCCAGTAAAAGATAAAGTAAATAGCGAAAAAGTAAATGCTGAATTTGCAATGGATGAAGTTGCATCAATGTTTATTTCTATGTTTGAAAACATGGATAACGAATATATGAAAGAACGTGCTGCGGACATTCGTGACGTAACAAAACGCGTTCTTGCACATTTACTAGGAATTAACTTCTCAAATCCTGGTACAATTTCTGAAGAGGTAATCATTATTGCTGAAGATTTAACACCATCTGATACAGCTCAGTTAAACCGTAAGTATGCAAAAGGTTTCACTACTGATATCGGTGGACGTACATCTCACTCTGCAATTATGGCTCGTTCTATGGAAATTCCAGCTGTTGTTGGTACGAAAGTTGTTATGGAGAAAATCCAAAACGGCGATATCGTTATCATTGACGGTTTAGATGGAGAAGTAATTGTAAACCCATCAGAAGAAACTCTTCGTTCGTTTGAAGAAAAGAAAGCGAAATTTGAAGAGCAAAAAACTGAATGGGCAAAATTAAAAGACCAAGCTACTGTAACAAGTGATGGACATCACGTTGAGCTTGTTGCAAATATCGGAACACCAAATGATGTACAAGGTATTATCGATAATGGCGGAGAAGGCGTTGGCTTATACCGTACAGAATTCTTATACATGGGTCGTGACAATCTTCCAACAGAAGAAGAGCAGTTCGAAGCGTATAAAGCAGTTCTTGAAGGTGTAAAAGAAGGTCAACCAGTCGTTGTTCGTACACTTGACATCGGTGGAGATAAAGAGCTTCCATACTTACATTTACCAAAAGAAATGAACCCATTCTTAGGATACCGTGCAATTCGCTTATGTCTTGATGAGCAAGATGTGTTCCGTACACAACTTCGTGCATTACTTCGTGCTAGCGTATACGGTAACTTAAAAATTATGTTCCCAATGATTGCAACTCTTGATGAGTTCCGTCAAGCAAAAGCAATTTTATTAGAAGAGAAAGCGAAACTTGTAGAAGCGGGTACAACTGTTTCTGATTCTATTGAAGTTGGTATGATGGTTGAAATCCCAGCTTCAGCTGTATTAGCAGATCAATTCGCGAAAGAAGTTGACTTCTTCTCTATCGGAACAAATGATTTAATCCAATACACAATGGCTGCAGACCGTATGAACGAACAAGTATCATACTTATACCAACCATATAACCCATCTATTTTACGTCTTGTAAAAATGGTTATCGATGCTGCTCATAAAGAAGGCAAATGGGCTGGTATGTGCGGTGAGATGGCAGGAGATTCACTTGCTATCCCATTACTATTAGGATTAGGTTTAGATGAGTTCAGTATGAGTGCAACATCTATTCTTCCTGCAAGAACACAACTAAGCAAGTTGTCAAAAGCAGAAATGGAAACATTGGCAGAAAAAGCATTAACAATGTCAACTGCTGAAGAAGTTGTTGAACTAGTTAAAAGCATATAAACAATAAAAAAACCTGAGCCGATTTGAAATCGGTCTCAGGTTTTTTCTATGAGAAAAGTAAATCTTATTTTCTTACTATAGAGGATAAGGAACAGAATTAGATAGCGATTGCAACGATATCAGTTGGGCATACACGTAAAATACCAGTAAAAGTATTTCGGTTTTGATTGTTCTTATCGTCTTTATTGTTATCTTTGTTGTCTTTGTTATTACGAGCTAAAGCAGAGAAAAGAGCAACACCGTTAGCGAAACCTTCAAAAATTACATTGTTGAAAGTGCCATTACCTCTAATGCTTAAAAGAGAAAGCTCTGTTCCAACTGAAATGCTAGCAAGTACGTTACATACAGCTGGTTGTTGTGGTCTAACTACTTCTCTCTCTTTCTCTTTCTCATGATGTCTGCACTCTCTTTCATGATGATGACAGTCTCTAAAGTTATCACAGCATCCAAATGATCCAAACATAATCCTCATCACCCCCTTCACACTTATAATCTATGTAAGTTCGGTAGTTAGTGACTGGACAGAGAGTGGAATTTTTTCTAGGGGATTTTCTCATTTTAAATGACTAGCTGGGTGTTTAGTATGGAATGATGTTTAAAATAGGGGAAATATAACAAAAAAATGTAAAAACCACCGAAATAAATGAAATGGGTAGCCTTTACACTTTTTTACTTTTATATAAAACGATGATATATACAGGAAGAGCTAGGAGTAGTGGTACAATGGATCGTGCAGTATGTTTTTCTGATTCTAATTGGAACGCTTCTTCTTTTGGGAATTGTAAAATGGAGATGTTTGCGGCATCACCAATAAAATATAGAAGCAGTACAGTTACTATGTAACATAAAAGTGCGATAAAGCTTCCGTATGAACTCAATGAAAATCCCTCTCTTGTTATCTATTTGTTATCATTGTATCATAATTGTAACAAAAACACACGGGTATATTTCAATACCTAAACAAAATTCGACACAAAACGTCAAGTTTATTTATGACAAGGGAATAGAATATACTTTTCCATAAGTATAAATGTCGAATGATTTGTAGTAATATTACAAAAGTATGACAAGGAATAAAAAAACGAAGGCAATGTAGTTACCTTCGTTTTTTATTATTTTGCCCACTCACTCACTTGCTCTACGCTCATACGAGGTGCAGGGTGTCCTTTTAAAGTTGATTCACCAATTGTAATAAGCATAATTGGAACGTAACGAGATGAAACGTTAAATTCGTCTGTCAGTGCTTGTGGATTGAAGCCACCAATAGCACAAGTATCCCAACCAGTTGCTTTAGCTGCAAGCATAAGTTGCATTGCTGCTAAAGATGCATTTGAAAAGGCAGCATCTCTTGGGAATTGTTCACGAGCATATGCAGATTCAATATTTTTAGCTAAGCGTTCTTTTGCTTCTTCTTTCATAAATCCTTGTTCTACAATTGGACCATATACTGGCTCAACATTTTTATAAGCTTCTAAATCACCTAAAATAGCGACTACTGCAGAAGCATCAAGAATTTGTTGTTGGTTATAAGCTATTGGGTGTAATCGTTTTTGTACATCTTCACCTTGAAAAACAAGGAATTTCCAGTGTTGCAAGTTCCAAGCGGAAGGTGCTTGTGCTGCGGCTTTTAAAATCTCATGTAATTCTGTAGATGAGATTTCTTTATTTGGGTTGAATGCACGTGTAGATGTGCGTTCATATAGAACGTTAAAAAAGTTGTCGTTTGTCATTGTATATCCTCCAAATTGTATATCGAATTATTTTCAAAAAAATAATATACACTACTTACATTTTGTAAGTTATCGAATTTAAGAATATAATATCTTTATTTTAATTGTCAAGTTTTAAAAATAAGCTAGGGCATTCATACAAACGATACAATTCCTACAATCATACACTAAAAAAGGAATTTATAGAGTGAAAAGCGAAGATAACATTCTCAATTAGCTTGTTAATATGTATCTCTCACAAATTAAAGTTTATTGGAGAACAGTCTTTTAAAAAAGTTTGTGAGGAATTCAGTAGAACAAGATATATGAAGTGAGTGAAGACTAGTGATGAACATACTACATTTTTTATTAGAGAATACGGTTTTCCAAAATGTGTTACAAGATCTGCAGTTAAATGTCCTTTATATAGAAAATGGATGTAAGCATCAACAAACGGTAGGAAATATCCATCCAAAATGTATGTTTATAGCAAATAGTTTTGAAGAGGGCGAACTATTATTTCAAAGAACGAAACCACACATTATCATTACGTATGTAACAGATTATTCTCAAATAAAATATATAAAGAATATGTATACTCCGCACAGTACATTCATTGTAATTTGGGATCAACAAATAACAAAAGAATTCACAGATGTACTTGCATTAGGAATACGTAATATTGTAATAGCTCCTGTAACTCCGCAAGCAGTGTTAGAGGAAGTGAATAAGAGTTTGTATCAACTTTCTTTAGTAAGGCAAGTCGGTTTGCAGCAGGAATTGCTTCAAACGATGTTTGATTTTCAAAATGATCTATTATTTATAGTAGAAGATGATGAGATTGTTGATTGTAATACAAATTTTTTAGCTTTTTTTGGATATGAAAATCTGTTTGCCTATCGTGAGCAACATTTAGTATTTGCTGAACATTTTATTAGAGAAAGTGGATACTATTCGACGACGCATGATATAACATGGTTAGACGATACTTTATCAAGTGGTAGAAGAATTAAGATGCTAAATTATGAAGGGATAGTATCCACTTTTTTATTACGTGCGACACCATTGCCAGAAGATTTATCAAGATTTATTGTAAAGTGCACGGAAATTACAGAATTAGATGAAATCTATCAAGAGCAAGAAAGACTTGCTATGGTAGATTCATTGACAGAGATTTATAATCGTTTAAAGTTTCAACAAATACTAGAGGTAGAGTGGGAAAAGGTAATACGTAGTGATGAGAAAATAGCTATCATTTTATTTGATATAGATAATTTTAAAACGGTTAATGACACATATGGTCATGATTTTGGTGATTTGGCATTAATACAACTTGCAGAGCTTATGAAATCTAAAGTGGAGCAACAACATGTATTTGCAAGATGGGGAGGAGAAGAATTCATTATATTAGTGACAAATACAGTAGAAAAGGAAGCATTTCAGGTTGCGGAGTCATTACGATTCTTCATTGAAACAAAGCAATTCACTGGAATTTCGAAGCTAACAGCTAGCTTTGGAGTTGCGTTATATGAACAAGGAACTACAAGAGAAGAATTAATGCAACGAGCGGACATTGCATTATATGAAGCGAAAAAAAATGGGAAGAATCAAGTATGTGTGTATAGAAAAGAAAAAATGTAATTTTTCGCAACAAATTGTTGCGATTTTTTTTTATTGTTTGATAATAGAATAGGGGGACAATTTTTAGCGAAGGAATTATGGAGGATCAATATGATAAAAAAAGTAATGGTGATGGCTTCACTGTCTGCTATAGTTGGCGGCGGAGTATACTATTTTCTTGTTAGCCCCAATATAAAGGAAAACACTGTATTAACAACTAAAGTGAATCCTACTATTGAATCAGAAGTACAAGGGAATATAGAAGAAAAAGAAGAGCAACAAATTGATTATGCTAGCATATCTCAAAAATTAGATCAATATTTAGTCGGAAAGCAATTTAATGGAACAGTTTTGGTAACGGATAAAGAGCGTGTTATATTGAATAAAGGATATGGGTATGCTGATGTTCAAAATAAAATAGAAAATACGCCTCAAACAAAATATCGTATTGGTTCTATTACGAAAACAGTTGTTGCCACATCTATTTTACAGTTGCAAGAACAAGGTAAATTGAATATTCAAGATAATGTAAATAAATATATTCCTTCATTTCCGGAGAATAAAAATATTACGCTATATCATTTATTAACCCATACCTCTGGTTTACCTGAACATGCGAAAGGAAATGTGAATGCTGCTTCCCGTTTACAGTTAATTAATTGGATTGGACGTCAAAATTTAGAATTTCCTGCAGGAACAGGTTGGAGATATACAGATTATAATTATATGGTTCTTGCTTATATAATAGAACATATCTCGAAAAAACCTTTAGGAGATTACATAAAAGAAAACATATTTGTAAAAGCAGATATGCATGAATCCGGTATGGGAAATATGGTACCTGGAGATAAAAATTTTACAAAGGGTTATGTGAAAAAAAATCAAGAGCTTGTACCAGCGCAGAAGTTAGGCATGGATTGGCTATATGGTTGTGGTGAGATGTATACGACAGTTGGTGATATGAAGAAGTTAGACGAAGCAATTATAAATGGAAAACTTCTTTCTGAACAAAGTATACAAGCAATGTTTTCGCCTTCAGCAGAACGGAAATATGCATTTAGTTTTTATATATATCCAGATTATTTTCATAATCATGGTGTATTATCTGGTTGGAACACTTTCAATAATTTTAATAAAGAAAAAGGAATTTTTGTTATGTTATTTTCAAATGTGAAAAATAGTATGGATGATGACTTTAATAAAGAGTTCCGAAAGATGGTAAATGATTTATTAGAACAAAGGGGATGAGAAAATGGAACATAAAACTTTATCAATAGGTTTCATTGGTATTGGCGTAATGGGAAAAAGTATGGTTTATCACTTAATGCAAGATGGTCATAAAGTATATGTATATAATAGAACGAAAGCAAAAACAGATTCTTTAGTGCAAGATGGTGCACAATGGTGTGATACGCCAAAAGAGTTAGTGAAGCAAGTTGATATTGTAATGACAATGGTTGGATATCCACATGATGTAGAAGAAGTGTATTTTGGTATAGAAGGAATTATAGAACATGCAAAAGAAGGTACGATAGCAATTGACTTTACGACATCTACACCTACTTTAGCAAAACGTATTAATGAAGTTGCAAAAAGCAAAAATATATATACGTTAGATGCACCTGTCTCAGGAGGAGATGTTGGTGCGAAAGAAGCAAAACTCGCAATTATGGTAGGTGGAGAGAAAGAAATATATGATAGATGCTTACCTTTACTTGAAAAGTTAGGAACAAACATTCAATTACAAGGACCAGCTGGGAGTGGACAACATACAAAAATGTGCAATCAAATTGCGATTGCTTCCAATATGATTGGAGTATGTGAGGCTGTTGCTTACGCGAAGAAGGCTGGATTGAATCCAGATAAAGTGTTAGAGAGTATTTCAACAGGGGCAGCAGGTAGTTGGTCATTAAGTAATTTAGCTCCTCGAATGTTAAAAGGAGACTTTGAGCCAGGATTTTATGTAAAGCATTTTATGAAAGATATGAAAATTGCTTTAGAGGAAGCAGAAAAATTACAATTACCAGTCCCAGGCTTAAGTTTGGCGAAAGAATTGTATGAAGAGTTAATTAAGGATGGCGAAGAAAATAGTGGAACACAAGTATTATATAAAAAATATATAAGGGGGTAAACGAGGTGGACCTTCAAAAGTTTGATGAGATGATTGATACTGTACAGCGAGCTACTTGTATGCAAATTAATGAAAAACAAAAAGAAGCTTTTAAACAAAAATATGATTTTGAACCAGACTTTGAATATGGAAGAGATGAGAAGGGGCATTATGTAATTCGAACCTCTAAAAAGATGTTAGAAGAAATGGAGTTTTATTTGGCATTGAAATATGATCGTGATGGAGTGGATCTTTATATGCAAGCTGAGATTGACGGTATATTTCATGTATCTGTTAGCTATGGTGAAGATGCCCTACATCTACAAGAATTGTTTCAATTTCTAGAAGAAAATAAATAAAAGCCCTCATTTGAGGACTTTTATTTATTTAGTCATTATAAGTTAGAAGCGCGGCGACATCGTTCAACCGGGAATGGGATAATTTGTGCGATGTGATTAGGACCAAATTGTTTTGTACGAGCATGGCGTATTATATAAAAAGCACACAGAATTGAAACAGGAATAGCACCGAATAAACCAAATAATAAAGCGCTTACACAAGATGCGACAAATCCTAACACGCCAATTTCTAACTCTTCCATAATAGCTCCTAAAATAACAGGAAATGCTCCACATGTAACTCCAAGTATAAGTGCGATAAGTAAGCTCATGATTATCCCCCTCTGTTTGCAATATTATTTTCCTTCTTAGTTAATTGTAGTATATCACATACAAAACAGAATTTTCAGAAAAATTTCAATAAATGTTCAAAAAATACACTTGAAAAATCAAGGCGTTAAATTTGTGATGAAATGGTACTTTTGAGTAAATAAAAAATCAGGCTTATTTCAAAAGTGAAATAAGCCTGTTCCATAGGAGGATGTATATATGTAGAGTGAATAAAAGTTTGGAAAAGGGGATCCAAGTCCTTTTATTCAACTAACTACCTTAATAGATTGGAACCCAGCCTTCAGTTGTCACAAAAATACGAATAGCTACAACTTGACGATCATCTTGCAAGGTAAAATAATGTCTTGCATTTTCAGGAACAGATATTAGATCGCCTGGCTCAAGTTCAACATCAAAGAATTTCCCATCTTTGCCTTCAATAGCGAAAATGCCATGACCACTGACGATAAAGCGGACTTCGTCGTCTGTATGATGATGTTCTTTTTGGAAATTAATTAATAATTCGTCAAGGTTAGGTGTGCTATTAGAAAGTGAAATTACATCATATGCTTTATAACCTCGACGTGCTGAAACATCAGCGATTTCTTTTGAAAAAACAGCTAATATTTCAGCTTTGTTTTCATCTGTTAAAGAATAATTTTCATTTAAATGAGTAGGAAGTTTAGAAATATTCCATTTCTCATATAAAACGCCTTCCTCTTGTAGAAATTTAGATACTTCCACTTCATTTTCAATACGAGTATTTACTTCATGAATACGAATTTGCGCCATTAGAAACGCCTCCTTGAATTGATAATAGTTTTATATGAAATTGGAATAAAAACTCATAAGCTTCTAATCTCTTCTTTGCATCAAAGCTATCTCGGCCCCATACGGTAATACCGTGGTTACGGATTAATACCGCTCCCGAATCACCTTGTATATGCTTTCGGAAGTTTTCTCCAAGCGTTGGGATATGGGCATGGTTTTCGATAATAGGAATGTGAATTGTTGCACCTTCTTCCCAAATATCGAGAGCTTTAATAATTTCTTGATTTTGAAGGGTAACTGCATCACTATATAAATTTGTGATGACATTATTATCAGTTGTATGAACATGAAGTACGCACCCGGCATTCGTATTGTTATAAATATGTGTATGCAATATTGTTTCTGCTGAAGGGCGTAATTCAGTCTCTAAAACGGGAACTCCTACATGATCTACTAATAGAAAATCATCTGGAGTGGTTTTTGTTTTATCTTTACCGCTTGCTGTAATGAGAAAAGTAAGTGGCTCATGACTAACTTTTATAGAAATATTACCACTTGTTGCTGGGAACCAATTTCGAGTTGTTAATTCTTTTTTTATCTCGCTTAAGTCATACCATTGACGAAAAAGTTGTTTCATGATTTCACCTCCAACAAATGTTTTAATTCATTTTGAATATCATGGAATGTTTCAAACGGTGTATAAGCAATATAATTCTCTTCACACTTTGTAATAAGGAAGTCACGAGCAAATACTTTATCTGCTTGTTTCGCAGCTTGTAAATCAGTAATTGAATCTCCAATCACAATATGGAAGTCATTCGTATCACTCAATTTACGGATGAGTGATGATTTACATAATCCGCAATGATTTTGACAATGATGATCACAAGGATGAGGCCAATTCACCGTAATGTATTCATTTGAAAAATCTGTTTCATTACAGTAAATTTGCTCTTTTGGAATGAGTCCTTGTAAGAGTGGATAGACGAAGAAATCCATTCCACCTGATATAACGTAAAAAGAAATGTTATTTTCATTTACAAATTGTATAAATTCATGAAAACCATTACGAATTTCAGCAGTTTCTATTAAAAATTGAATAATTTCATCGTGCAGATGAGTAGGTATTAATCGAAATAATTGAGAAACACCTTCTTGAATAGATAGCTCTTGTGATAAAATTCTATTCTTTACTTCTTCAGCTTCTGGTGGTGCGAATTTTTCCATAATGGACATAATGTTATCATTATTTGTAATCGTGCCATCGAAATCACAAAACACTTGAATACTCATAATTTCACCTCATGAGAGGGATTTCCCCATATTTGTAGTGCACTATGTAAATTAATTTCATCTACTTCATGGAGTGGTTTATTTTGCAAAGTAGCATCAATTGCAGTACGGAAAGCTTTACCACCGCCTTGCGCTCCATTTGGATGTCCATGTATCCCGCCGCCAGCATTAATAACAACATCTTTACCGAAATCTCGTACAATAAAGGGAACGAAACCAGGGTGAATACCAGCAGATGGAACAGAAAAGCTCTTCTTGAAAAATGCATCGTCTTCAGTTAAATATTTTGAGATAGCAAGAGCTTCCTCTTTTTCTAGCGCAACACTTCCGTATGGAGATGGGAATAATGAAAAGTCAGCCCCAGCATAGCGTAGTAGCTTTCCGAGTAATAATGGAGATGAAATTCCATATAACTTAGATGCTGAATAAGCACCACTTACAGCAGGGTGTGCCATAATAGGAACTGGGATTTCATCATCTTCTGCAAGTGATTGTAGTACATCTAGTCCGTAAGCAAATACGTTAAATAATAGAATATCAGCTCCAGCTTGCACTGCACGTTTCGCATTTTCTTTTAAATCAAAAGTTCGTCCTGTTAAATTTACGGCATATAACGTTTTATGTCCGTATGTTTCATATACGGATTGTAAAACTTCTTTTCCAGATACAATGCGTTTCGTAAGTGGTGTTAATGCATTTTCAAATAATATTTCATCATCTTTTACTATATCTACACCACCACTTGCTTGATCACGTAATTGCGTTTTTAAATACCCAATATTTCGTCCAATCATTCCTTTAAAAATACTCATTAAAAGGGGACGATCATGCACTTGTAAAAGGTTTCGAATACCATCTATCCCGAATTTTGGACCAGGAAAATGTTTTTTTAACTCGTCTGAAAAAGTTAAGTCAATTAATTTTACTTCGCCATCAAGGGATAGCTTTCCAAATGTAGTCGTTAAAATTGCTGGTAAATCTGGACTGAAGTTTAATAACGGATATTCGATTTTAATAATTCCGCGTTTTACTTTTTTACGTAAATACGAATTCGTATGTTCATGTTCAGCTAATTCCTCAATATGAATGACGTTGCCTTTATGTTGCTTTAATTGTTCTTGCAATAATTGTGGCAAATGAGTCCAAGAGCCAATTGTTAAACCGAGTGCAATTTGCTCAGCTTTTTTTTCTAAGTTATGTGAATCATCATGGATTAAATACGTCGCTATAATTCCGTTCATTGTTATAACCTCCTAGTTAAATAAAAAAACCTCTCAGCTAAGGAGAGGTTTTTTTACAACCAGCTCCTTATCTGTCAGCGTAATGCTGCGAGAATTAGCACCGTGTCTACAATTGTAGATCGGTTGCCGGGTTTCGTCGGGCTCGTCCCTCCACCTGCTCTTGATAAGAAGTATTTAGAAATGTTTAAATTTTTAAGATAACTGAATTTTGTCAGATATTTTTCATGTTGTCAATTACTTTTTGAAAAAATTTAATTTATCAATTCGATTAATGGCTTCTCGTAATCTATCTTCTGTATGTAAGAGACCAACACGGACATACCCTTCGCCATGTTCACCAAATCCAACACCAGGAGCAACTGCAACATGTGCTTTTTCTAGTAAAATATCAGCAAATTGCTCAGAGGTATATCCTTTTGGAACAGGAAGCCATGCAAAGAATGACCCTGTTGGAATGTCTACATTCCAACCAATTGATTGACAAGCCGAAATAAGAGCGTTTCGTCGAGATTCGTAACTATTTACAAGGTCTATTACGCAAGACTGTGAACTTAATAGTGCTTCGCGAGCAGCATCTTGAACTGCGCCAAAAATACTAACATACATATGATCTTGCAATAAGTTAATGGTTTCAATGACACTTTCATTCCCTACTGCAAAAGCAATACGCCATCCAGCCATATTGAAAGTTTTCGATAACGTGTAAATTTCAATTCCTATATCTTTCGCACCGTCTGCTTGCAAGAAACTAACAGGTTTTTGACCATCAAATCCGATAGCGCCGTAAGCGAAATCGTGAACAACTAATATATTATGTTTATTAGCAAAATGAATGGTTGTATCAAAAAAATCTTTTGATGCAGTAGCACCTGTAGGGTTATTTGGATAGTTTAAAAACATTAACTTTGCACGCTCAGCGATAGAGTCGTCAATTTTTTTATAATCCGGTAAAAAATGATTTTCTGCAATAAGCGGCATGGTTTCAAAGTGTGCCTTTGCTAAGGCAACCCCAGATAAATAATCTGGATAGCCTGGATCCGGAACGAGAATTGTATCACCAGGATTTGTAAAACAAATTGGTAATTCTACTAGTCCAGCCTTCCCACCAAACAAAATAGCAACTTCAGTTTTTGGGTTTAATTCGACGCCGTATTCACGTTTATAGAATGTAGTCACGGCTTCCTTTAAGCTTTCATGTCCGCGAAATGGCGGATATTTATGATGAATGGTCTTTCCGGCAGCATCTTGTAAAGCTTTTACGATATGCTGCGGTGTTGGTTGATCTGGATTACCTTGACCTAGATTAATAACATCGTGACCAGCTGCAACGACTTTGTTAACTTTTGCAACAAGTGAAGCGAAAAATTGTGTTGGCAATGATGTTACTATCTCAGAAGGTTGAAATGATTTCATACTTTCCACCTCTTTTGAAAGTTGTTACAATTCTAGTGACAAATGATATAATCTTTCCAGTATTTTGTAAAGAAAAAAATAAGAATGGGGCTGAAAAAATGAAAGTCGCATGTATTCAAATGGATATTGTTTTTGGAGATGTAGAAAAAAATATTGAGAATGCTAAAAATAAAATAAGCGAAGCTATGAAGGAAAGGCCAGATGTTATCGTCTTACCAGAACTATGGACAACAGGATATGATTTAACGAGACTTTCTGAAATTGCAGATAGGGATGGAGTGGAAACGAAAGAAAAGTTAATAGAATGGGCGAAGCAATATGATGTACATATTGTTGGTGGTTCTATAGCAAAGCAAACAGAGCAAGGTGTTACAAATACGATGTATGTTGTAAATAATGAAGGACAGCTAGTCAACGAATATAGTAAAGTACATTTATTTCAGCTTATGGATGAACATAAATATTTAATAGCCGGTAATGGTACGGGCGAATTTAAGCTAGATGATGTTGAATGCGCTGGAACAATTTGTTATGATATTCGTTTTCCAGAGTGGATGCGTGTCCATACTGCTAAAGGGGCAAAAGTATTATTTGTTGTAGCTGAATGGCCATTAGTTCGTTTAGCACATTGGCGTTTGCTATTGCAAGCAAGAGCAGTTGAAAATCAGTGTTATGTTGTTGCATGTAATAGAGCAGGAAAGGATCCAAATAATGTATTTGCGGGTCATTCTTTAATTGTGGACCCTTGGGGTGAAGTTGTAGTAGAGGCGAATGAAGAGGAATCAATTTTATTTGGAGAGCTTGAATTCGAGAAAATTAAAGAAGTACGTAAAGGAATTCCAGTTTTTGCGGATCGCCGTCCAGAATTATACAAATAAAATGTTGACAAGTGATTTTTATTCTTGGTATAGTCTTCAACATAAAGTTAAAAATTCAAAAAATTATACAACTCTTATCAAGAGCAGGTGGAGGGATTTGGCCCGATGAAGCCCAGCAACCGACCGTAATACCATTGTGAAATGGGGCGTTTATTACGCCAAAAGGCACGGTGCTAATTCCAGCAGAAAGTAAAACTTTCTGGCAGATAAGAGGGGAGAAGATAAACTTCAAACCTCTTTCTTAGTGGAAAGAGGTTTTTCTATGTTAGAAAAACCTCTGAATTTAAAAAGGGGGAGAAGACGATGGGATATTATTCATTAACAGAAATAACAGCTGTACAATATGCGAAAGATCATGGCTATTTTGAAGCGAAGGCAAATGTCGTTTGTCATGAAATTGGAGACGGAAACTTAAATTACGTGTTCAAATTAGATGATGGAGAGAAATCAATTATAATAAAACAAGCACTGCCTTATGCGAAAGTAGTTGGTGAAAGCTGGCCATTGTCTATAAAAAGAGCAACGATTGAAAGCAAGGCATTACAAATTTTTGCGCAGTATGTACCGGATTATGTTCCAGTAGTGTACAGTCATGATGAAGAGTTAGCGATAACGGTAATAGAAGACTTATCAAGACTAACAATTACAAGAAAAGGATTAATAGACGGAGAAGAATATCCGCTTTTATCCCAGCATATCGGCCGTTTTCTAGCACATGTTTTATTTTACACTTCAGATTTTGGTTTGCAGTCAGAAGAGAAGAGGGTACTAGAAGGTACCTTTGTAAATCCGGACCTTTGTAAAATTACAGAGGATTTAGTGTTTACAGATCCGTTTGGACATTATGATACAAATGATTATGAGCCAGATTTACAGCTCGTGGTTGATGAACTTTGGAGTGATAAAACTTTAAAACTAAAAGTAGCACAATATAAATATAAGTTCTTAACAAGAAAAGAAACTCTTATTCATGGTGATTTACATACTGGTAGTATTTTTTCGTCACCTTCTGAAACGAAAGTGATTGATCCAGAATTTGCGACATATGGCCCATTTGGATTTGACATAGGTCAATTTATTGCAAATCTATTACTAAATGCTTTATCTAGAGAAGAAGAAAAAAGAAGTGTGCTATTTTTCCATATAGAAAAGACGTGGAGTTATTTTGTAGAAACTTTTACAAAGTTATGGATTGGAGAAGGTGTAGAAGCATATACGAAAGAAAAACAATGGTTACCAATTATTTTGCAAAATATCTTTACTGATGCAGTTGGATTTGCCGGATGTGAACTGATTCGTAGAACAATTGGTTTAGCTCATGTAGCAGATTTAGATGAAATAGAAAATAAAGAAACAAGAATTCAAGCTAAGAAACAAGCGCTATCCTTAGGTAAAGAACTAATAAAATATGAATCTAAAAGTGCTGATATTCAACTGTTTCGAACATTATTTCAACAGACAGTTTCAGGGGGCGTAAAAGCGTGAGTACAATTGTTACTGTTCCGAGATCTGTAAGCTGGAAAGGTGATGCAATTGCGGTATTAAATCAAACGAAATTGCCGCATAGCACAGAATACAAAACATTGACGACTATTGAAGAGGTTTGGAAAAGCATCGTAATGTTAGAAGTACGAGGAGCGCCTGCAATTGGAATTGTAGCTGCATTTGGCTTGGCGCTTGCATCAAAAAAATATAACACTGTACATATTGAAGAATTTCAAAAGAAGTTTAATAGAGATTGTAATTATTTAGGAACGTCACGCCCGACAGCAGTAAATTTATTTTGGACAATTGATCGTATGAGAGAATCTATTCGAGAGATTACTACAATAAAAGAAGCACAAAAAACATTAGAAGAAGAAGCGCTTCGCATTCAGCAGGAAGATGAAGAGGTGTGCCGAAATATTGGGGAATATGCGTTAACATGTTTTAAAGATGGCGATAATATTTTAACAATCTGTAACGCTGGAAGTATCGCAACTGCCAGATATGGAACTGCATTAGCTCCCTTTTATATTGGAAAAGAGAAAGGTGTGCGTTTACATGCATATGCGTGTGAAACGAGACCAGTTTTACAAGGTGGTCGCTTAACGACCTGGGAATTGAAGCAAGCAAATATTGATGTGACCCTTATTACAGATAATACTGCAGCTCATGCTATTCAAACGAAAGAAATAAATGCAATTATTGTAGGGGCGGATCGAATTGTCGCAAATGGAGATACGGCAAATAAAATAGGGACAATGAATTTAGCTATTTTAGCAAAGCACTTTGATATCCCATTTTATGTTGCTGCGCCACTGTCAACATTTGATGTTACGAAAGAAACTGGAGCCGAAATAATTATTGAAGAAAGAGATGAAACAGAAGTTACGAAAATCTTTGGAAAACAAGTAGCACCAATTGGAACGAGTGTTTATAACCCTGCATTTGACGTAACACCGAACGAATTAATTACAGGAATTATTACTGAGAAAGGTATTATAAGCGGGGATTATAAAAGAGAAATTGCATCATTATTTGAAAAACAGGCTAATACATAATAGCTTGTTTTTTTATGCCTAAATGCATTGTTTTCTCTTACTTATATAATGAAAGGAGGAGAAGAGGATGGAAGAGTGGATCAAGATGATAGGTAATGTAGGGTTTCCAATTGTTGTAACATTATATTTACTCCACCGTATTGAAAGTAAATTAGAGGGGGTAATTGTTGCAATTGAGAAGCTCCCGCGGCAATTACTAAAGTACGAAGATCCTCGTAATAAAAAATAAAGTTTGCTCTTCTTGAGCAAACTTTATTTTTTATTGAGCAGTATAGCCACCATCGATAACGACAGCTTGACCAGTTATACCTTTAGCTTTTTCACTCGCTAAAAACATAGCATAATCAGCGATTTCTTGTACTTGTAATAAGCGCTTTTGTGGGACGAGTGGATAAATAACATCTTCTAAAACATTTTCAAGTGGTACATTTCGTGTAGTAGCTAAGTCTTGTAGTTGATTACGTACAAGAGGGGTATCGACATAACCAGGGCAAAGGGCATTAACAGTAATACCATGCGTAGCACCTTCTAAAGCGGCAACTTTTGTTAATCCAATTACGCCATGTTTTGCACTATTGTAGGCAGCTTTTCCAGCAAACCCGACAAGGCCGTTAATAGAAGCGACATTAATAATACGACCATATTTTTGTTGTTTCATAATCGGAAAGGCATGCTTAATTGCGATAAACGGAGCAATTTGCATAATTTGAATTAGTAGCTCAAACTTTTCCGTTGGAAAGTCTTCAATGGGTGAAACGTGTTGCATTCCTGCGTTGTTAATTAATATATCTAATGAACCGAAATGACTAACTGTTTGAGAAATTGATGCTGTAATTTCCTCTTCAGATGTAACGTCACATTTTAAACCGATAGCTTGAAAACCTTCATTTTGTAATTGTTCAGCTGCTTCTTTCGCACGTTCTTCAAGACGATCAGTAATCACAACTTTTGCACCTTCTTTTGCAAAAGCACTTCCCATTTCATATCCAATACCACTCGCAGCACCTGTTAAAAAGACAACTCGATTTGTAACCATGATGAAAAACATCCCTTCATAATAAAGTTTTCATAGTGCTCTATTTAGAGAGGTTATAATGAAAATCCTGCAAACATTTGGAAAAAATATCGTTAGCTATCTTGTTTTGCAAAATAGTCTTTGCTATACTATTTTGTAAAGCAAGATACTTACGCTTATCTATCTTGTAAAACAAGATAGCAGGAGGATTTGAATTATGTCGACAAGTCAAATGCTGAAAGGGATCTTAGAAGGATGCTTACTTGCTATTATTTCTGAAGGCGAAATATACGGTTATGAAATGAGTGAGAAGCTAGCAAAGTATGGTTTTACAATGGCGAGTGAGGGAAGTATTTATCCGTTATTAATACGAATGCAAAAAGAAGGATTAATAACAAGCGTAATGAAGGAATCTCCATCTGGTCCAAAGAGAAAATATTACACATTAACAGAAAAAGGCGAGGAAGCACTTGATGAATTTATGGATCGCTGGGAAGCCATGCAAAGTAGTGTAGAACGTCTACTTGAAGGGAAGGGAAGGAGAAAATAATGTTATCAAGTGAAGCACGAAAGTTTTTGTTAGATATGAGATTATTTTTGACGGCAAAGAGTGTGAAAGAAAGTGATATTGAAAACTTTTTAGAAGACGCAGAACTTCATTTAATAGAAGGTGAGAGTGAGGGGAAGAGTGTAGAAGATATTTTCGGAAGCTCACCGAAAGAATATGCAAATGAACTTGTAAAAGTGATGGAAAGAGATAGACAGGAAACGTGGAAGCAAATTGGTTTTACAGTAATGAATATCGTATCTTTTTGGATTATTGCTTCTATCTTAATAGTGAGTAATGGAATGTTACAGATTTCACTTATTCAGTGTATCGGTTACAGTTTTTCATTGATTTTAGTTGTTATGGGTCCTAATTTTCTACTTCGCAAAATGAGCTTCGTCACAAGCTTTACAAAAATATGGTTTTCCATGTGGTCTTTAGTTATGATTGCTCCATTGTTTTTATTAGGAGCTGTTACGATATTAGATGTGATATATCCTACAAAAATGCTCACATTCACCGAAGTCCAAAGTTATATAGTAGCTGGTGGGATTTTTATCATCACAGTAGCGATAAATATATATTTTGAAGGATGGTTTAAAAACTTATATTTAATCATTCCGCTTTCTATTATGTTAATGTTTAAAACATTTACATCTGAAGATCTCATGCCAATGTTATTTCAAATTATATGTTTATATGGAAGTTTATTTATTTTAATTTTCCTTGAAATTATGATGAAGACGAATAGAAGAAAAATGGTTAAATAAGGGAGTGGTTATAATGAATGTTTCTAAAGAAGGAGAAAAGTTTTTAATCGATACGAAAGTATATTTAATAACAAAAGGGATTAAAGAAGAAGAGATGGACGCCTTTCTAGAAGATGCAGAGCTTCATTTAATAGAAGGTGAAAAAAAGGGGAAGACGGTAAGGGACATATTTGGTGACTCACCAAAAGAGTATGCGGAAGAATTAGCGAAAGAGATGGAGAAGGATAAAAGCGGGAGTATAAAGACTATTTTAGGAATGATAATTGGAATAGGAGGATATTGGTTACTTACAAATATTTTATTTGGAAATCCGAATCAACAATTTACGTTAACGAATGTACAGTTAATCGGTTATCCTATCGTTTTAATCATTACGATTATTGGAACGATTGTTGCGTTTAGAATGTCTTCTTTTAAAAGTAAATTAGTAGAGTTTGGAATTATTTATGTAGCAGTGATGATACCTATTTTATTATTAGTGTTATTAATATTTATGAATAAATGGTATGGGACGCCAATTTTACAATTGTCGACAATACAGACATATATATTAGCAGTAACTATATTTTTATTACTTCTTATTGGTGAAGTATATGTTCTTGGTTGGATGGGTGTTGTGGTACTAATTGTTCCTCTTGCGATTATGTTCTTATTTAAAGACTTAGAAGAAAGAAATGTATTTTGGGGAATTGCAAAGACCTTACTTATGTATGGAAGTATATATGGATTAATGAGATGGTCTTTAAAAATTGAAGAAAGAAAAATTGGGAACTAGAAATTCAATAAAAAGCGGCTGCTCTGGATATACAAAAAATTATTTCCAAAGAAATATTATATAGGGATTTTTAGAGGGATTACATTTACATTTAGTTGACTATTTTTATTTCTAGCAGCCGGGATTTGGTTTATTGATTGGAATAAGGTGTTTTAAACAGTAACATGAGGGTTACTGTTTTTTTCTTTGTAGTAAAGAGCTTTGTAAAGAGAGCGCTTTTTGTTCTGTTGTTAATAAGGAATGAATATGAACGTTTTCTGGACGAGGGACTATCGGATACATAAGATTTGTTGGAGAAGGGTGGTGCTCCGAACCGGTTGGAGAATGAGGATCTGCATGAGTAAGTTTTCCATGAATACGTCTTGTAAATAAAATATGACCGATTTCGTGAGCGAGCGTATATATATTTTTCATAGGAGCAGCCGAATTTGTTAAAACGATATAGCCAGTAAGTTGCTGTTGTTTTGCTAAAGAATAAGCGCAGGCAATTACTGCAGTTTCTTTGAAATAATCACTGCCAATATAACAAATATAAAGGTCGCATTCAGGAGCTTCATTTACACATGTTTGGAAAAAGGATGCCAACTTTTCTTGACTTTGAATGGAATTTTTATAACTGATTTCACGGTCAAAAAAACGGAAAAGTTCATTTAATACAATTACTTCTTGAATTTGAAATGTAATGGGGTGCCAAATTGATTCTGCAACAGCTAAATCTTTTGCGATGCGGTCATCAGAAATATCGGCGCCGGGAGTAATGCAAATACATATATTGACGTATGGATCCATAAGGAACACCTCAAATGAAAAAAAGTTCTTCCTATAATATATGTGGGAAAAAGATGTCATGTATGGATAAACGCCTTCTTTATTGAATATATAGATGACAAGTCGAAAAAATTTCATAGTTCTATAACATGGTATGGTCGTCTTTTTGATATAGTAAAGGAAAGGGGGAGAATATATGTATACATTAAAAATCGTTTCAGACAGAGAAGCACTTTATCAATTTGCGAGTTATGTAAGAGTTGTACAAGGGGTTGAAGATGTATATGTAGAGGTGGGAGAACCTTTATATGAACATCCTTTAATGAAGTTTTATGTACATATTAAGCTGAAAGAAACATATGAGCAGCATAAAGCGTTACAGGAAATAGCAAGATTAGTAGAATTGGGTCGTTTTACATATGTCCATTATCGTAATGATGAAATTGAGGAAGCTTTTGAAGCTGTAAAATATGAAAGTTTTAAGAAATAAAGATGAAAAAACGGAGGCGAAAGCTTCCTTTTTTTCTTTAAAATTACATGAACAAAAAGAGAGAAATTTTGTTATGATAAGGGAGGTTAGGGAAAGGGGAATTTACATATGGGGTATATTGAAGAGTTACGAAAAGTCGTTGGTACAAGACCGCTTATTCTCGTAGGATCAGCAATCATTATATTAAATGATAAACAAGAAGTATTGCTTCAATATCGTTCAGATACATATGATTGGGGTGTACCTGGCGGGGCGATGGAACTGGGTGAAACGACAGAAGAAACGGCACGTAGAGAGTTATTTGAGGAAACGGGGTTAACTGCAAAAATAATGCAATTTCTTGGTGTTCTATCAGGAAAAGAAGTATATTTCCGTTATCCGAATGGCGATGAAATTTTCAATGTCATTCATCTGTATCAGGCACATCATGTGAGCGGGGAATTAAAGCTCGATCATGAAGGGTTGAAACTTCAATATTTTCCAGTAGATAAGTTGCCAAAATTGAATGAAACGACAGAGAAAATTTTGCAAAAGTTTTTATATGCACTGACAGAATAGAAGGTTAATTCCTTCTATTTTTATTATATGAAATATTTTGATTTTTTAGTATGTTTATAGTATGATAGTTGTAGATATACATCTTATGGAATTTCACCTAAAAACTGACTAGGGTACATAAGAGAGGGGCAAGTACAAAATGCATAATGTTGTTATTACAGCTGCAGTTCGTTCACCAATTGGAACTTTTGGAGGAGCGCTAAAAAATGTAACGCCAGTAGAATTAGCTGTTCCTGTACTTCAGGAAGCTGTAAAACGAGGCGGGGTAGAACCACATGAAGTTGATGAAGTAATTTTAGGTCATTGTATTCAAAGAACTGATGAAGCAAATACGGCGAGAACAGCTGCATTAGCGGCAGGATTTCCTGACACAGTTACGGGATATACAATCCAACGCCAATGTTCTTCAGGTATGCAAGCAATTATGTCAGCTGCAATGCAAATCCAATTAGGTGTAAGTGATGTTGTTGTTGCAGGTGGAGTAGAAGCGATGAGTTCGAGCCCTTATGCATTGAAACAGCACCGCTGGGGACAACGTCTACAGCACGGAGAAATTCGTGATACGGTGTGGGAAGTGTTAGAAGATCCGATTCACCATATTATGATGGGTGAAACAGCGGAAAATTTAGTTGAACAATATGAAATTACAAGAGAGGAACAAGATGAAGTTGCGCTTCGTAGTCACACACTAGCACTACAAGCAATCGAGTCTGGATACTTTGACGATCAAATTGTTCCTATTACAATAAAAGAGCGTAGAAAAGAAATTGTATTTTCGAAGGATGAACATCCACGTGCAGATATTACAGCTGAGAAATTGGCTGGATTGAAGCCGGCATTCCGTAAAGATGGATCAGTAACTGCAGGGAATGCATCTGGTCTTAATGACGGGAGTGCAGTTCTAGTATTAATGAGCGAAGAAAAAGCGAAAGAAAAAGGTTTACAACCGTTAGCTAGAATTGTTGGATATTCAGTAGCTGGGGTAGATCCGAAAATTATGGGTATTGGACCAGCACCAGCAATTCGTAAAGGTTTAGAAAAAGTGGATTGGTCATTAGAAGATGCAGATTTACTTGAAATTAATGAAGCTTTCGCTGCTCAATATTTAGCTGTAGAGAAAGAGTTAGGCTTAGACCGTGAAAAAGTGAACGTAAACGGTAGTGGCGTAGGACTTGGGCATCCAATTGGTTGTACAGGGGCTCGTATTACAGTAAGTTTAATTCACGAATTAAAAAGACGTGGGTTAGAAAAAGGAATTGCCTCTTTATGCGTCGGTGGCGGTATCGGGGTTGCCTTATTTATAGAAGCACTATAAAAAAGAAGCAGCTATTGCTGCTTCTTTTTTTACGACTCAAATAGATGATGGAATAATCGATCGCGACTTTCAAAGAAAAGTTTCGTCGTTTGGTAATGCTCAGTTTCTTCTAATGTGGATTCGTGAATTCCCTCTTGTGTTAAAGAGTATATAGTAGATTCAGGGTAAGCCATTAAAATAGGAGAATGCGTCGCAATAACAAATTGTGAACCTTGTTCCGCTAGCTCATGCATTCGAATGAGCATGGAAAGTTGTCTCATCGGTGATAGAGCGGCCTCAGGCTCATCTAAAATGTATAAACCTTGTCCTGAAAAACGGTTCATAAATAATGAGAAGAATGATTCACCGTGTGATTGTTTGTGTAGTGAGATACCACCATAAGAGTTGATAACCGGATTCCCACGTGCTTCTCTATCAGCATCTATTTCATCAATATAAGAAGCAACGTTATAAAATGATTCAGCGCGAAGAAAGAAACCGTCGTTTGGTGTATTGAAACTTTTTGAAATTCGAAGGTATTCATGTAAAGATGAATGGGAATCGTTTGTGCTAAAGCGGAAGTTCTTCGTTCCACCTTCTGCATTAAAACCTAACGCAATTGCAATTGCTTCGAGTAATGTTGATTTACCTGTTCCGTTTTCTCCAATAATGAATGTTACATTTGGATGGAAAGCTAGTGATTGTAATGTTCGGATAGCGGGTAAGCAGTAAGGATATGCGGAAAAACTAGGGATATTTTCTTTTTTTAACGTGACATTTTGTAAAAAGGGTACGTCAATCAATATATAAACCTCAATTCATAACGGATTTTGATTCTAAAAAGACAGCAAATACAAGTGTTAATGACACCTGAATTCCTTCCTTATTTTCTGAATATTTTATGTGGATTATATCATTTAAACTATCATATTCCAATGTGAAAATAAATATTGCATGAAAATCCATTCTCTCGTTATGATAGATGGTATTCTATTGAAAATGTGAGAAGGAGTTAAAGTATGCCGTTTACATTTGCACATCCAGCAGCAGTTCTTCCTTTTGCGAAAAAGCATTCTGAACATATTTCAGTAAAGGCTCTTATATTAGGTAGTATGGCGCCTGACTTTGAATATTTTTTATACTTTAGAGCCTATGGTGTTATTGGCCATACATGGCTTGGGTTCTTATATTTAAATTTACCGCTTGTATTTCTACTCGCATACATATATCATTACATTTTAAAAAAGCCGTTTATAACGCATTTACCTAAACCGTTTGCTGGTTATTATTCATATGCAATAGATGAGAGGTGGGGGCTACATACCTGGAAAGAATTCTTTGTATTTTGCTATTCTGCATTATTCGGTATGCTCACGCATGTCGTTTGGGATGCATTTACTCATAATACAGGCTATTTCGTTATGAAAATACCATTGTTACAAATTGAATTACGCAGTATTCCATTGTATAAATATATGCAACATGGGAGTACATGTGTTGGCTTATTATTACTATTATACGTACTATGGAAGTATAAAGATGAAACAGGGAAAGATATAATTGTAGCTTCAGAAAAAAGAAAGTATTGGGTTTCGATAATCATTGTGACAGCTTTTATATTTATCGTGCATGCGTTCCTAGATCCCTATTTTCATATTTTCCAAATTGGAGGTATAATAGTATCTGGACTGACAAGTTCATTTTGTGGACTTGTCATTGTTTCTATAGTTTACAAAGCAAGGGACTAATTTTATATTCATGAATGATAGCGTTAGGAGAAATGAAATGATGAAAGCATGGAAAAGTATTTTTGTTTTATGTAGTTTTCTTCTTATGTTAAGTGGTTGCTTCCATCAAGAAGAAAAGAAAGCTGAACCGAAGAAGAAAGAATCTATTCCTGAAACGAAAGAATATGGTGGGCGTGAGCTGAAAAAAGTAGGACAAAAAGTGAAAGAAACAGGATGGGGTACTTTCAAGTTAGAGCAGATGCATTCTGTGAATCAAACATTTGAAGTAGCGCCAATGAAAATTCACGTACAAGATGTGAAAGTAATCTCTTTATCACAAATGAGTGAAAAGGCAAAAAATACATTGAAAGTATACACGGCACTAACTCCTGAAGAAGTAAAACGTAGATTAGGGGATAAAGTAAGCCAAGAAGATGCAGAATTATATGCATCGCTAAGTGGAACAGAGATTAGTAATACAATTCGTTACGTTGAGATTACATATAAAGTGGAGAATAGCGGAAATAAAAATATGCAATTTTTCTCTATGAATGATGTTATGATTAATGGTAAGCAACATTTTAAAGTAGCCACTCAAAACTTTTTATATGACGAAGATACGTTAGTTGGTACAAAAAATGTATCAAGAGAAGACTATAAGCCTGGTGAAATAAGAGATGGTATTATTGGTTTAATACTTGACGATGGAAAAGACAAGGTAAAGGATATTCAGTTTACAACTGATGATTTACTTGCAGGAGATTCAGAAACACAAGATGTTGTAAAAGAGCCACAAACGTTTAACATCTCACTAAAATAATGTAAGAAAAAACAGCCAGCATTCAAATATTATGCTGACTGTTTTTTTATTTCTTTTATGTATGAATCTATATTTTGAAAAGGCACCTTAATTTTAAACGCATCTTTTTGTTCATTAAATTGCTTTTCATTGTAGGGACCGAAACGTTTATTGTGCTTTACGTCAATAATCCAATAATGTTCACTTTTTTTATTTGCAATTGCTGCGTCAGGGTTATTTGGATCTGATTTTTCCTCAGTTTGTTTTGCAATAATGTATTTATCATCCCAAGCAATGTCTGTAATTTTTGCAGGGATGTATTGTGTGGCATATACAGCATCTTGCGAGGGGAAAAGTTCAAATGCATTTCCAGAAGTACGTATGAGTTCGTATTCATCGTTAACCGTATAAGTTAAGTGACTTGTGTTTCCTGCACAACCAGTTAATAGGAAGGCGACGAATAGGATTATCCATTTTTTCAATATGGGAACCTCCTTTATAATGCTATTGTAACAAATTGTACAAGAAAAGTAAGAGAAACGCTAGTTTACAATGTTTTTTAGAAGTGGTACGATGAGACGGGTAAAGAAGGATATGAAGGAGTCGACATAAAATGAAGTTAAAGATGCATCGTCCAGCGCTTGTAATGAATCGCATAGGTGCTTCCCTAATTGACATGTTTTTAATCTCGGTTATGTATGGTGCAGTAGTAGCTATTATGACCGGAAACTATAGTGCTATGTTTAAGCGCTTTAATATAAGCTTAGGTGATTTTAGATATGATTTCGCAGTAGTTTTCATATTAATGGCGATATATTTTATTGTGTTACCCTTTATTTGGAACGGTGTTACACTTGGCAAAAAGGTAACAAGAATAAAATTAATTTCATTGAAGAGTGAAAAGCTAACGTTGCAAACATTAATTATAAGATTTTTTGTAGTGTTATTACCCAACGTATTGCTATTAGGAATTCCATTAATATGTAACGTATATATGATGTTGTTCCGCAAAGACAATTGCGGTTTTCAGGACTTAATTACAAAGACGAAAATAATAAGTCTTGTATAATAAAATAAAAAAAGACCCTTTTTATATATAAAAGGGTCTTTTTTTATTTTATAAGTATATTGTGAATATTTACAGTAAGGAAAAGCTTAAATGTGTCATTTCTATTTATAATAGATTGAAAATTAAGATAATGGTATAATAATTAAAAATAATATCTTTATCTCACCATTTGGGGCTGATTAAAGTTTTACTTTATATAATAAGGGGGAAGTTGAGATGACAGGAGGTAGCATAATTTTTTGGGGCATTCTCATTTTTATCGGTCTAGTTCTTGATCAGCGTAAGAGTAAGAAAAAAGAAGGATAAAAAGTAAACGTTTACAAATCGAATAGCAATTTTTCTTGCTTGCAGAATAATCTCATAAAGGAGTATACTGAATGACGGTAAGACTTATAGAAGGGGTAATGAAAATGAAGCTTGCAGGAAAAGTTGCTATCGTAACTGGCGGTGGCATCGGTATTGGACGTAATACAGCTCTTTTGTTGGCTAAACAAGGCGCAAAAGTAATTGTGACGGACATTGATCAAGAAAGTGGACAAGCAACAGTGGAGGAAATTACGAATCTAGGCGGAGAAGCCCTTTTTGTATTCTATGATATGGAAAAGCAAGGAGATTGGCAACGCGTTATTAGCATTACTTTGAATGCATTCAATCGCATTGACATGCTTTTTCAAAATGCTGGTTTATATAAAATAGATTCTATTTTTTCTCGCCAACAAGAGAACGATTCCAATGTACTTTGTATTAATGACGTTTGGATAGAGATAAAACAATTAACGTCATCTTTTATGAAACAGCAAGAAGAAGTGGTGCTTAGTGATTTACCGATTTTCGGTATTATTGGCACGAAAGGACAATCATTTCATACAGTAGAAGCCCTAGTATAATAATGAAAACCGCCCTCAATATATGTGGACGGTTTTTTTGTATGTTATATAGAAGGAAATTTTTTTAGCGAATACGTTGTTCTGTTTGGCTGTCAAAGAAATGCGCTTTATTTAAATCAAATGCCAATTTAATTTGGTCTCCAGGTGAGAATATATGTCTTGCATCAACACGTGCTGCAAAATCTTGATTTCCAAGTTTCATATATAAAATAGATTCAGCACCTAACAATTCAGCAACTTCAATTTTTGTTGTGAAAGTAGTAGATTGTGAAGCTTCTAAAAATAGTAGTTCATCATGAATGTCCTCCGGGCGAATACCTAAAACAATTTCCTTATTTACATAGCCTTGTTCACGTAGCATCTTCATTTTTCCTTCAGATACTTTGATTTTTATAGTATTGTCTATAACGAAATCGGTTTCAGTCAATTTACCACGGAAGAAGTTCATCGCTGGTGACCCGATAAATCCACCCACGAAAATGTTTTCTGGTGTTTCATATACTTCTTTTGGTGTTCCAATTTGTTGAATCTTTCCATCCTTCATAACGACAAGACGCGAAGCCATAGTCATTGCTTCTGTTTGGTCATGTGTTACATAAATTGTTGTTGTTCCAAGGCGATGATGTAGCTTAGAAATTTCTGAGCGCATTGCAACACGGAGTTTAGCATCTAAGTTTGATAATGGTTCATCCATTAAGAAAACTTTTGCATCTCGAACGATTGCTCTACCTAACGCAACACGTTGGCGCTGTCCACCTGATAATGCTTTCGGTTTTCTATCTAAATATTGTTCAAGTCCTAAAATTTTTGCTGCATCTTTCACACGACGATCGATTTCATCTTTTGGTATTTTTCGAAGTTTTAATCCAAATGCCATATTATCATATACACTCATATGTGGATAAAGAGCGTAGTTTTGGAAGACCATTGCGATATCTCGATCTTTTGGAGGAACATCATTCATTAGTTTACCATCAATTGAAAACTCGCCTTTTGAAATATCTTCAAGTCCAGCTACCATTCGTAATGTTGTAGATTTTCCGCATCCAGAAGGACCGACAAATACGATAAATTCTTTATCTTGAATGTGTAAATTAAAATCAGTTACAGCTGTTACGTTATTATCATATATCTTATAAATGTTTTCTAATTTAAGTTCTGCCATGGTATTTCCCCCTAGAAATAATTATGCAAACGTTTTCTTTGAGTTCATTATAAACGAATAGATTCAAAAAATAAATAAAAAAATAAAACGTTTTCATATATTGGAGAGTTATTAGTGATTTTCGCATGTTTTCTTAGAAAAAGAACAATAAAAATTGTAAGCGCTATTTTAAATTGAGATAGAATCTGTTATCATTCATTAATGAAAACGTTTGCGCCTTAAAAAAAGAAAAATGAATTATGAATGAAATGGGGTAGCATAATGGAAAAACAATGGTGGAAAGAAAGCGTAGTATATCAAATTTATCCTCGTAGCTTTATGGATAGTAACGGTGATGGTATAGGAGATCTTCAAGGGATTATTTCAAAGCTAGATTACTTAAAAGAATTAGGAATTGATGTGATTTGGTTATCACCAGTCTATGAATCTCCAAATGATGATAATGGTTATGATATAAGCGATTATTGTAAAATTATGAACGAATTCGGAACAATGGAAGATTGGGATGAGCTATTACATGAAATGCATGAACGCAATATGAAACTGATGATGGATTTAGTTGTTAATCATACATCTGATGAACATAATTGGTTTATTGAATCACGCAAATCAAAAGATAATAAATATAGAGATTACTATATATGGCGTCCTGGAAAAGAAGGGAAAGAACCGAACAACTGGGGAGCTGCTTTTAGTGGATCTGCATGGCAGTATGATGAAATGACGGATGAATATTATTTACATCTGTTTTCTAAAAAACAGCCAGATTTAAACTGGGATAATGAAAAGGTAAGACAAGATGTTTATGAGATGATGAAGTTTTGGTTAGAAAAAGGAATTGATGGATTCCGCATGGATGTTATTAATTTTATTTCTAAAGAGGAGGGATTACCAGCTGTTGAAACAGAAGAAGAGAGGTATGTTTCAGGTCATAAGCATTTTATGAACGGTCCAAACATTCATAAATATTTACATGAAATGAATGAGGAGGTATTATCGCATTATGATATTATGACGGTTGGTGAAATGCCTGGTGTAACGACAGAAGAAGCGAAATTGTATACTGGAGAAGAACGAAAAGAGTTGCAAATGGTATTCCAATTTGAACATATGGATTTAGATTCAGGAGAAGGTGGAAAGTGGGATGTAAAACCATGCTCACTTCTTACTTTAAAAGAGAATTTAACAAAGTGGCAAAAAGCATTAGAGCATACCGGATGGAATAGCCTTTATTGGAATAATCATGATCAGCCTCGCGTTGTATCTCGTTTCGGTAATGATGGAATGTATCGCATTGAATCAGCAAAAATGTTAGCGACAGTTCTTCATATGATGAAAGGAACGCCATATATTTATCAAGGTGAAGAAATCGGAATGACGAACGTTCGATTCCAATCAATTGATGAATATCGAGATATTGAAACGTTAAATATGTATAAAGAAAAAGTGATAGACCATGGTGAAGATATAGAAAAAGTAATGGAATCTATTTATATAAAGGGTCGTGATAATGCTAGAACTCCGATGCAGTGGAATGATCAGAATCACGCTGGATTTACAAAAGGTGAACCTTGGATTACTGTAAATCCTAACTATAAAGAGATTAATGTGAAACAAGCAATCCAAGATGAAGGTTCAATTTTTTATTACTATAAGAAATTAATTGAACTACGCAAAAATAATGAAATAGTTGTATATGGATCATATGATTTAATATTAGAGAATAATCCTTCTATTTTTGCTTATGTAAGAACATATGGAGACGAAAAACTACTTGTTATTGCAAACTTTACTGCGAATGAAAGTGTATTTGAAATGCCTGAAGATATTAGTTATAGTGAATCAGAATTATTCATACACAATTACGATGTAGAAATCGGATCGATAGATAACATTACATTACGTCCGTATGAAGCGATAGTATTCAAATTGAAATAAGAAAAAGCCTTATGCCACCATGAAGTGACCCCCGAAAGTTAGACAGGTTGTTTCATTAGGCAGCCTCTAGGGTATGAGCCCGGTATTGTACTGGGCTCATACCCTTTAATTTTGCCTTAATTCTTTTATGATTATAGTATTCTATATAC